>JAMONN010000193.1 GCA_027065775.1 Flavobacteriaceae bacterium | reverse complement strand
AGAAAGTTTGGATAAAAAGCTATTGTGGCAAAACAATAAAACCAAACAATATTATAGCGAATTAACCGACATTATTAGAACGTATATAGAAAAAGAAATGAAAATTGCTGCAATGGAAAGTACGACTAGCGATTTAGTTAACACCATTAAAAATCATAACAACATTAATAAGTTAGATATTTCTAAAAAAACAATTTTAAAATTAAAAGACTTATTACAAGTTGCCGATTTAGTGAAATTCGCAAAATCAAAACCATTTGCTACCGAAATCGAAATGCACAGAAATTATGCCGATGTAATTTTAGAAGGGTTAAAAATTGAGGTTGAAAATGAAGTTGAAATCGAAAATGAAGTCGAAGTTGAATCTGAAGTTGAAAATGAGGTTGAAACTGAAAATAAATTTGCACCAAAAAACAATACGGATAACGTAAAAAAAGAAAACGATGCTGAGTAAATTCGAATTTGCAAATCCAGAATTTTTATGGTTATTGGCATTGTTGCCAATCATAGCATTGTGGCATTTTTTCACAAGAAAAAAAGATACAGCTTCATTATTATTTTCGAATACAGAAGGTTTAAAACCTAGTTTACTTTCCAGAATAAAACCACTATTATATTTATTAAGATTGGTAGCAATTGGTTCGTTAATTGTTGCTTTAGCAAGACCAAGAACTAAAGAAGTTACTACAAAAACCAAAACAAATAAAGGTATTGATATTGTAATGGCAATAGATGTTTCGGCAAGTATGTTGGCAAAAGATTTAAAACCTAACCGATTAGAAGCTTTAAAAAAAGTTGCTGGTGATTTTATTACCAAACGACCTAATGACCGTATCGGTATAGTAGTTTATGCAGGCGAAAGTTTTACACAAACTCCTATTACTAGTGATAAACGGATTGTTAGAAATACCATACGAAGTTTAAAATGGGGACAATTAGATGGCGGAACAGCCATTGGCATGGGATTAGGTTCTGCGGTAAACAGATTAAAAGATTCTAAAGCAAAATCAAAAGTAATTATATTATTGACTGATGGCGTAAATAATTCAGGTTCTATAGATCCAAAAACGGCAACCGAATTAGCAAAATCTATTGGTATAAAAGTGTACACCATAGGTTTAGGAACAAACGGAACAGCACAAATGCCAGTTGCAAAAGACATGAATGGTAAATTAATTTACAGAAGTGTACCTGTAGAAATCGACGAAGCATTATTAAAATATATAGCCAAAGAAACCGAAGGAAAATATTTTAGAGCAACAAATAATCGAAAATTATCAAAAATTTATGATGAAATAAACAAACTAGAAAAAACAAAAATAGAAGAAATAAAATATACCAATTTCGAAGAAATGTTTAGACCTTTTATCTTATTAGCAGGATTTTTAATTCTGTTTGAAATGTTGTTGAGGTTTACGGTTTTCAGAAGTTTTATATAAATGTTTAACCGCAAGGTTCGCTAAGGTTTCGCAAGGAACGCAAAAAAAAATTAAATGATTATTAATAAAAAACAGAATACAAATAAGTTATAAATTTTCCTTCAAGAAAGAATAAATATTGTAAAAAAAACCTTGCGAAAACTTTGCGTTCCTTGCGGTTAAAACAAGAATAGATATGACAGAAAATGAAATTTCTAAAATAATATTTGATTGTGCTTTAAAGGTGCATAGAGTTCTTGGTCCTGGTTTATTAGAAAGTGCTTATGAAGAATGTTTGTTCTATGAGTTAAAGAAAACAAACTTAAAAGTTGAGAAACAGAAAGCATTGCCTTTAGTTTATGAAGAAGTAAAATTAGATATCGGATATAGATTAGATTTAATTATAGAAAATAAAGTAATAATAGAATTAAAATCAGTTGAGTCATTAAATGACATTCATTTAGCACAAGTATTAACTTATTTAAAATTATCAAATTGTAAACTAGGAATGCTAATAAACTTTAATGTCACATTAATAAAAAGCGGAATAAAAAGAGTAGTAAATAATTTATAACTTCTTTCTTTAGAAAGAAAAACTTAGCGACCATAAAAAATAACCCTTGCGACCTTTGCGAAAACTTGGCGACCTTTGCGGTTAAATAATATTAAAAATGTACCAACTAGAAGAAAAAACATATTTCACTTATTTCATTGCAATAGCAATATTATTATTTGCATATGCAATCGTTTTTCTGTGGAAAAAAAGAAAACAAAAAAACTTTGCAGATAAAAGATTATTAGAAAAACTTAGTCCAGAAAAATCAACTTTTAAATCCGTTTTAAAAATAATTTTTATTGCATTAGGACTTTCTTTTTTAATTATAGCATTAGTAAATCCTAAAATGGGAACAAAACTAAAAACCGTAAATCGCGAAGGAGTCGATGTGGTTTTTGCTTTAGACGTTTCCAAAAGTATGTTATGTGAAGATATTGCACCTAGCAGATTAGCAAAATCAAAACAAATCATTTCTAAAGTAATAGATAAATTAGGTAGCGATCGCGTTGGTATTATCATTTATGCAGGTAATGCATATCCGTTATTGCCAATTACAACAGATCAAGCAGCAGCAAAAATGTTCTTGCAAAATGCTAGTCCTGATATGGTTTCCAGTCAAGGTACCGCAATAAATGAAGCTTTAGTTTTGGCAAAAACATATTATGATAATGACGAGCAAACTAACAGATTTTTATTTTTAATATCGGATGGTGAAGATCATAACGAAGAAAATACTACCATAACAAGCGAATTAACAAAAGAAGGTATTAAAGTCTATACTGTTGGTGTCGGAACTACAAAAGGCGGACCAATACCAATGAAAATTGGCAATAGTTTAACGGGTTATAAAAAAGATAGAAAAGGCGAAACCGTTATAACACAATTACATGATGATATTTTAAAAGAAATTGCAACCGACGGAAACGGCAAATATCTTTACGGAAGTAACACAAAAAACACAGTAGATTTTATTGCTAAGTTGTTAAATAACGCAGATAAAAAAGCATTTGACACTAAGAAATTTTCAGATTATAAAGATCAATTTCAATGGTTTATAGGTTTAGGATTGCTGTTTTTAATACTAGATTTATTTCTATTCGATAAAAAAACAAAATGGATACAACGATTGAATTTGTTTAATGAGTCTAACCGCAAAGAACGCTAAGAAAAAACGCAAAGGTCGCAAAATTTCAAACCTTGCGACCTTTGCGAAAACCTTGCGACCTTTGCGGTTAAAAACAATAAAATGAAAAACATACTACTATACATATTAATTAGTTTCACAACTACTATTTTCTCTCAAAAAGAAAAACCTTCCGTTAACGGAAAAAAAGTAGAAGAATTAACTACAGAAGTTAAAAACGAAATCCGTAAAGGAAATAGTTTTTTTAATAAAGGTCTATATACCGATGCCGAAAAATCGTATAAAAAAGCAATAGCATTAAACCCAAATTATGATAAAGCAAATTATAATTATGGGAACACTTTATATCTTCAGAATAAAGAAAAGGAAGCAAAAACACAATACGAATTAGCGAGTAAATTAACTAAAGATGATTTTGTAAAAGCAGATAGCGAACATAATTTAGGTAATATTGCTATGAAAGAAAAACAATATGGACCAGCAGTTGCGGCATATAAAAATTCGCTTAGAAAAAATCCGAATGATGATGAAACACGCTATAATTTAGCCGTAGCACAAAAACTACTAAAAGACCAAGAAAATAAAGATAAGAAAGACGATAAGAATAAAGATAAAAACAAGGATAAGGATAAAGACAAAAAAGACAAGGATAAAGATAAGAAAGACGACAAAAAAGATAAAGGCG
>JAMONN010000192.1 GCA_027065775.1 Flavobacteriaceae bacterium | reverse complement strand
TGAAAATCACGGTTTAAAACCGAAAGATATTAGCATTAGTAAAAAAGTACTCGAACAAATTATTGTTGGTTATACTAGAGAATCTGGCGTTAGAGGTCTAGATAAAATGTTAGCAAAAACAGTACGTTACATTGCAAAATGTATTGTGATGGAAGAAGAATATGACAGTACAATAAAATCAGAAGATTTAGAAAAAATATTAGGCATTGCACGTTTAGAACGTAGCAAATATGAAAACAATAATGTTGCAGGTGTAGTTACAGGTTTAGCTTGGACACAAGTTGGTGGCGATATTTTATTTATTGAATCTATTATTTCTAAAGGAAAAGGATTGACTTTAACAGGTAATCTAGGTAAAGTCATGAAAGAATCTGCTACCATTGCAATGGAATATATAAGTGCAAATGCAGATCAATTTGGTATAAATGAAAAAACTTTAACAGACAACAAAGTTCACATTCACGTACCAGAAGGCGCAACGCCAAAAGATGGTCCAAGTGCTGGTATTGCAATGTTAACTTCGTTAGTTTCTAGTTTTACGCAGCGCAAAGTAAAATCTAAAATTGCCATGACAGGTGAAATCACTTTAAGAGGTAAAGTCTTGCCAGTTGGTGGATTAAAAGAAAAAATACTGGCTGCAAAACGTGCGAATTTAGGTGAAATAATTCTTTGTGCTGAAAACAAAAAAGATATCGATGAAATTAATCAAAAATACCTAAAAGGTCTTACGTTTCATTATGTAAACGAAATGACAGAAGTTATTGATATTGCTCTTTTAAAACAGAAGGTTAAAGGTGCTAAAAAATTGTAAGCATTAATGGTTCTAGTTTAGTATAACGTAGGAAAGATTAACCACAAGGTTCACAATGGTTTACACAAAGGGCACAAAGAAAATATACCGTACAACTTTGTGAACCTTGTGTTTTCTTGGTGTTCTTTGTGGTTAAATAAAAAAAACAACGTCATATTAAACTAGAACCGCATTAATTAAGTTATATATAATGTTTCCCGTAGATTTCGCAGATTTTTGCAGAATTTTATGTGCTTAATTTCTGCGAAAATCTGCAAAATCTGCGGGAAAAAGAAAACAAAGTGATTAATTATAAATAATAACCCACAATAAAATAGTCTCAAACTCAGATTAATTTTATAAATTTGAATGATTAAGAATCTTTATATTTTAATCCTTAATTAGTACCTAAATGTCTACATCTATAATTTATTTTTTAATCGGTTTTGTTGCCTTAATAATAGGGTTTCTTATCGCCTATTTATTTAGTAAACTTAAATTCGAAAAAGAAACTTCTGCCTTAACGGAAAGGAATAATCAATCGCTACAACAATTAGAAGAAAATAAAAACCTTTTAATTGAAGAAAAAAATGAATTCAACAAACAAATTGATTCCTTAAGAAAGGAGAAAGATGTAATACGTAATGAAAAAGAAAATATTAATATTTCATATAACACTTTAAAAGTGGAAAAAAATAATTTAAATCTTAAACTATCCGAAAATAAAAAAGAAGTTGAAAATCTTCAAAAGAAATTTACTATAGAATTTGAAAACCTTGCCAATAAAATATTAGAAGAAAAATCGAGTAAATTTACCCAGCAAAATAAAGAAAATTTAAAGCAAATATTAAATCCGTTACAAGAAAAAATTCAAATTTTTGAACGTAAAGTAGAAATTTCAAATAAAGAAAATACAGAACGACATATTAAACTTGGTGAACAATTAAAATTTTTAAACGAGCAAAATATTAAAATAAGTACCGAAGCAACTAATTTAACCAAAGCATTAAAAGGCGATAGCAAAACACAAGGTAATTGGGGGGAATTAATTTTAGAACGTGTTTTAGAAAAATCAGGTTTAGAAAAAGGTCGTGAATACGAACTAGAAAAAAGTTTTACTATAGAAGGTACTGAAAATAGACGCTTAAGACCAGATGTAATCATTCATTTACCAGACAATAAAAAAATGATTATCGATTCTAAAGTTTCCTTAACTGCTTATGAAAAATTTGTGAATTCAGAAGATGAAAACCAAAAAGTAACATTTTTAAAAGAGCATATTTTATCATTAAACAGACACATACAACAATTAAGTGATAAAAAATATGAAGATTTATACGAAATAGAATCTCCAGATTTTGTACTGCTTTTTGTACCAATTGAACCTGCATTTGCAGTTGCCATAAATCATGATAATCAAATATATAACAAAGCATTTGAGAAAAACATTATTATTGTAACACCAACTACTCTATTAGCCACATTACGTACTATAGATTCTATGTGGAATAATGAAAAACAACAGCAAAATGCCCTAGAAATTGCCAAACAAGCTGGCGCACTTTATGATAAATTTGATGGGCTAATGAACGACTTAACTAAGGTTGGTAAAAAAATGGACGATGCAAAAAAAGAATACAAAGGCGCTATGAATAAACTCTTTGAAGGTAGTGGCAACCTTATTAAAAGAGTAGAAAACATTAAAAAGTTAGGCGCAAAAGCAAAGAAACAATTACCCGAAGCTATCGTAAAAAAAGCATTAGAAAATGAATAATAAAATCACCTTTAAGTTTTATTGATTTATATATTTAGGGTTTCACTTTAAGTGAAACCCTAAATTATTATGATAAAATTACTCCAATTTCATTTTAGCAATTTTACCATTTCCTGCTAACCATGCATTATTTTTATTTACAAATTTTATAGCAAAATAACCTTCGTTATTTACTTTTAACCAAGAGTTTCCACTATCGTTAGAAAAGTAAATACCTTCGGTTGAAACAGCAAAAACTTCTTTTCCGTCTGTATTTGGTACATATTGCACACAACTAATATAACCAGGTGTTTTTCCGTTTGCTACTAATTGCCATGTTTTTCCGCCATCTTTAGTGATTACTTTATTTTTTTGATTGCCTTCTTTTTTTGTATAATCACCACCACAAATAATTCCGTTTTTTGCATCACTAAAAGCAATAGAATAACCGCCAGTACTTTCAGTACCATACAATAATGGCGTAGAAGTAATATCCCAAGTTTTTCCTTTGTCGGAAGTATGTAAAACTCTAGATTGTTTTCCGCCAGTAATCAACCATGCATTATTGTCAATAATAGCAATATTTGTATTACTTGCAGCAAAAACCGCTTCGCCTTCTATTAATTTTGGTAAATTTTCGCATGCTATTTTTTCCCAAGAATTACCACCATTAGTTGTTAAAATAATAGATAAACAATCTTCGGTTGGATCACCAATTGCAATACCATTTTGAGCATCAAAAAATGCCATAGCATCGTAAAATACTTTTTTGCCTTCTTCTTTATAAACTAACTTAGCATTTTTTAAACCTTCCTTTTTATCTGTTTTAATTTGATACAAAAGTGCAGGACTCTCTATACTTAAAGCATATAATTTATTTTCGGAATGTCCAGACGCTCTAAAGTTTGGTTGTATTTCTCCAAAAAAATCATTAGGTGTAATTAAAAAATTTCCATTGGTGTAGAATGCGTAAATTTTTCCGCCTTGAGCGATAAAATAAGCAGTGCTATCTATTATTTCAATAGCACGAATACTATTCATTGTTTTTAACCCGAATTTTTGATGATCAAACTTCTGAAGATTAATACTTTTTATAGTTCTTGGTTTGTAAACACTTTGTTTAACTTCTTTTTTACAAGAAAAAGCGATTATTAAAAGTAGTATTAGTGGTAATTTATATTTCATTTTTTAAAAGAATAAAATGGTTGTAGATTTACAACAAAATTAAGAAATAAATTGACAACTAAAAAAAAGAATAAAAAAGCATTAGTAATTTCTGGTGGCGGCAGTAAAGGTGCTTTTGCTGGAGGCGTTGCTAAATACTTAATTCAAGATAAAAAACAAGATTACGATATTATTATTGGTACTTCTACAGGTAGTTTAATGGTTATTCATTTAGCTTTAGAAAAAATAGATGAATTACAAGAACTGTATTCTAACATCAAACAGCGTACTATATTTAGTAATAATCCGTTTTTTGTAAAAAAAGTGCATGGCGTACAAGTTATCGGGATTAAACACATAAATACATTATGGAATTTTATTAATGGTAGAAAAACCTTTGGTGAAAGTAAAAATTTACGAAAATTCATAAAGAAAAAAATTAGTCCTAAAGATTTTGAAACGGTAAAAGAATCAGATAAAGAGGTTATTGTAACGGTTTCTAATTTAACCGAAAACAGAGTAGAATATAAATCTATAAACGATAATTCGTATAACGATTTTTGTGATTGGATTTGGGGTTCATGTAATTATGTGCCATTTATGAGTTTGTTAAATAAAAATAACTGCGAATATGCCGATGGTGGTTTTGGTGCTTTAGTGCCGATTAAAGAAGCAATTTTAAATGGCGCAACCGAAGTAGATGTTATCATTTTAGAAACTGAAGTTGAACATTTAAGCAGATTGCCGTCTAAAAATCCGTTTTCATTATTATCTACTGTTTTTGAATTTATGTTAGATCAAATTGAAACCCAAAATGTACACATTGGTAAACTAGAAGCAAAACATAGAGGCGTAAAACTAAATTTATATTATACGCCAACAGTTTTAACCACAAATTCTTTAATATTCAATAAAAACTTAATGGCAAAATGGTGGCATCAAGGCTATGAATATGCTAAACAAAAAGATGTAGTGGTGATGAATAAAGTAAAGTAAGTTTGTTTTTTGCAATTATAAGCATTTCTTGATTTTATCAAATTTTTAACCTAACTTTACAGAACATTAAATATAAAACATTAAAACGATTTTATATTGAAGTGTTATATGCCATTAAAAAAACAGTCCTGAATTCAATAGTAAACTAAAAAAAACATTAGATTTGTGATTAAATTATCAAAAAAAATGGCATTAAAAAAACAGAAAGATAAATCTAGACAATATAAGCCCTCTACAGTTAGAAGGTTAGATACTCTTTCTGGAAATGAATGTTCTAATCCAAATTGTAAAAAAAAATTAATAGCAGAAGACGGAATATCAATAGTGAGTAAAATTTGTCACATTGCAGCAGCAAGCAAAGAAGGTCCGCGCTTCGATAACTCAATGACTGATGATGACAGAAGGTCATTTGACAATCTAATTCTGCTATGTGATGAACATCACGTAATAATTGATAATAAAGAAAATGAAAAAAAATATCCTGTAACACTTTTAAAAAATTGGAAAGCAAAACACGAAAAAAAAATTATAGAATTATTATCTAGCAAGAATTTATTATCACGACATCCTTTAGCATTAAACAAAGTAATCAATTTAATTGGATTAAAAATGGATGAAGTACTAGATTTACCTGAAGCAATTAACGCTCCAAATCCTGATGAAAAAATATTATACAATAACATTATTAGGTATGAATCAATAATACGAGAGTTTGCACCATATCAAGGCAAACTTAATAAAATATATGAAGAAATAGAAAAAGAGGGTTCTACTAAAAAAGTACTAGTTTTACACAACATAAAGATGTTATACCATAATATCAAAAAGGAATATCCACAAATGGAGGATATTAAAAAAAATGCAGATAGTATTATTGACAAAGTGATTGAAAAAATTTGGAAAATCATCGAAAATGCACCAAATAAAATAAATGAATTTGACAAAGAAACAATTGAATTCAGTTTAATGATAGTAATTGTAGACGCATTTATGAGATGTAATATTTTAGAAGAACCACCAAAGCAGTTTAAGATATGATTGTAGACAACAATGTAAATCCTGAAAGAGACTTATACTACTTGGGAGGAATTCTTATTGATGTTCTTTCAACCAAAAAAAAGAACGAAATTGATTATATAGAACTTTATCGATTATTTAATAAAAAGCAAGAAATAACAATAAATTTATATTCTCTAACGCTTGATTGGCTATTTATATTAGGATTAATCA
This sequence comes from Flavobacteriaceae bacterium, assembly GCA_027065775.1. Taxonomy (GTDB): domain Bacteria; phylum Bacteroidota; class Bacteroidia; order Flavobacteriales; family Flavobacteriaceae; genus S010-17. Next base: position 1,861 of record JAMONN010000192.1, on the reverse strand, counting down.
ATAAAGGAGAGAATGGAAAAATAAAAAAATGTTTTTAAACGAACTTAAAATAGAAAATACATTAGGAAAAATCCGTTCAATTAAATTTAGTAACGGACTAAATTTAATTGTTGATGAAACTATCGAAAATAACAAAAAATCTACAGGGAATAATGTTGGAAAAACAACTGTTTTGAGACTTGTAGATTTCTGTTTAGGTTCAAGTGGTAAAAATATTTATCAAGATTCAGAATTTAAGGGGCAAGAAAACAGTACAATAAAAGATTTTTTATTTGGTGAAAACATAATCATTACTTTAATCCTAGTTGATGATTTAGACTTTCCGAAAGAATCTGTAATCATCAAGAAAAATTTCTTGAAGTATAGTAAAAAAATTCAACAAATCAATGGCGAGAGTATAACAAATGACAAGGAATTTGATTTGAAATTAAAAGAATTAATTTTTGAAACTACTGTTGAGAAACCAACATTCAAACAAATTATTTCAAAAAATATTCGAGATGAAAAAAATAAATTAATAAACATTGTAAAAGTATTAAACCCATATACGAAAATTGAAGAGTATGAGGCTTTGTTTCTATTTTGGTTGGGAATTAACACAGACACACATAATCAAAAAGAATTACTAGTAAAAGAAAAAACAAGAGAGGATAGTTTTCGTAAAAGATTAAAAAAGGAAGGCGAACTTTCATTAATAGAACAACAATTAGAATTGGTTAATTCTAAAATTAAAGAATTCCAGCAAATTAAATCTAATTATAATTTCAATGAAAAATTTGAAGTTCAAATTGAAGAGTTGAATATCGTAAAATTAAATCTATCTAAACTTTCTACAGAATTTAGTAGGCTTAATATGAGAAGAGAATTAATTTTAGAAAGTAAAGAAGATTTGGAAAAAGAAAAATCAAACATTGATGTAAATCAAATCGAGTCTCTATATAATAAAGCATCTAAATTAGTTCCAAATTTACAAGTTTCATTTAAGGAAACAGTACAATTTCATAATGATTTAATTGATGAAAAAATAAAATATATAGTTAAAGAATTACCTTCCGTTAATGACCAATTATTCTCTATAACAAATCAAATTACTCAATTAAGAGGTGAAGAGAGAAAACTCTCAGAGTTCATAAGTGCGTCAGATTACAGTGAAGCATATGATGATATTTTAATAGAATTGAATAATCAATTTGAAAGAAAAGGGAATCTTGAAGAAAGAACGAAATATTGGATAACATCTAATGAAAAACTTGAACGAATTACTGATGAATTAGAAACTATTAATTCTAACATTAACTCAAAAGACGATTTAATTCAAAAAAGGGTAACCTTATTTAATAAGTATTTTACTAAAATTTCTAATAAATTATATGGAGAAGAATATTTATTAAGTACTCAAAAAAATGAGAAAGGATATGATTTGATTGTTACAAATATTGAAGGTAATCCAAGTACTGGAAAGAAGAAAGGGCAAATAGCAGCGTTTGATTTTGCCTATATTCGTTTTGCCGAAGAAATTGAAATAAAGTTACTACATTTCATTATGCACGACCAATTAGAAAATATGCACGATAATCAATTAAGCACTATTTTAATTGATTTAGCAAATTCTATTAACTGCCAATTTATATTACCAATAGTTAGAGATAAAATCCCTTCTGATTTAAGTATTGAAAAACAAATAATATTAAGATTATCAGAATCTGACAAGTTATTTAAAATATAAAACGGCATATAATCGAGTAGACGGCTCTGACCATTAAAGCCAGAGTGCGCCTCTCACACCACCGTACGTACGGTTCTCGTATACGGCGGTTCATTAAATAAAAGATAATTTTAATTGAATGTCTTTTGGTATTGA
>JAMONN010000191.1 GCA_027065775.1 Flavobacteriaceae bacterium | reverse complement strand
CTACCATCAAATAATTTATGAGTAACTGGGTTTTTATATTCAGATATAAAAAGACCATCAGGTCTCTGTGATATTAATTTTGTATATGGAATATATTCATTTTTATTCCCATAGTCATTATAAATATTGTTTTTATTACAATCAATTAGTTGCAGTGTAAATTTACCATATTTAGTTTTAATATTTGCATATAACACATTTAAAGTATCTAATTTTTGAGAACCTTCATTATAAATAATTGAAGTTTTATTGAAAGATACATTAATTTCTATTTGACTAAATATGACTAATGGAAATATTAAAAATAATAATTTAAACATATTAAAAAATTAAAAAGTAACGTAATTTCTTTGAGGAATTTACTCTATAAAAAAAACATTTTTTTTTATAGAGTAAATATAAATCTATAATGATGACGCTCCTCCATTAATACCTAAACCATTTGGTTTATTAATTCTGCGACCATTTACATAATAATAAGTTTGATATGGTCCTATACCATTACCTTCATCACCAGCATTAAAATAATCTACAATTTGATAAGTAACTCCGCCAACTGTTCTATACCTTGTTCTAGTATAACCACCAACAACATTCACTTTTTCCTCAGTATTCATTTCTTGAACACCATAATTTAATAAATTTTTCATAATTTAAAAATTTTGTGTTTACGTAGTATTAAAACGTAAACAAGTTAAAAATATTATTTGTCTTGCAAAACTATTTTACAATGACTTATCAAAATAAGTTATTACGTCTAACAACTTTTAATACCACGTCATAGCATTTTATTTTTGATACCCCAAATATAGATTCGCTCACTGCATAAACCTTGCAGTAAGAAAGTTTTCTTTTAAAATAGTTGTACCAGCATATACTGTTTTTAATTCTTCATTAAGCATAACTTTTACAGATATATTTACTAATAAATCAAAATCATCTGTATAATAATAGGTGTTTGCTTTTCGATTAAAATTTAATGGTGCCTCTATTTCTTTTAAATGACTTAAAATATTATAGATTTCTCGTTCGCTAATATTTAATTTTAAAGAAAACTCTTTTGGCGTACCTGTATTTTCTTGTTTAATTAGTTTGTGTGCTTTTTGCAAGCGTTGTATTTGTTTTAGTGTTTTCATAGTTTTATTTTAATTAATTTGTTATTTACAGACTTTCAAAGTTTTTTTTACAAAATTATAAAATCTATTCTCTAAAAATCGACAGAAAAAATTAATGTATAGTTTGTTGTTCCCATAAATTATAATAATGTCCTTTTTGTTCGTATAAATCTAAATGACTGCCTTGTTCTATAACTTTGCCTTTATCTAAAACTACAATAGTATCTGCATGTACAACGGTACTTAACCTATGCGCAATTACAATAATAGTTTTGTTGTTTTCTCTTAAATTAGAGATACTACGCTGTATGTAATTTTCAGATGTGGTGTCTAAAGAAGAGGTTGCTTCATCTAACACTAAAATTTCAGGTTCTTTGTACAAGGCTCTTGCAATGGCAATCCGTTGTTTTTGTCCGCCAGAAAGTGTTGCTCCGTTTTCTCCTAAATAGGTATTAAAACTGTTTGGCAAGGTTTCTATAAATTCAAGTATACCAATGCTTTTACAAATATCTAAAATACGTTCCATATTGGGTTGAAATTCACCAACAGCAATATTATCAATTACATTACCCGCAAACAAATCAATTTTTTGTGGCACAACACTCACTAAATTTCGCAAACTTTTGTTTTCTATATATTGTAAATCGACATCACCAATGGTTATACTGCCACTTTGTATTGGGTAAATATTTTGCAATAAGGATATTAAAGTCGATTTACCAGAACCACTTTCGCCAATAATGGCAGTAATTTTTCCTTTTTTAATGTTTAAATTAAAATCGTTAAATACATTAACACGAGAACCATATTTAAAATTTACATTTTTAAAATTAATATCACCAATCTTATCTGCGTTTAACTTAAATTTATTATCTGTTTCTTCTCGTTCTAAATCCATAATTTCAAACAAACGGTCAGCGGCAATAAGTGCATTTTGTATGCTTTTGTTTGCACCAATTAAGTTTGCAATTGGACTTGTAAAATAACCAATAATAGCATAAAAAGACATTAACTCTCCAGGGGTTATTTCTTGACCGATAACAAAATAAGTTCCTGCCCATAAAAGTATTATTGTAAAAATTTGAGTTATTGTACCAATACTTGTTCCTGTGAAAATACCATTATATGCAGATGTTAAACCTATCTGTAATAATTTAATAAAACGTGTTTCAGTTTTTATATTAGCATAATCTTCTAAACCAAAACGTTTTATAGTACCAACTGCATTTAAAGATTCTACTAATTGCGATTCTAATTCTGCTGAACGTTCCATTACAGTACGCTCTGTCTTTTTGTTTAATTTATTTGTTATTAAATAGATGATTAAATACAATGGCAGAATAGCCAACATAATCATAGCAAGTTTCCAATAATAACTAAACATTAATATGAATGAAAAAATTACCGTAAAAAAATTAACCATTAAACTTAAAGATGTACTATTAATAAAAACTCTAATTTTTACAGCATCACCAATTCTAGAAATAATTTCACCAACACGCATCGTATCAAAAAATTGTTGTGGCAATTTTAATAAGTGTTTGTAATACCCTAAAATCAACCTAGCATCTATTTGCATACCTGTTTTTATTAAAAAAATATCTGTAAAAACATTTAAAAGTATTTGTATGAGTATTAGAGGTATCATTATAATACTCAATAAGTTGAGCAATTTAGTATCTCCGCCAACCAAAACATGATCAGTTATTTTTTGTATATAAATAGAAGTAGACAAACCTAATAATGTTGTAATAATTGAACCAACAAGTGCTTGTATTAATACATATTTATGAGGCTTTAACAAAAACCAAAATCGTTTTAAAACAGATACTTTTTCATTTCCTTTTTTAAAACTCTCATTTGGTAATAAAATAACTAAAACGCCTGTCCATTCTTTTTCAAATTGGGCAATGGTTTTTTTACGCATTTTACCCATGCCAGGATCCATAATAGTAATATGGGTTTTGGTAACTTTATAAATAACCACATAATGATGTAAGCGTTCTCTTACAATAATATGAGCAATAGCAGGTTTTGGTATTTTAGACAAACTCTCTAAATCGCCTTTTACTCCTTTGGCTTCAAAACCTAATTTTTGTGCTGCTTCTAATAAACCTAAAACATTCGTGCCTTTTTTATCTGTACTAGCATATTGCCTTATACGTGCAATTGGTATTTCTAATTTATAGTGTGCAGATATTGATGTGAGACAAGCTGCACCGCAATCAGTAATATCGTGTTGTTTTATAGCAATTTTTGACATTAATTAATGTTTATTCTTTAATTGAGATTCCTCGTCGCTCCTTTGGTCGCTCTGTCGGAATGACATTCGTTTTTAATTTACCTAATTTATTCATTCAAATTCTGCGAAAATCAGTGAAATCAACGGGAAACCAAACCCCAAAATCCGTGTCATCTGCGTTCCATTTTAACCATTAGGCACAAACCAATCATCTATTTTATCATACAATAAATCGAAAGCAGAACGTCTAATAATAAAAAATCGAGCATTAAAAGTCATTCCTTTTTTTAGGTTACCTTTAAATCCGTTTTTAAGACTTAAATGTTCTTGTTTTATTTTGCAAACTACTTTAAACATTGGTCTTTGTTCTATTAGTGTAATGTCTTTACCAATGTCTATAATAATGCCTGATGCCATTCCCCATTGGTTATAATTAAAAGCATCTATTTGAAATTTCACATTACTATGTATTTTTAATAAACCTATATCACTTGGCGATATAAAACATTCAGCAATTAAATCGGTTTCTGGTGAAATTTCGGCTATTGGGTTTCCTCCATTTATAAAACTACCATTTTCTAATCCTATTAAATTTTGGATTGTTCCACTTATTGGTGCAGTAATAATGTAATTTTCATTCTCCTTTTCAAACTGTATTAAATTACTATCAAATTCTTTTATTTGATTTTCAAGTTGGGTTAAACTGGCTTGCCAACTATTTTTTTGCTGTTTTTTAAATTGGTTTAATTCATTTACGGTTAAATCAAAAGCATATTTGCTGTTTTCATGTTCTACTTTAGCAATAACATCTTTTTTGTATAATTTATCTTGCCTTGTAAGATCTCTTTTTGCTTTATAATAACGTGTTCTTAAACCTTTAATTTTTTGTTCGTATTCTATATGTTCCTTTTTATATTTATAAGATTCAATTTTTTTAGACCGTATCTTCTTAACATTTAATAAATATGTTAAATCTTTGATAAATAGCTTACTATCTTCTAATTGTTCGGTTAATAGATGTTTACGTTCTTTGCCAATGGCATTATTTATTATAATTAAAGTATCTCCTTTATTAACAAACTGATTTTGTTTAATAAAAATGGAATCAATTTTACCTGAAAATAATGAGAAAATTTTGTTGCGTTCTTTTTTTGGTTTAATAATACCTCTTGCAGTAGAATATATATCAAGATAAATAAAAGGCATAGCAATAAATACAGTCACAATACTTAAGAGTATTATGGTGTAAATAAATTTACTTTTAACAGTGTTTTTAAATCGATGTACTTCAATAGTACTATCAATTATTTCTTTTGGAAATATTTGTTTCATAACATGATTTAGTTCCCCAACTATTTTCTTTTGATTTAAAAGAACGCTAATCTATAAAATATATTTCATATATGAAACATAAAATATGAGGTAATTTATATGAAATGATAAAATGAATATTGCACTAATATTTATTTAATGGATAAAAGAGTTACAAATATTGGCGTAAGACTAAAAAAATTACGAATAGAAAAAGGTTATTCTAGTTATGAAAACTTCGCTTGGGATAATGAAATCCCTAGAGTTCAGTATTGGCGCATGGAAAAAGGCACAAACTTTACCATTAGAACTTTTTTAAGGGTTTTAGACGCTCATCAAATTACTTTAAAAGAATTTTTTGATGAAATTGAATAAAGTATATCACACTAAAAAAATAGAGAAAATCTTAATGTTTGGAAACAATAAAAAGTAAAGACGTTTTGACAAAACGTCTTTACTTTTTTTAAGGTATTTGTTTTTTAAAGATTTAATTTATTTCTAAACCGTTTTCTGTTTCAGAAACGTGCTTATTAATTTTAATGGATTTGATTTTCTTAATTATAGTGTCTTTTTTAATTTCAGTTTCTTGTTTTTTATTATTTTTCTCTATTTTTAAATCAATTCCATCGTCATTAATTTTTAATTTAATTGACTTTATATCGTCTTCTTCTGTTTCTTCCTTAGGACAATCGGTACAATCCAAAGTATCTTCGTTTTGTAAAAAATGATGTTCCATATTGTCATTATCTTTTACAATGTAAGAATTATAAGAACCATAAAATTCATCTTTTAATGTTTTATCTAAGTAAATCTTTTTCCCTTTAGGAAGATATAATACTAAATTCACTTTTTTATTACCAAAACGATTAGAAAATTCTGTCATAAAACCTGCATCTAAAAGTAAATTATTATCTTTTAAATCAAAATTATAAATCAGTTTTTCGGCGTTTTTTTGCGCTAGTTTTTTAGATCTACCTGTAGATTTTTTATATACTTTTAAATACATTGTACCATCTGTAGACTCTTTGAAATTTAAATTTACATCTTCGCTAAATTGCATATTTTTACCATCTATTTCAATATATTTATCATTGTTTATGATGTTATAATCTACATCTTCTTCTTTGATAATTTTAATATTTAAAACGTCTGAATTATTTATATTAATCATATGTTTTTTAACAACAAAACCATTATTAGCATAATTAACACCATTATTTACGGTTATAAATGCAAGCGCTACTAATGAGATTAACCAAATACCTAACAGGCTAAGTTTGGTGGTTCTTGAAAATGATTTAACGCTAGAAGATAATATTCGCAAACCTAACATAAACAGTGCTATAAAAGGAATTACGATTGCTAAAATAGCAAAAATAGCGATTAACCATAATGGTAAAATTGGATCTTCGATTGGTAATTGAAAGAAATCACCTTCAATACCAAAAATACCAACACTACTAGAAAATAGCAAACCAAATAATAAACTTACAATAGTAATTCCTGCAACGAATATTAAAAGTGCACCAATAAACTTACCAAAAATATTAAAAAATGTGGAGAAAATTCTACCAAACAAACTCACTATTTCTTGAGAACCAGATTTTACTTTACTCTGATAATTCTTTTTTTTTATATGTTCTGAGACATCATCAATACCATCTTTTAATACTTGTGAAGCGTTCGTAAATTCTTCTCTAATTTTTTTTTCAATATTCGAAATATTTACTGCTTCGCCTTCCATTTCTAATTTTTCTGAAGTCGAATTTGCTTCTGGCAATAATATCCATAAAACAATGTATACTAAACCACCAATACCGCCACTAAAGAATAATACTAACCAAATTAATCTAACCCAAATAGTATCCATACCAAAATAATGAGCTAGACCAGAAGAAACACCACCTAAAAATTTATCATTAGTATCTCTATATAACTTTTTAGATTTTCTGCTAGAAGACGAAGAACTTGTGTGTTCATCGAAGAATTCTTCATCACCTATATAATCTTCTGGCTTACCCATTACATCCATAATACCATCAATATCTTGCTCGTTTACTACTTGCCTTACATCTTTTACATTTTCTGCTAAGATTTCGCCAATACGAGATTCAATATCGGTAAGTATTTCATCTTTTCCTTTTGGATCATCGCTTAATGATCTACGGATTGCATCTAAATAATTTTTTAATTTTTTATATGCGGTTTCATCTATATGAAAGAAAACGCCTCCTAAATTTATGTTTATTGTTTTATTCATAATTTTTATTTTTTTGGTTTTTTGTTAGTTATTACGGTGTTTACAGAAAGTGACAAACTAGTCCAAGTGGTATCTAATTCTTTTAAAAATAGTTGACCAGTTTCGGTTAATGCATAATATTTTCTTGGTGGACCAGAAGTGGATTCTTCCCAACGATAACTGAGTAAACCACCATTTTTCAATCTTGTTAATAACGGATAAACCGTCCCTTCTACTACCAATAACTTGGCATCTTTTAGAACTTTTAGTAATTCGGATGTATATGCATCACCTCTTTGTAATATGGTGAGAATACAGAATTCTAAAATTCCTTTTCGCATTTGCGCTTTTGTGTTTTCTAACTTCATTTATTGTGTTTTTTAGACGTTTTAACAAAATGTCTTTTGTTGTAAGACGTTTTAACAAAACGTCTTTACTATTTTCATTTTACAACATTGCTGTAATTATTTGTAGCATACTTAGAATTAATAATATTATTATTTTTATCATAACGGTTTGGTTTAGTTATTTTATTTAATAAATTTTATAGTTAATGGGTATTTTACTTTTTCACCTTTATGTGCCGCAATTGCATTCATAATTATAAGAACAATTTTACCTAAAGTCATAATACTAATTAATGAAGCGATACTAAAAATTCCGAAAAGATTATTAGAATCAAAATCGAAATGCATATTTAAATTATCAAAATCAATTACATTATTACGTAAAGCTCTAAAAAAAGAACCCATAAAAAACGGAACAGAACTTACACCCAAAATTATGGTGTATAATAAAAAACTTAAATTAAAATTGATTACTTCTTTACCATTATAGTCAATAAAGTCGCTATCTTTCTTTTTGGTTTCCCAAATTATTAACGGAATTATA
>JAMONN010000190.1 GCA_027065775.1 Flavobacteriaceae bacterium | reverse complement strand
ATATTAATTTTTAGGTTTTTGTCTTGAAAATTTTCGGTCTTTACTATAATATATACTTCATCGCCAACGTTTGCTTTGTTTAATCTTTTAAATGTGATTTCTTCGCCTTCTAGTATTTTACTCATTAGAAGTATCCTTTGGTTAACCTTTATATCATTTTTATTTGCATTGGTTAATTTAGGGTCATTTTTTATAAGGGTTTCTACTGTCATTTTCTCTCTCTTGGCTATTTTTTCTACTGTATCTCCTGAAACAACTGTGTATAGCCTTCTAGAATTTTTATATTTTTTTTCAATTTCTGCTTTAGCTAGATAGGCATCTAATATCTCTGGGTTATTTAGTGTTATTTTTAATTCTTTATCTGCATCAAAGGTTCTGCCTGCTAGTAGTATTTTCTTTATTATTAGGTTTCTTTTTACTTCTTGCCAGTCTTTTTTTATTTCTAATTCTAATATTGCTGCGCCATCTGCTCCTACTGTAATTGTATGGCTTAGTTTTTTTTCTCCTTTTTTAAAGTCTTGCTTGTCTTTATCTTCTATTTCTATGGTTATTGTTTCGCCTGCATCTACATTTTCGGTCATTACAAATACTTTTGGCTTTTCTTGGTATGTTGCTTTTTCTATTCTTTCGGATTCTTCTTGGTCCATCCAATATTGTTCTATTACTGTGGGTACTTTTGTAGCACCCATCATTGGACCTGGTATTAGCCTAGATAGTTCTTTAAATTGTTCTAGCATACTTCCCATAAGATCTACTTGCGTGGTGTCTTTAATTGTAACTATTCCTCCTGTAGAACACATGGTTTTTGAGCAATCAAATAGAAATTTTTTATTTTTACCTAGGGTTAATTTTTTTGAGGTTTCTGTCCATTTTTGTAAGCCTGGTATGCAAGGAAAATGACCGCTTTTTTTTGGTTTTAGTTTACATTTGCCAAAGGTTGCTGGTACTTGAATATCGGCATCGGTGGCTTTAAATTTACCTTGTATTTTTATTTTTTTATTTTCGGTTACTAGTAATTTTGCTGGTTTATAACCCATATTACATTCTAGTAATGCGCCGTCTAATACGTATTTTTTACTACTCATCTTTTTCTAATTTTTTGAGGTTTGTTCTTTTTTTACAATTAATCTGTTCTTCTTTTTCTTTCCAAAGATAAGTTTATAATTCTTCTAAACCTATAAAATTAGTATCTTATTTTGCCATCACTATAAATACGTATGGTATCTGGCGTTTTTAGTTTAAAATAATACCAAAAGTACATTTATCTTATGTAGTTAAATTACAAGTACCATTAATAAATTCAGGAAAATTAAAAGTTGAATAAGTTATAAAAATCAGATTAAACCAATTTGGAAGCAAAATTACTGATAAATAAATTGGAATACTTCGGCTTTAGTTTATCTTGAGCCTGTCGAAAGGCTCAGCACAAGTATATTTTCTTTTTTTAAGATAAAAAAATCTTGTATAGTCGCTTGTATTAACCCGACTTCAATATACCGATATTAAGCTGCATATTTAATATCTTGATGTTTAAAATATTTCTTTACTCGTTTTGGATTCTGCTGTAGCATATTCATATGTTCATTAAGGTTTTGGGTTAG
>JAMONN010000189.1 GCA_027065775.1 Flavobacteriaceae bacterium | reverse complement strand
GGAAAAGGAGAATTAAAACCACTAACCGAATTTCAAGAAACTGCTTATCAAGAAATAAATAATTCGTTTAAAGAAAAAGACGTTACTTTATTACACGGAATCACTTCTAGCGGAAAAACAGAAATCTACGTAAAATTAATTAAAGAAGTTTTAGTTACAGGAAAGCAAGTTCTATATTTATTGCCAGAAATTGCATTAACCACACAATTAATAGAACGATTAAAAGTCTATTTTGGTGATCAAATTTCGGTATTTCACTCAAAATATTCTTTGCAAGAAAGAGTAGAAGTATGGCGTAACTTATTGCATAATAAAAAGAAAACTCAAATAATTTTAGGTGCAAGGTCTTCTATGTTTTTGCCTTTTTCAAATTTGGGCTTAATAATCGTTGATGAAGAACACGAAACCAGTTATAAGCAATTTGAACCTGCGCCAAGATATCACGCAAGAGATGCCGCAATAGTTTTGGCAAATTTTCATAAAGCAAAAGTATTATTGGGTTCTGCAACACCATCTATAGAAACTTTTTACAATGCACAAAAAGGTAAATATGGTTTCGTTGTTTTAAATCGAAGATTCGGAAATATTCAATTACCAGAAACCGAACTAATAAATATTAAAGAAGAATACCGAAAAAAGAAAATGAAAGGTCATTTTTCAGATAAAATGTTATTGTTAATTCAAGAAGCATTAGAAAATAAAGAGCAAGTTATTATTTTTCAGAATAGAAGAGGTTTTGCACCAATAGTAACCTGTAATACTTGTGGTATTTCACCACAATGTCCTAATTGTGATGTGAGTTTAACCTATCATAAATTCCGTAGTGAATTACGCTGCCATTACTGTAATTATTCACGTTCCATGCCTAAAAATTGTGGCGCTTGTGGTGGATCATCTTTATCTACCAAAGGCTTTGGTACAGAACAAATAGAACTAGAAATACAAGAACTTTTCCCCGATATAAAAGTTGGCAGAATGGATTTGGATACCACAAGAGGTAAATATGGGTATCATAAAATAATTGCCGCTTTTCAAGCAGAAGAGATAGATGTTTTAGTAGGTACTCAAATGTTATCTAAAGGTTTAGATTTTGCAAATGTATCTTTAGTAGGTGTTTTAAATGCCGATAATATGCTGAATTTTCCCGATTTTAGAGCGCATGAACGCAGTTTTCAGTTAATGGTGCAAGTTTCTGGTCGTGCTGGTAGAGCAAAAAAACGTGGTAAAGTGGCGATACAAACGTATAATCCGTTTCATAGAATATTGCAACAAGTAACGACAAACGATTATGCAACTATGTATAAAGAACAGTTAGAAGAACGTTATCAATATAAATATCCACCATTTTTAAGAACTGTAAAAATCACGTTAAAACATCGTGATTTTAATAAAGTAAATAGAGGTAGCGAATGGTTGGCAACTTCGCTTAGAAATCAGTTTAGAGATAATGTTTTAGGACCAACAAGTCCTGTTATTGCAAGAGTTAGAAATCAATATATTAAAAATTTATTGATTAAATTGCCAGCAAATATATCTTTACAAAAATCTAAAGAAATTTTAAAGAAAATTAGAATCAGTTTTCAGTCTGTTGGTGAATTTAGACCAATTCATTTTA
>JAMONN010000188.1 GCA_027065775.1 Flavobacteriaceae bacterium | reverse complement strand
AGAATCTGAATTAAGATCTTTAGGTTTTAAAATAGGTACTTTCTCTTATGTGCCAGACAAAGGTAAAAATGTAGTTAGAGGTTTAAGTTTTAACGGCAAAAGAATTTCTAAAGGTGATATGATACCTAAAAATTCCAAAATAAACCTTGTTTTAGGTAATGGACATCAAGGAACAATTATAAAAGATACGATAAATTAAGATGCAAGAAAACGAAAATATAGATGAGAATGGCGGTTTATACGAACACTATAAATTTGTTGCTTCAATAGGCCAAGAACCTTTACGTGTAGATAAATTTTTAATGAATTTTATCGAAAACGCTACACGTAGCAAAATACAAAAAGGTATTAAAAATGGTGGTGTTTTAGTAAACGATGCAACTGTAAAGTCTAATTATAAAGTAAAAGCACATGATGTGGTTAGAGTTGTTCTAGCGCATCCACCAGCAGAAAACTTGCTAGTTGCTGAAAATTTACCAATAGATATTATCTTTGAAGATGCCGATGTAATAATTGTAAATAAAAAAGCAGGAATGGTAGTACATCCTGGACATGGTAATTACTCTGGTACTTTAGTAAACGGTTTGATTCATCATGTAGAAAATTTACCAAAAAATTCTAATGAACGACCAGGTTTAGTACATAGAATTGATAAAGATACTAGTGGTTTATTAGTAGTTGCAAAAAACGAAGAAGCACTCACCTATTTAGCAAAACAGTTTTTCGAAAAAACTACAGAGCGTTTATATTACGCTTTAGTTTGGGGAAATGTAGAGGAAGATAGTGGCACAATTACGGGTAATATTGGTAGAAGTTTAAAGAACCGATTGCAAATGTCTGTTTTTCCTGATGGTGATTTCGGAAAACATGCTGTAACGCATTATAAAGTTCTAGAGCGTTTTACGTATGTAACTTTAGTAGAATGCAAACTGGAAACTGGTAGAACACATCAAATTAGAGCACACTTTAAATATATTGGTCATACTCTTTTTAACGATGAACGCTATGGCGGAAATAAAGTTTTAAAAGGCACTACATTTACAAAATACAAACAATTTGTGATGAATTGTTTTAATGTTTTACCAAGACAAGCATTGCACGCAAAAACATTGGGTTTTATACATCCTAAATCAAAAGATTTTATGCGTTTTGAAACAAAATTACCACAAGACATGTTAGATTGTTTAGATAAATGGCGTAAGTATGCTACACATATAGATGTGGAATAATTTTTAATTCTGTAAAAACTAATTCCTGCAAAAATAAATCCACTTATCAGTACAAACTCACCGTATTAAATTAAAAGATACTCTTTACTTTTATGCGCAACTTTTGGATAGTCACAAAAAGTTAATTAAGTGTTTGGTATAATTTTTGAGTTGTAATTTACAAATGAAGAGACAAGAAGATCATATAATAAATTCAGGTTTATTAGCCGATATTGCCTTTTTATTACTTATTTTTTTTATTGTGATAACCTCTATTGATACTGAGTTTGGAATTACAAAAAAAATGTCTCCTAAATTAAAATATGACAATATTGTTTGTGGTCGATCCTGGAGAAATACTTTAATTATAAACATCAATAAAGATGGCGTAATATTACTCAATAATCGAGATTTTATAAATATATCTGAAATTAAAGAAAATGTTAAGC
>JAMONN010000187.1 GCA_027065775.1 Flavobacteriaceae bacterium | reverse complement strand
ATCTTTATCAAAATACTGATAAACCCCAGGTGAACCTGGTAAGGTTTGTACTTGTATTTCTAAAGCTGATTTTTGCACTTTGTAAAATTAGGTTTTTTATATTATATGTTATTCAAAAATAGGTTTAAGTAAAAAACTCTAATTATTCTGAAGTAATATAGGTAGCGAGAATTCCGAAGTTACAGGTATCCCTAATTTTATAGCAGGCTTTAAAATTGGTAATTTTCCAATACTTACATATAATACGCTATCTAATTTTGGTAAATATTCTTTAACTGCATCTGAAACAATAATGGTTTTCACTCTAGTTTTCCCTAAAGAATTTACATTTATTTTTACCCAAATAGTATCTTGGAAATTTTGATTTATTTCGATTAAATTTTCATTTAAAGTTATTTGAATTCTACTAGTTAATTGTTTGTAAAAACAATCTTTTTGTAAAATACGATTGGTAATATTTACACATTCAGGCAATAGCGGATATGCATCTAAACTAGAATAATTAATAGTATCATCTTCTGTTTTTGTAAGTGAATTATCATCACTTTTCTTAAATAAATATTTCTTACAAGAAACTGTAAAAAATAATAATACGATTAAAAAAAATAGTTTTAATTTCATTATTTATAAATGTATAGAACAAAGATAACATTATTGTTGTAGGATAAACTTAAAGTTGATTTTTAATCTCGCAAAGTCGCAAGGACGCTAAGAAAAAAAAAGAGAATTTTTGAGTTTTGGTCTATATTTGTAAAGTAAATATTTGCGCCTTATAAACCCTAATAACCTTTGCGTCTTAGCGACTTTGCGAGAAAATAATTTAAAAAGTAAACCTTTGCAAAGATTATTGTTGTTATTTTCAATTTGTATTTATGAATAATAGTTTACTTTTGCCATCAAATTTATATCAAAATAATAAAACTAATTAAAATGAAGAAAATTCTAATTGTACTTGTAAGTATTTTAACATTAACGTCTTGTACTCAAAAAATAGGTTTTGTAAATACCGAAAAATTAATTCAAGATTATAAAGGTACTAAAGCAGCAGAAGCAGTTTTAAAAGAAAAATCTACAAAAATGCAGGCAGATTTGACAAGAATGAAAACGGCTTTTGATGAAAAAGTTAAGAAAATGTCTAAAAGACAATTAAATAAACAAATGAATGCATTAAACCAAGAAAATAATTTTATTCAACAACAAATGCAAAATGCACAATATGCTTTGCAAGGCGAAAGTCAAAAAAGTTTAGAAAAAGTATCTAAAAAAGTAAACGATTTTGTTAAGAAATATGCAAAAGACAATGGTTATAAATTCATTTTAGGTACAGTTGAATTAAATGGGTCAGTTATGTATGGCGATGAAGAAGTAGATATTACGTATGATATTTTAAAAGAATTAAATAATTCTTACGTAGAACCTTCTGAAGAAAAAGTAGAAGAGGTAAAAGAAACCACAAAGAAAGTAGAAGAAAAAAAGGAAACAGAAACTAAAAAATAATTTCTTTTAAATAATAATGTAAAACCTCAAAAGAAATTTTCTTTTGAGGTTTTTTAAATTTAACAAATTGGTTTCAAGAAAAATAGCATTAATACTTGCTGCAATAACAGCAGTAATATATGGCATCAGTTTTACAGTTGCTAAAGATGTTATGCCTCAATATATAAAACCTTTTGGTTTTATTACATTGCGAGTTTTTGGTGCTACTATTTTATTCTGGCTAACTAGTTTTTTTATAAAAAAAGAGAAAATAGCACGAAAAGATTTTCTTAAAATTTTTATTGCTGCAATTTTTGGCGTTGCATTAAATATGCTTACTTTTTTTAAAGGTTTAAGTTTAACTACGCCAATAAGTGGCGCTGTAATAATGGTAACCACACCTATTTTAGTGCTTGTCTTAGCAAGTGTTTTTCTAAAAGAAAAAATAGTAATAATTAAAATAATAGGTGTTATTATTGGCCTTTTAGGAGCAAGTATACTAATTCTTTATGGTAAAAATTTAGGTGCTGGTAATAATGCATTATTAGGTAATTTTTTAATTTTCATTAATGCAACATCTTACGCATTCTATTTAATTTTAGTTAAAAATTTAGTTACTAAGTATAATCCGTTACACTTAGCGAAATGGCTGTACACTTTTGGTTTATTTATGGTTATACCATTCGGAATTCAACAATTAAAAGAAGTACAAATAGACACATTATCTAACCTTATTATTTTAAAAATATTATTTATAATCGTTTTCACCACTTTTGTAACCTATCTATTTAATCTAATTGCCATTAAAAAATTAAAACCAACTACAGTTAGCATCTTTATCTATTTACAACCTGTTTTTGCAACCATTTATGCATTATCGGTTAAAAGTGATTCTCTAAATAGTGTTAAAATTATAGCAACATTGCTTATATTTGTCGGAGTATATTTAGTAACAAAACCAAATAAAGTAATTGCAAAGTAAAATATAGTATCTTAAAATAAATTTATGATTAAATCAATGACAGGTTTCGGTAAAACCGAATTTATAGTAAACAGTAAAAAAATTATCATTGAAATTAGAACTTTAAATTCTAAAAATTTAGATTTAAATGTGCGCATTAATAATCCGTTTAAAGATAAAGAATTAGAAATACGCAAAAAAATAGCCACTAAATTAGTTAGAGGTAAAGTTGTTTTTAATCTTTCTGTAGAACATACCAATGGTAAAAATTTAAATATCATTAATACCGAAATTGTTAAAGACTACATTAAACAGTTAAAAGCAATCGCTACAATTTCTGATGAAAAAGCAATCGATATTGCAAGCAAATTGCCAAACGTATTAAGTTCATTAGAAGAAGAATTAGATGCAACCGAATGGAAAACCGTAAATTCAAAAATCGACGAAGCATTAAATAATATTGATGGTTTTAGAATAGATGAAGGCGAAATTTTAAAAATAGATTTTATAAATAGAATCGAAACTTTACAGCAATTATGTAAAAACAATGTTGTTTTTGAAGAAGAAAGAGTTCCTGCAGTAAAAAACCGAATCTTAAAATCATTAAACGATTTAAAACAAGACGTAGATCAAAATAGATTTGAACAAGAAATAATTTATTACTTAGAAAAATTAGACATAACCGAAGAAAATGTTCGATTAAATAATCATCTAGATTACTTTTTAAAAGCATTAAATTCTAACGAGTCTAACGGTAAAAAATTAGGTTTTATTTGTCAAGAAATAGGTAGAGAAATTAACACTACAGGTTCTAAAGCAAATTATGCACCAATGCAACAAAATGTGATTTTAATGAAAGATGAATTAGAGAAAATTAAAGAACAATTGTTAAATGTGTTGTAAAAAGCTTCCCGCAGATAACCGCAGACAGAAGGTTGTTATTAGGGTTTGTTGGAATATATAAGATTAATAAAATCAACTTAGCGAACCTTGCGAAATTCTTTGCGACCTTTGCGGTTAATAGTAAAATGAAAAAAGGCAAATTAATAATATTCTCCGCACCAAGCGGTTCTGGTAAAACAACTATTGTGCATCATTTATTAGCACAAAAAGAATTGAACTTAGCGTTTTCTATTTCGGCAACTTCTCGTGAGAAAAGAGGGCAAGAAATAGACGGAAAAGATTATTATTTCATTTCACCTAAAAAATTCAATAAACTCATTAAAAAAGATAAATTTATTGAATTTGAAGAAGTTTATAAAGACAATTATTACGGCACTCTAAAAAAAGAAGTAAAACGAATTAGAAAACAAGGTATAAATGTAATTTTTGATATTGATGTTATTGGTGGTTTGAACATAAAAGAACGATTCGGTAAAAAAGCATTGGCCATTTTTGTAAAACCTCCAAACATAAAAGAAATGGAGCGAAGACTTAGAAATAGAAATACAGATACCGATGAAAAAATTAAAGAACGCGTTGCAAAAGCAAAAAAAGAATTTACTTATGCCAAAGATTTTGATAAAATCTTAATAAACGATGATTTAGAAATTGCAAAAATAAATGCTATTTTATTAGTTAAAGAATTTATAAAATAATAAATTTAATTGTCTATTTGTTTTGTAACAACTAAACAATTAAACAAAAACGGTTAAACAATTTGAAAAAAGTAGGTTTATATTTCGGCACTTTTAATCCAATACATATTGGTCATCTAGCAATTGCGAATCATTTGGTAGAAAATTCTGATTTAGAAGAGGTTTGGTTAGTGGTAACACCTCATAATCCACATAAAAAAAAGAAAACCTTATTAGAAGATACGCATCGATACCGAATGGTAGAAATTGCTTTAGAAGATTACCCTAAATTAAAAGCGTCTAAGATAGAATTTGGTTTGCCACAGCCAAATTATACCGTAATTACATTGGCACATTTATCCGAAAAACACCCTAATTTAGATTTTTGCTTAATTATGGGTCAAGATAACTTACAATCTTTCCATAAATGGAAAAATTACGAAATGATACTAAACCAGCATCATATATACGTTTATCCAAGAATTTATAAAGATCAAAAAAAATCAACCCAAAATTTCGAACTTGAAAATCATAAAAAAATTCATCAATTAGATGCTCCAATTATGGAAATATCATCAACTTTCATAAGAAATGCCTTAAAAAACAAAAAAAATATTCAACCTTTACTACCTTATAATGTTTGGTTATATTTAGATGAAATGAATTTTTATAAATAACTTTGTACCTTTAACAAAATATTTTTTGGCATTACTTTTGCAAAAGTCATAAATGAAGATTAACAAACAAACAAAAAACCTTATAAAATGAATAACATATTATTCATATTAATTTTAAGTTTCGCAACACTATTTTCACAAGAAAATACGTATAAATACGAATTGACTAATTTAGAATTAAATAATAAATACCCTAGTTTTGGTACCTCATTTTATGGTGGTAATAAAATTGTATTTACAACCTCAAAATCTGGCAGAAGTTTAGATCTGTATATCGCTAATATAAACGGCGAAAATGTAAGTGATTATAGTTTGTTTTCTAAATCTACTAAAACAAATGTATACGAAACAAATGCAAGTTTTACTAAAGATAAAAAAACCATGTATTTTACACGTAGTATTTACGGTAAAAATAATACTAAAATAAACAAGAAAAATAAAAAAGCTTCTATAGCAATTTTTAAGGCAACATTATTAAAAGATGGAAAATGGGGTAACATAAAACCAATGCCTTTTAATAGTAGTAAATATGATGTAGCACATCCTACTGTAAATAGTGATGGCACTATATTATATTTCACATCTAATATGCCTGGCACTTTAGGTGACAATGATATTTTTGAAGTACAAATTGATAAAAACGGCTTTTATACAGAACCTAGAAATTTAGGTAAAGAAGTAAATACAAAAGGTAAAGAAATGTTTCCATTTCTTGCAGATGATGGCTTTTTATATTATTCATCAAACGGTCATAAAGATAATTATGGTGGTTTAGATGTATATTATGTAAAAATAAATGGAAGTTCTGCAACAAATAGAATTCATCTACCAGAACCAATAAATGGTAGATGGGATGATTTTTCCTATATTTTTAATTCAAAAACTAGAACTGGATTTTTGTCTTCAAATAGACCTGGCGGAAAAGGTGAAGATGATATTTATTTGATAAAAGAAATTAAAGAAGAACAAAAAAAAATAGTAGAAAAAATAAAAAATTGTGAACAAAACCTTGTTGGTATTGTACATTATAAAAATATTAAAGATGTAATTTCAAGTGCTGTTTTGGTAGTAAAAGATGCAACAGGAAAAATAATAAAAACTTTAACTACTAGATCAAATGCTAGATATAGTTTACCTTTAAAATGTTCGCAAACTTATACAATAATTACATCTAGAGATGGTTACAAAACAGGTACAACAAATATTACTACAGGAAACAAAAATTACGATGTTATCAAAAAAAACATACATTTAGATATAGATGAAGAAATAATGGTACATCAAGTAATTACAGGTGAAATTAGTTTTAGTTTTAATGCTAGTAAACTTTTAGATTCTGATGCTTATAATTTAGAAAAAGCAGTGATTTTAATGAATCAAAATCAAAAATTAAAAGTATATATTGAATCACATACCGATACAAGAGGTAAAGCAGACTATAATATGCAATTAACGGAGAATAGAGTAGCAATTGTAAGTGATTATTTTATTAACGCTGGTATTGATAGTAGTAGAATTATTAGTAAACCGTTTGGAGAAACCAAACCATTAAATAAATGTAAAAATAAGGTAGACTGCTCTACAAAAGAACATTTAGTCAATAGAAGAACAACATATAAATTAGATATATAAAAACAACAATAAATATTAAGGGGACAATGAAAACAACAACAACAACAATCATAATTATATTTTTAATGATCTTTAATCTTACTGCTTTTGCACAAGATGAAATTAAAAATTACGAAATCAAAAACATTAGCGCAAACAATAAATATCCAAATTTCGGAACCACATTTTTAGGTGATAATCAAATCGTTTTTACCTCTTCTAATGGTGGAAAACTTAATTTATTTGTAGGAAATATTATTGATGAAGATGTTAAAAAATACCGCCTTTTTTCTAAAGGCACTAATTCAAACACACATAAGTCTAACGTAGCTCTAACAATTAATAATAAAACTGTTTTCTTTACAAAAAGTTTATATGGTGTAGAATCGAGAAAAAAAAGCAAACAAAAAAGAAAAACAATTGCTATTTTTAAAGCTACAATCGACAGAAATGGTACATGGGTAGATATTAAACCAATGCCTTTTAATAGTAAAAAATATGATGTCGCTCATCCAACATTAAATAAAGAAAACACCAAATTGTATTTCACTTCAAATATGCCTGGTACATTTGGCGATAATGATATTTTTGTGGTAGATATTCTTTCAGAAGATAACTATTCAGAACCAATGAATTTAGGACCAAATGTTAATACAAAAGGTAAAGAAATGTTTCCGTTTATTTCTGGAGACAATTATTTATACTTCTCTTCAAATGGTCATAAAAATAATTTAGGCGGTTTAGATATTTATTCTGTTCAAGTAACAAATAATGGTGTAACAAAACCAGTGCATTTAAATCAACCTATAAATAGTAAAGCAGATGATTTATCTTATATTTTTAATTCTGCAACACGTCAAGGTTTTTTCTCTTCTAACAGAAAAGGAGGAAAAGGTAATGATGATATTTACTTTTTTAAAGAAAAGACAAAAGAAGAACCTGTAGTTATTAAAGAAGAACCTGTTATAGAAAAATGCACTCAAAAAATTGAGGGTAGAACTTTTATAGATGGCACTAATAAAATTTTAAAAAATGTAAATGTAATACTTAAAAATAAT
Organism: Flavobacteriaceae bacterium; assembly: GCA_027065775.1. Lineage (GTDB taxonomy): Bacteria > Bacteroidota > Bacteroidia > Flavobacteriales > Flavobacteriaceae > S010-17. The sequence continues at coordinate 22,680 of JAMONN010000187.1, read as the reverse complement.
GTTGGTGAAAATATTGCTAATATTAAAGTAAATACTGGTGAATATACTTTTGACATAGATTGTAATAGTATATATTATATAGAAGGTAATAAAGAAGGTTTTAGTTCTATCACTAAAAATTTAAGAACAATTGCAACTACAAAAACACATGTGATTGACTTATATTTAACTAAAGATAAAGAACCAGAAATCACTTCTATTAAAAAACCAATTAAAACCGAAAGATTAATTCCTGAAAAAGACCAAGTTAAAGTAAATGAAATTGGTTTTAATTATAATGAAGCAAGATTGTATAAACGTTTCTCCTACCAATTAGATAAAGCAATAATTCGTTTAATTGAAGAGCCAGAATTGAAAATTAAAATAGAATCACATACAGATTGTAGAGCCGACGACGAATATAACATGAGTTTAACAGAAGAAAGAATCTTTTCAGTTACTGAATATATTGCAAGTAAAGGTATTTCTATGATCCGAATTTCTGGAAGAGCCTTTGGCGAAACAATACCATTAAACGATTGTGTAAATGGTGTAAAATGTACCGAAGAACAATATTTATTAAATCGAAGAACCACTTTTGTTTTATATTAAAAAAACTATGAAAAATACAACTTATTTCTTAACCATTTTATTTCTCACACTGACACTTACCGTAATGTCACAACAACAAACGGAACGTTTTTTAATTAAAAGTGTTGAAATAAATAATGAATTTCAAAATTTCGGGACTACTTTTTTCGGAAAAAATAAAATTATCTATTCCTCACAAAGTAAAAAAAATGCTTTCTTAAATTTATATATAGGTAGCATTGATAAAAATGGTGAAATAATTAATCCTGAAAAATTAGTAGGACCTAATACTAAATATAACGAATCTAATGTAGTTTTTTCTAGAGATCAGAGAACTGTTTATTTTTCTAGAAGTATTAAAGGAAAACAAAATACTATAAGTAAAGAAAAAGATAGAAAAGCAACAATTGGTATTTTTAAAGCATCTGTAACTTCTTCAGGACAATGGAAAAACATAGAAAGTTTAAGTTTTAATGATCCTGGTTATGATGTTGGACATCCAGCATTGAGTAAAGATGGTAGAAAAATGTATTTTACATCTAATATGCCAGGCACATTAGGTTTGACGGATATTTTTGTAGTAAATATTAATACAGATGGTTCTTTTGGAACACCAAAAAATATGGGTCCAAAAGTAAATTCTAAACATAGAGAAATGTTTCCATACACAGATGATAACGATATCCTATTCTTTTCCTCAAACAGACCAGATGAAGGTTATGGTGGTTTAGATATTTATGCTGTTAAAAGATATGAAAACAGTGATCTTTCAGATAGATTACATTTAGAACCACCAATTAATAGTATTGGCGATGACTTTAATTATATTTTTAATCAAGATAAAAAATCAGGTTATTTTTCATCTAACAGAAGTACTGGTAAAGGTAGTGATGACATTTACTACTTTAATGAAACAAGACCTTTACTTTTTGATTGTTTTCAAGAAATTAAAGGTATTGTGATCGATCAACAATCTCAAAAACCAATTCCGTATGCAATAGTGACATTAAAAGATGCTAACGGAAAAGATATTGAAAAAATTACTACCGAAAAAGATGGTAAATTTTCATTCAATCAAGCAGTTTGTGATACTGGTTATGAACTTTTAGGCGAAAAAAAATACTACGCACAAAATTTAAAACAATTTACTACAGCATCTGTACATGAAGGTAAAACTTTAATGACCATAGCTTTATCCGACAGTTTTATAATTAAACGAAGAGGTAAACAAATGCTAGATATTAGCGTTATAAACTTTGATTTTAATAGTGCTAAAATCAGACCTGATGCTGCAAATCAATTAGATCGCGTTGTAAATACAATGAATAGATACCCAAGAATGGTTATTGAATTAGGTACACATACAGATGCTAGAGGTAAGAATTTATATAATTTGATATTATCTAACAAGAGAGCTAAATCCGTTATTTTTTATGTTATTGAACATGGTATTGATGAAAGTAGAATTTCTGGTAAAGGTTATGGCGAAAAAAGACTCTTAAATAAATGTAAAGATGGTGTGAAATGTACCGAAAAAGAACACGAACTTAACAGAAGATCCGAATTTGTAATAACTAAAATGTAACGACATTTAACGTTTTATTAAATTAAAATATCATAAAGCTTTAATACATTTGTAGAATGTCTAAAAAAAAGAAAGCAAAAAGTAAATTACGCGAAAAACTGATATTAAAATATCGTTTAGTGATTTTAAATGAAGACACTTTAGAAGAACGTGTTTCGTTTAAACTAAATCGTCTAAATGTATATGTTATTGGTGGTGTTTTTGCGATTCTACTTATTTTTTTAACCACTATCTTAATTGCATTTTCTCCTTTAAAAGAATATATACCAGGTTATTCATCTACTAAACTTAAAAAAACAGCAACAAAATTAGTAGAAGAAGTAGATAGTTTAGACATTAACTTAGCCATTAATGCATTATATATAAAAAATATAAAAGACGTTTTAACGGGTAATATTAAAACAGAAGAATTAAATAAAGATTCTATAGTACAGCAATTAAACTCAGAAGATGTTGATTTAAACCCTACAAAAAACGAAACTGATTTTAGAGATTATATAGATGAAAAAGAACGATTTTCGTTATTTGAAAAAGCCACAAAAAAAACAGAAATTGTATTTTTTGCCCCTTTAAAAGGTAAAATCACGACTACTTATAACCCTAAAGAAAAACATTTTGCGATTGATGTTGCCGTTGCAAAAAATACACCAATCAAAGCAGTTGCAAATGGCACAGTTATTTTTGCCGATTTTACTGCCGAAACAGGTCATGTTTTAATTTTAGAACACCAACAAGGTTACTTATCTGTTTATAAACATAACGCTACACTTTTTAAAGAACAAGGCGATTTAGTAAAATCGGGTGAAGTAATTGCAAATTCTGGTTCTACAGGTTCTTTAACTACAGGACCACATCTTCATTTTGAACTTTGGAGTGATGGTTATCCTATTAATCCTACTAATTTTATTGATTTCGAATAATTAGTAGTTAGCATTATTTTCTAACTAGTTTTTTGATTAATTTTACACTATGATTAAATCTTACTTTTCAAAAATATACGCCAAAAAAATAGCAAAGCGAATTGATAAATGGCGTAGCGCCCCTATTAAAACACAACAAAAAGTTTTGAAGGGTTTAATTGAAAACGCAAAGAACACTACTTTTGGTAAAGATCATTCATTTAAAAATATTACCTCTTACGAAGCATTTAAAAAACAAGTACCTGTAAGAGATTACGAAGGTATAAAACCTTATATAGAACAAATAAAAAACGGTAAAACAGATGTTTTATGGAAAGGTAAACCAATTTATTTCGCAAAAACTTCAGGTACTACTTCTGGTGCTAAATACATACCTATTACAAAAGGTTCGATGAAGCATATGCTTAATGGTACAAAATATGCACTTTTAAATTACATTCATAAAACAGGAAAAACAGTCTGGATAGATGGTAAAATGATTTTTTTACAAGGTTCGCCAGAATTAGATGAAACAGGATTCATTAAAGTTGGTAGATTAAGCGGAATTTCAGCACATTTTATCCCTGCATATTTGCAAAAAAACAGAATGCCAAGTTGGGAAACAAACTGTATTGAAGATTGGGAAACTAAAGTAAATGCAATTGTAAAAGAAACAATGCCTGAAAAAATGACAGTTATTGGTGGCATTCCGTCTTGGGTGCAAATGTATTTTGAACGTTTAAACGAAAGTTCTGGTAAAAAAGTAGGTGAACTTTTTCCTGACTTTAGTCTCTTTGTTTATGGTGGTGTTAATTATGAACCTTATCGAAATAAAATGGAAAACCTTATCGGAAGAAAAGTAGATTCTATTGAATTATTTCCTGCAAGTGAAGGTTTTTTTGCTTTTCAAGACATTCAAAATGAAAAAGGAATGTTGCTTGTTTTAGATGGCGGTATTTTTTATGAATTTATTCCGGCAGATGAATTTTTTGATGAAAACCCAACCAGAATATCCTTAAAAGATGTAAAACTTAACGTAAACTATGTACTCATTGTTTCTACAAATGCTGGTCTTTGGGCTTATAATATTGGGGATACTGTTCAGTTTATATCTTTAGATCCGTATAGAATTATAGTTTCTGGTCGAATAAAACATTTTATTTCTGCATTTGGTGAACACGTTATTGTTAAAGAGGTAGAAACTGCGATACAAGAAGCGATTAAAAATACTGACATCAGAATTCATGAATTTACTGTTGCGCCACAAATAACACCAAAAAAAGGTTTGCCTTATCATGAATGGTTTATTGAATTTGAAAACGAACCAGAAAATTTAGAAGAATTTGCCTTAAAATTAGATGAAGAATTAGTAAAACAAAATACGTATTATAAAGATTTAATTGATGGAAAAATATTAAGAACACTACTAATTTCCAAAGTCGAAAAAGACGGTTTCTTAAATTATATGAAATCTATTGGTAAACTTGGTGGGCAAAATAAGATGCCTCGACTTTCTGATAATCGAAAAATTGTAGATTTGTTAATTTGTGATAATTAAGTTAAATAAATTCTACTAATATTTTAACCACTAAGAACACGAAGAAAGCACTAGGTTCACAAAGTTGAACGGTATATTTTCTTTGTACCCTTTGTGTAAACCATTGTGAACCTTGTGGTTAATCTTTTCTGCGCTATTTTAAGTCGTGTAAATCTGCGTCTTAACTCAACATCATCTTCGCTTTTTCTAAAGCAACCACAAAAGCATCAATCTCTTCTTTAGTATTATAAAAAGAAAACGACGCTCTAATAGTACCAACAATTCCAAAAAACGCCATAATTGGTTGTGTACAATGATGACCTGTTCTAACTGCAAAACCTAATTTATCGACTATACTACCTATATCAAACGGATGAATATCACCAATATTAAAAGAGATAACACTTGCTTTTTTATTAGCAGTTCCATAAATTTTTAAACCATCTATTTGTAACATTTTTTCAGTTGCATAGACTAATAATTCGTTTTCATAATTTGCAATGTTATCTAAACCAATTTTATTTATATAATCTATTGCTTCGCCAAAAACAATTCCTGCCTCAATATTTGGTGTTCCTGCTTCAAATTTATGTGGTAAATCTGCATAGGTTGTTTTTTCGAAAGTAACTTGTTTTATCATTTCGCCACCACCATGATAAGGTGTTAATTTGTTTAACCAATCTTCTTTTCCGTAAAGGAAACCAATACCAGTTGGTCCATACATTTTATGACTAGAAGCGCAATAAAAATCGCAATCTAAATCCTGAAAATCCACTTGCATATGTGGTGTTGCTTGTGCTCCATCAATTAAAACAACCGCATTAAATTTGTGTGCTTTTTTAATGATTTCTTTAATAGGGTTTATGGTTCCTAAAGCATTCGATACATGACTTACAGCAACAATTTTAGTGTTTTTATTTAGTAATTTATCAAATTCCGAAATAATTAATTCACCAATTTTATTCATTGGTATAACTTTTAATTTCGCTCCTGTTCTATCGCATAATAACTGCCAAGGCACAATATTAGAATGATGTTCTAATGCAGAAATAATAATTTCATCATCCTTTTTTATTAAGGAAGTAAAACTACTTGCAACTAAATTTATACTTTCGGTTGTACCTCTAGTAAAAATAATTTCATGTATGTGTTTTACATTATATTGAGTTTTAAGTTTTGTTCTAGTTGCTTCGTAAGCATCTGTTGCTAATTGACTTAAAGTATGTACGCCTCTATGAATATTAGAATTTATTTCTTGATAATAAGCAGTAATTGCATCAATCACCACTTTAGGTTTTTGACTTGTAGCCGCATTATCAAAATAAACTAATGGTTTACCGTTTACTTTTTGATTTAGTATCGGAAAATCTTTTCGTATCGTTTTTATATCTAACATCGTATTTATTTAAAATGAATCTATTCCGACTATTAATTACAAAATTAAGTTTAATTTAGTATTAAACTAAAAAATAATATAGAATTTCTTATTTTTGCAATTGCTAAAGAATACCTTTTTGGTATGGTTATTGAAAAAGTTAAAAAAACGAAAACATTATGTTTAAAAAAATACTATTACTTCTTATTTTTATTTCTACTTCTATTGTTGCTCAAGATACTATTAGAGGTACTATGAAACCTGCAAAAAATTACTCATACATTATTTTAAATCAGTTAAATAGTGTCAATAAAAAATACTTAAATAATGCCGTTATTACAAATGGCGAATTTAAAATAGCAATACCAAAAGGTACTAAACCAGGTATGTTGCGTTTAGAATATGATGTAAATAAAAACTTATTTATTGATTTTATATATAATAATGAAGATATTGAATTTGAATTTCATCCAGAATATCCATCAAACTTAGTGAGTTTTAAAACTTCCGAAGAAAATAAATTATATCAAAATTATATTGATGATGTTTCGGTAATTCAAAATAAATTAGATTCGGTTCAAGTTGTATATTTTCAAACAAAAGATGCTAATGAAGAGGAATTATTAAGCAAGATTTACGCTAAAGAATTAATCAATTTAAAAAGTACAGAAGATTTATTTAATAAAAAATCCGACGGAAAATTAGCAAACCATTTTATAAAAGCAAACAAAAGATTTTATGAAAATAATTTAATAAAAGATACAGAGAAATATTTAAATACTTTGAAATCTCATTATTACGATAATATTGATTTTGATGATGAGGTACTTGCAAAATCTTCTTTATTTATTGATAGAGTGATGGATTATGTTTTATATTTAACCAATTCTAAAGACCCTAAAGAACTAATTAAATTACGTCAAAACGCAGTAAGTTATTCATTAGATAAAATTGAATCGGATACTACTAAAAACGAAATCATGCAATCGTTACTTTATATGTTTGCACAGCAAGAAAATAAAGAAATAACCGATTATATTTTTGAAAATCATTTTAATAAGTTACCAATTGCATTACAAGATTATGAATTTAAAAACATGATTAATGATTTGTTTAAAACAACCATTGGGGAAGCTGCACCAAATATTGAATGGGATGTTTACGGTAAACCTTATAGTCTAGCAACATTAGACAAGTCGAAATATTCTGTAATCGTTTTTTGGGGTTCAACTTGCCCACATTGTTTAGTTGAATTACCTAAATTTAATGAATATTTAGTAGATAAAAAAAATATCAAAACAATTGCTATTGGTATTGAAAACGAAGATTCTAAAGCAGGTTGGAAAGAAGAAACTTTTAATCTAGAAAATATGACACATATTTTAGGTTTGGGAATTAATGGCAATAAATGGAAAAACAAATACGTACAAGACTATGGTATTACAAGTACACCTTCGTATTTTATATTAGATAGCGATAAAAAAATAATTGCTAAACCGTATGATATTAAAGAGGTAAAGGAATTTTTTGATAAATTAAATTAATATGCTAATAAAAGCAAGTAAATATGCTATTAGAGCAGTTTTATTTTTGGCACAGAATTCTAGTATTAATAAAAAATATAGTTCTGTTCAAATTGCTGAATCATTAGAAATCCCCATTCATTTTATTGCAAAATTATTACAACCACTTGCTAAAAAAAATATAATTTCATCTTCAAAAGGTCCTACTGGAGGTTTTTATTTTACCGATATTAATGGTAAAAAAAACGTTTGTGATATTATTGAACTCATTGAAGGTAAATCTGTATTTACAAATTGTTTTATGGGTTTGCCAAAGTGTAGTGATGATAATCCTTGCCCTATACATCATATTGTAGCACCTTTTAAAAAAGAGTTATTAGATAGTTTTAAGCATAAAACGCTTATTCAATTTTCTAAGGAAATAGAGGATAATGATCGATTTTTATCTTTATTAAATGTAGATTCTTAAAAACTAATTCTTACGCTTTGGCAATTTAAGCAATGCAAAGTATTATTTACTCCAAATGTTTGATTCAAATCATTATGAAATATTAATGATACCTGCAGAATTATAACAATCGCTTACTAAATTATATGAAAAAATTAAATTTCAATCATAAAAATTATTTTAAGTAGTATTTGTTACCTTAAAAGACAAAAATATCTTTTATTTTTACAGACTTAATTTTATATATAAAATGAACTCATTTTTACCAGAAGTAGAAAAATTACCAAAAGGACATCCTATAAAAATTTATTATGAGGAAAGTGCCTTAATACAAGATATTTTATTAGAATTAGATGGTGTTAATCCTAAAGAAGATTTTCAAAAATATTTTAATCTTTTCAATGAGTTAACAACTATTGAAAAACGATTTGCAAGAAAAGAAAATCAATTATTTCCATATTTAGAAAAACATGGTTGGGAAGGACCAAGTCAAGGAATGTGGTCTTTTCATGATAATTTAAGAGACCAAATTCGGTTTTTAAACACATATAATGAAGAGAAAGAAACCGAAAAAATTATAAAAAATTTACCATACTTAATAAACGGAATTAGACGTTTATTAAGTATTGAAGATTCAAAATTATTTCCAAATTCAATAGATTTATTAACCAAAGAAGATTGGAAAGAATTTTATATTGGTGATGAAGAAATAGGTTGGATGTTACTAAATAAACCCGCACCATACCCTGAAATAAAAGAGGAGTATATTCATCCAAGTCAAGATACAACAAAAAGAAAATTAACTTTTTCTACAGAAAATACATTTCATTATGATGAAGGTTATATGACACCAGAACAGGTAAATATGTTATTGCAATTTTTACCAGTAGATTTAACTTATGTTGATGAAAATGACAAAGTAATATTTTATAATCGTGGTGAAGATCGTGTATTTCCTAGAAGTAAAGGAATTATTGGTAGAGAAGTAAAATTTTGTCACCCACCAAAATCAGTTCATTTGGTGTTACGAATTGTAGAAGAATTTAAAGCAGGAACAAAAGATGTCGCAGAATTTTGGATTAACTTTAAAGGAAGAATGATTCATATAAGGTATTTTGCAATAAGAGATAAACAAGGTAAATATCGTGGTGTGATAGAAATGTCGCAAGATGTTACCGATATTCAAAAATTAGAAGGACAAAAAAGATTGTTAGACGATTGGGATTGATTCTAGTTTAGTTGTGTCAGTCATTATCATTTTAAGCAAAGTGAAAACCTCAAAAAACGTTATATGATCCTATTTCCGTTACTATTCATTTTATTAAGATTGTAAAATATCGTTTATCAAAATACAAAAAACACAAACGTTTCAGTAAAATCACTAGTAAAGAAATGTTCTTAAAAGATGAAATTGAAGTCAATTTTTTTCTAAAAAGAGGACAGTTATAAAACATGTTAATTGTTCGTGATAATTTATAGTTAAAGTTTTTAGGAAAAAAGCGAAATGCAAATAATACCTTAAACTGATAAAACTCACGTTTTACTATTATCAATAGTAGTATTTTCGGTAATTAAATTAATAAAATAATTATGGTTCGTACACACAAATTTCATATACCTGTAATGGGAATAGGTTTTACTATAGATTCGCCATTAAAAGTTGCTAAATATGGTATAGATTCAGTAATTTCTTTAGTAGATGATATTTTATTGGAGAAATTACGAAAAATGTATAGTGAAAAATTTGAAATTCCATACAAAGAAATAACCAATAAAATAGATGATTTTAGAGCAAAACGAATTACTTCTTATTTAAATTTGATGAATAGTCAGGTTGAAAAAAAGTTTGAAGAATTAAAGGATATTTCATCAAATACTTTAGATGAAATTAAAACATATATTAGTATGTTGTCTAATTATTCATCTATTAAAAAAGAATTTGACACAATGATTAGTCAAAATTTCAATCTAAAAGATTTAAAAGATTGGGTAAATAAAAACCTTACTTTGGGTAGTATTGACGTAAATATCATGACTAAAATAGATAAGGATAATTATAAAAACAAGCAGCAATTACCAATAAAATATAATGATGCACATGCAGCACTACGTGGTTATGCAAATAGTAATTTAACGTCTTCTTTAATTTTATCGGCTGGCATGAATCCACGATTGTATGATTATATGAGTAACTTTTTAGATTTTTTTCCAAACGAAAACGGTTACATTAAAAAGAAAATTATTTTGAAAGTAAGCGATTATCGCTCGGCATTAATTCAAGGAAAGTTTTTAGCTAAAAAAGGATTGTGGGTTTCGGAATATAGAATAGAATCTGGTTTAAATTGTGGAGGACATGCCTTTGCTACCGATGGTTTTTTATTAGGTCCTGTTTTAGAAGAATTTAAAGAAAAAAGAGAAGAACTAACAAATTCAGTTCAAGAATTATTAAACCAAGCTTTAGTTGCTCAAGACAAAATTGTACCAAATAACCAAATGCAAATTGAAGTTACAGCGCAAGGTGGCGTTGGTACAGAAGAAGAACAAAATTTTTTATTAGATTATTATAATGTAGATTCAGTTGGTTGGGGAACACCTTTTTTATTAGTTCCAGAGGCCACAACTGTAGATAATGAGACGCTTGACAAATTAGTAAAATCAAAAGAAGAGGACTTATATTTAAGTGATATTTCGCCTTTAGGCGTACCTTTTAATAGTCTTAAAGGGAATACGAAAGATGCCGAAAAAAACACTTTTATTAATAAAGGTAGATCAGGAAGTTCTTGTCCTAAAAAGTTTGTTGCTTTAAATAAAGAGTTTAATAATTTAGGTTTATGTACTGCTTCAAGATTGTACCAACATCTTAAAATAAAAGAATTAAAAGAAGAAAATTTACCTAAAAAAGAACATCAATTCAAATTAAATAAAATTACAGAAAAAGCCTGTACATGTGTAGGTTTAGGTACATCAGCATTGTTAAAGTACAATTTAGACACAAAAACGGAAGGAGAAGGAGTTTCTGTTTGTCCAGGTCCAAATATGGCTTATTATTCTAAAATAATGAGTTTAAAAAACATTACGGATCATATTTATGGAAGAGATAATGTTGTTGATAATGAAAATAGACCTAATATGTTTGTTAAAGAATTAAATGTTTATTTAGATTATCTTCAGAATAAATTTGATGAATCTAAAAATTCTTTTGATAAAAAACAAGAACGTTATTTTAATAAATTTACCAAAAACTTAGAAAACGGCATTTCTTATTATCAAAATATATTTTCTAATTTAGAAAAATCATTTAATGAAACTAAAAATGATTTATTAAAAGGATTAGAAGAAGGAAATAATAAATTACAAACAATTAATTTAGAAATAATAAAGTTTACTCAAAAGTAAGTTTTAAGAAAACACCTCTAGTCGCAAAATTATCGATTGGTCCAGTATAAGGACTAGTTACGTTAACGTTATCGTCTACTAATTCATTATTAAGTGCAAAAACACCTCTTAAAGATGGTGAAAATTTAAAATATGGTGTGTAAAAATCAATACCGATACCTAATTCATACATATAATTAGATTTTGTAGTTCTAAATTCACCTGAACCCATAGTATTATCTTCAGGATTATTTTCGTTTGCAGAAAAATTATAATCAAAAGCCAAACCACCAACTACATAAGGTTTAATGTTTCTTAATCTATCTGTACTAAATTTTAAAAGTAATGGCATGTGTAAATAAGTACTTGGTACTTTTCTTTCACTATTTAAATCGGTATCAAAATTACCGTCATCATTACTAAAACGTAACGTTTTAACATTACTCATTAAACCTGGTTCAAAACGAAGACTTACGTTTTTATGTAACCTTTTTTCTACCATTACACCAACTAAAAAGCCTAAACCTGCATCAACTTCAACAAAAGAATTGCTAAAACTTGAATCGCCATAATCTACTACAAAACTATTTTTGTTGACACCTAAATAATAACCAAAATTCCAAGGTTTTTTATCAAAATTTGGTAAATTTTCTACTTTCTTTCTCTGAGAAAAAGTATTTGTAAACCCAAAAAAAGTAAGACAAATACTTATTAATACTATTTTTTTCATTTTCATTCTTTAAATTAAAAGATATTATTTTTTTGTTGCAGTGTAAATGGTTGAAATACCAAAAGCAACAGGTTTGGCTTTTGCAGTATTAAACCCATTTTTTAATAAAATATTGTTGAATTCTTTTCCGTAAGGAAATTTTGCAGCGGATTCGGGTAAATAACTATATGCTTTTTTGTCTTTTGAGAACAAACCACCAATTGTCGGAATTACATATTTAGAATAAAACTTAAATAATTGTTTCATCGGAAACTTACTTGGCTGTGAAGTTTCTAAAACTACCAAAACACCTTGTGGTTTTAAAACTCTACGAATTTCTGTTAAACCCTTATCTAAATCTTCAAAATTACGAACGCCAAAACCAACAGTTATAGCATCAAAACTAGCATCTTTAAAAGCCAATTTTTCCGAATCTCCTAAAACTAATTCAATTTTATTATTTAATTGTTTTTTAATAACTTTTTCTTTTGCTACGTCTAACATTCCTTTAGAAATATCTAAACCAATAATTTTTGCATCTTTAATTTCAGATAACATTATCGCTAAATCACCTGTACCAGTTGCAATATCTAAAATAGTAGTTGCATTATTTGAAGAAACAATTTTTACTACTTTTTTCCGCCAACCAATATCTAAACCAAAGGTTAATATTCTATTTAAAAAATCATAATTATACGAAACTGCATCAAACATTTTAGTTACCTGTTCTTTTTTTCCTAAAGAATCATCTTTATAAGGTGTAACTGTATTTTTAGACATTAGTTTTTTTGCAAATATAATGTTATTTATGATTTTTTCTGATAACTATCGCCAATTAATCAAGGCAAACGGATACTTTTCAAAATTATTTTAAAATATTTTCTCGCAAAGTCGCTAAGATGCAAAGATTATTACGGTTTACAAGACGCAAATGTTTGTTTTACAAACATAGACCATAACTTAAATATTATCTCTTTTTCTTTGCGTCCTTGCGACTTTGCGAGATTAAAAAACAAAGTATGAGTTTGCCCTAGCCAATTAATAACGTTTGATTTATGTTTTAAAAATTTATATTGCAAAACACTTGACTTTGCCTATCTGGATAATGTATATTTGTAATCTTAAAATTTACAAAATAGAAATATGAAATTATCTAGATTTATTTACGATTTACCTGAAGAATTACATGCTAAACATCCTCGGCCACACAGAGATGAGTCTAAATTGATGGTTTTAAATCGAAAAGAACAAACAATTGAACATAAAACGTTTAAAGATATCATTAACTATTTTGATGAAAAAGATGTAATGATTTTTAATGACACCAAAGTTTTTCCAGCACGTTTATTTGGTAATAAAGAAAAAACAGGTGCAAGAATTGAGGTATTTTTATTAAGAGAATTAAATAAAGAAACGAAACTTTGGGATGTTTTAGTAGATCCTGCAAGAAAAATAAGAATCGGTAATAAATTATTTTTTGGTGAAGACGAAAGTTTAGTTGCCGAAGTTATTGATAATACAACCTCAAGAGGTAGAACTTTACGTTTTTTATATGATGGTTCTTATGATGAATTCAGAAAAAAATTAACGGAATTAGGAGAAACACCACTTCCGAAATATATGGATCGATTAGCAGAACCAGAAGACGAAGAAAGATTTCAAACAATATTTGCAGAACATGAAGGTGCTGTTTTTCCACCAACTGCAGGAATGCATTTTTCTAAACATTTATTAAAAAGATTAGAAATAAAAGGAGTTGATTTACCTAAAGTAACATTACATATAGGTTTAGGAACTTTTAATTCGGTTGATGTTGAAGATTTAAGAAAACACAAATTAGATTCAGAAAAAATATTTGTTGGTAAGGATACTGTAGAATTAGTTAATAATGCTCAGAAAAATAAAAATCGTATTTGTGCTGTTGGTACAACGGTAATGAGAGCTTTAGAAAGTTCTGTAAACACTTCAGGTAATTTAAAACCTTTTGAAGGTTGGACTAATAAATTTATCTTTCCACCACATGAGTTTAGTATTGCTAACTGTATGATTAGTAATTTTCATCCGCCAAAATCAACTTTAATGATGTCTGTTGCTGCATTTGCAGGTTTAGATTTTATACATAAAGCATACCAAGAAGCAATGAAAGAAGGTTATAAGTTTTTAGCTTATGGAGATGCTATGTTAATTATTTAATAATTTCTTAGGGTTTTTATAAGTTAATTTGTTTTATACTTAGAAGAAATTAAATTTAAAATTATGAAAAAAATATTATTACCATTACTAATCCTTTTAGTTACTTTTGGTTTTGCACAAACCACTAATAAAGGAGCACCGAAAAGTTGGTCTATTGCAACAAACAAATCGGTTGCAAAAATTGAAATGCCAGCAATTGATATTCAGCGTATAGTTGAACAAGACGCAATTAATGACAAAAAACAAGGTACAGCTTATAGAATAGGTATTTTATCTGAAATTAATTATAATTTGAATTCTGCCGGAGTTTGGACAGATTTACCAAATGGTGATCGATTTTGGAGATTTAATATTAGTTCTAAAGATGCATTACACTTAAGTGTTAATTTTAACGATTTTTATATTCCAAATGGTGCAAGTTTGTATTTATACAATAATGATAAATCTGATTTATTAGGTGCATATACAAGCGATAATAACAGTGATAGTAAAATATTAGGTTCTTGGTTTGTGGATGGAGATAATTTATGGATAGAATATTTAGAACCTAAAGAGGTAAAAGGCTTGGGTAGTTTAAACATATATGAAATTATTCACGGATATCGTTTAGGTAAACAACATCAAGTTTTTGCAGAACAACAAAAAGCATTAAATGATTCAGGTGATTGTAATCAAGATGTAGATTGTTTTGTTGGAGCAGATTTTGAAGACAAAAAAAATGTATTAAAACATTCTATTGCTTTTTTAAATATGGCTAACGGTTATATTTGTTCTGGTGGTTTAGTGAATAATGTTAATAATGATAATACACCATACTTCTTAACAGCAAATCATTGTTATACAGATCCTGATGGCGTTTCTTCGAATCCTGCACAGTATTCTATGCGATTTAATTGGATTACTGCTGGCACACCAAGATGTGCAGTTACAACTAATAGTTCTGATAGTTCTTTTAATACAGTAAATGGTTCGATTTTAAGAGCAAGAAATGCTGGTTCAGATTTTATGCTAGTTGAAATAACAGGAACGATTAACCCTACTTGGGATTTAATTTATGCAGGTTGGGATCGATCTGATACTAATCCTGATTTTGAAGTTGGTATTCATCACCCAAGTGGTGATATAATGAAAGTTTGTAGAGATGATACTGGTGCAATTAAAGGAAATAATAACGGTGCAGCAACTTGGCAAGTTACAACCTCTGGTGGCGGTTGGGAATTAGGTGTCACTGAAGGTGGTTCGTCTGGCTCTCCATTATTTGATCAAGATGGTAGAGTAATTGGTCAGTTATTTGGTGGAGCAGCTTTATGTGTTGGTACAAATGATAACAATCAAATTGATTATTATGGTCGTTTTGCAACTTCTTGGAATAGCGGTAGTAGTTCTACAAGATTAAAAGATTGGTTAGATCCAGATAATACAGGTGCAACATTTGTAAATTCAATAGATAATACAGCAAGTGTAAATGATAGCTTTTTAGAAGAAAATATTTCTGTATACCCAAATCCAACAAAAGGTTTATTAACTATAGATTTAGGAAATTTAACAGGAAACTATACTTTAAAAGTTTTAAACTTTTTAGGACAAGAAGTAATAAGTAGTAAAATAAATAGTGAACTTACCGATATTAATTTAAGTAGACTAAATAGCAATATCTATTTTGTAAAAATTTCAGATACAAATAATAACAGTTTAGTTAAAAAAATAATTTTGAATAAGTAATATTAATTCACTTATAATATATTGAGGTTGTCTAGAAATAGACAACCTTTTTTGTTTAAATACTGTATTTTTGCAATCTAATGGATACCACAAAAAAAGATATAAGAGCATTAAGTAAGGAAGAATTACGTGATTTTTTTGTTGAGAATGGCGATAAAGCATTTAGAGGTAATCAAATTTATGAATGGCTTTGGATTAAGTCTGCGCATACTTTTAACGAAATGACAAATTTGTCATTAACTACTAGAAAAATGTTAGAAGCTAATTTTGTTATCAATCATGTTAAGGTTGATAAAATGCAAAAATCTATAGATGGCACTATAAAAAATGCTATTAAATTACATGACGATTTAATAGTAGAATCCGTTTTAATACCAACAAAAAAAAGGACAACTGCTTGTGTTTCTAGTCAAGTTGGTTGTAGTTTAGATTGTAATTTTTGCGCGACAGCAAGACTAAAACGAATGCGTAACCTTAACGCCGATGAAATTTATGATCAAGTAGTAGAAATTAATAAGCAAAGTGAGTTGTATCATAACCATAAACTATCTAATATTGTTTTTATGGGAATGGGCGAACCACTATTAAACTATAAAAATGTACTAAATGCCATTGATAAAATTACCAATGACGAAGGTTTAGGAATGTCTGCAAAGCGTATAACCTTATCTACTGTTGGTATACCAAAAATGATTAAAAAAATGGCGAATGATGAAGTTAAATTTAATTTGGCAGTTTCTCTACATTCCGCAATTGATGAAATACGATCTAAATTAATGCCAATAAACGATAAAAATAATCTTGCAGATTTATTAGCATCGTTACAATATTGGTATCAAAAAACGAAACGAAAAATAACTTTTGAATACGTAGTTTTTAAAGGCTATAATGACACACAAAATGATATTAACGCCTTAGTAGCTTATTGTAAAAAAGTGCCGTCTAAAGTAAACCTAATTACTTATAATAATATCGGTGATGAAGAGTTTCAGTCTGCTGACGGAAAAATAATTCAACAATATGTTAAAACTTTAGAAGCAAATAATATTATTGCAAAAGTTAGAAAAAGTAGAGGCGATGATATTGATGCCGCTTGTGGTCAATTAGCTAATAAAATGGATTAATTTAATGAATCAAAAAAAGGTGAAAATATAATATTTTCACCTTTTTAAATTTAACGAAACTTCAAAAATATTACAATTCTAAAAGTCCGTTTGTTTTTTTAACAGCAGCAGCACTTTCTTGCATTTTTGCTTTTTCAGCATCTGTTAAATTAATAGTAACAATTTTTTCAATTCCGTTTTTACCTAAAATTACTGGTACACCAATCGAAATATCGTTTAAATCATATTCACCTTCTAATAAAGTAGAAACTGGAAACATTTTTTGAGCATCGGTTGCTATGGCATGAACCATACCTGAAACTGCTGCACCAGGCGCATACCAAGCAGAAGTGCCTAATAAACCTGTTAATGTAGCGCCACCAACTTTAGTGTCTGCCGCTACTTTTTCTAATCTTTCTTCACTTAAAAACTCCGTAACAGGTACAGAATTTCTTGTTGCTAAACGAGTTAACGGAATCATACCTTTGTCGCTATGACCACCAATTACCATTCCGTCAATATCACTTATCGGAGCACCTAACGCTTCCGCTAGACGGTATTTAAAACGTGCCGAATCTAAAGCGCCGCCCATACCAATAATACGATTTTTAGCAATACCTGTAGTTTTATGAACTAAATAAGCCATTGTATCCATCGGATTAGAAACAACAATAAATATAGTATTTGGTGAATGTTCTAAAATACTTTTAGAAACCATTTTAACAATACCTGCATTGATACCAATTAATTCTTCACGAGTCATACCAGGTTTTCTTGGGATACCAGAAGTAATTACACAAACATCAGAATTTGCTGTTTTACTATAATCATTTGTTACACCATTTATCATGGTATCAAATTTTAATAAAGATGCAGTTTGCATTAAATCCATTGCTTTACCTTCGGCAAAACCTTCTTTAATATCTAAAATTACAACTTCTTTTGCAAAATTACGTATTGCAATATACTCTGCACAACTTGCACCAACTGCTCCTGCACCAACTACGGTTACTTTCATTTTTATTTATTTTAATTGTTATTATTATCTAAAACTAAATGCAATTCCTGCATTTACTGTGTTGTATTCTTGAATGGAATAATCAGCAAAAATCTTAAACCACAGTATATTTAAACGCATCCCTAAAGTTGCTTTAATACTTTTATCTACTTTAAATTTTGTGCTAATTGGGTCTGTAATAGTTATAGATTCATTCGATAAGAAACTTCCGAAAGCGTCGAATTTATCAAAATTATATTCGTAATTTCCTTTCACTTTAAAAGTTGCATCTCCTGTAGCATAACCTAAACCAGCATAAAAATTAACTATTTTAAAATTGGCATTTCCAACAAGTTGAATCGTATATGCATTAATTTTGATTTCTGTTTCTTGATTTGAACCTGCAATTTCGCTATTAAGTGGTGTGTAATTTGTTGTAGATGAAGTGAAAGCTCCTAAAATCGATAAATCAAAAACTGGTACTTTATCTAGTTTTAAAAAGTGTTGTAATAAATTATGTTGTAACCCTATACCTATAAGGTTTGTTTTAACTTCTTCATTACCAACACTTGGTATGAATCGAATTTTTATATCTGTTTTACTAGGCAAACCTAAACCAAATTGTATCATTGGTGTTGGTACGCCAATGATAGGCGAAACATCTTTTAAATCTTCTTCTATACCATTTGGTGCATTAAAGGTTGTAGCAACTAAAAAACCATCAAAATCTGGAATTGGAACATTATTTTGATCTACCGGAATTCCAAGATTATTTAAATGATCAAAAATTATTTGCGTATTATTAGAATCTACTGGTATTCTAATTTGTATTTGTTCTGTTGTATTTCCGCCCATAAGACTTGGTAAATTGGCAGAGTTTCCGCTTTGCAAACCAAGTACTTGGTAATCATCATTGTTAAATAAAAAGGATTTGTCTTCATTATTCACAATAGAAATACTAGTGTTTATTGTAAAATCAAATCCGAATTTTTTATGTGTTTTACCAGAATGATACCAACCACTATTTAAATTTTGAATTGCTCCTTTAAATAATGGATCTGTATAATTTTCAATATATTTAGAAAGATCTTTTTCGCCAGCAGCAAGAATATTTTCAAATTGTGCATTAGAAGAAAAATTAAATGCTATTACACATATTAAACTAACCAATAATTTTTTACTCTTATTAAATTTCATATTCATTAATTTTTTTATAGAAAATTGTTGTTAGTTTAATTTCATTAAGTTGGTAAAGACGTTTTGAATTGGTAAAGACGTTTTGCCAAAACGTCTTTACCAAAACTATTATATATCAATATTTGCATACGTTGCATTTTCCTCAATAAACTTACGTCTTGGTGGTACTTCATCACCCATTAACATAGAAAAGACTCTATCTGCTTCCGCAGCACTTTCTATTTTAATTTGATACATGGTTCTTTCTGCAGGATTCATTGTAGTATCCCAAAGTTGTACCGCATTCATCTCTCCAAGACCTTTATAACGTTGAATCGTTCCACCGCCAAACTTCTTTACAATAGCATCACGATCTTCATCATTCCAAGCATATTCTCTTTTCTTTCCTTTTTTAACTAGATATAAAGGTGGCGCAGCAACGTAAATATTTCCGTTTTCTACTAATTCACGCATATATCTAAAGAAGAAAGTTAAAATTAAAGTTTCAATATGACTACCATCTACATCAGCATCACACATAATAACTACTTTATGATAACGTAATTTAGAAACATTTAGTGCTCTTGGATCTTCTTCTGTACCAACTGTAACACCAAGTGCTGTATACATACTACGTATTTCTTCGTTTTCAAAAGCCTTATGTTGCATCGCTTTTTCTACATTAAGAATCTTACCACGTAATGGTAAAATTGCTTGAAAATTACGATCTCTACCTTGTTTTGCTGTTCCACCTGCAGAATCTCCCTCAACTAAGAATATTTCACATTTTTCTGGGTCAGACCAAGAACAATCGGATAATTTACCAGGTAAACCACCACCAGACATTACCGTTTTACGTTGCACCATTTCACGTGCTTTAGAAGCTGCGTGTCTTGCTTGTGCTGCTAAAATTACTTTTTGTACGATGATTTTTGCATCGTCTGGATTTTCCTCTAAATAATTAGTTAACATTTCGGAAACTGCTTGACTTACTGCCGAAGAAACTTCACGGTTACCTAATTTTGTTTTTGTTTGTCCTTCAAATTGTGGTTCAGCAACTTTTACAGAAATAATTGCTGTTAATCCTTCACGGAAATCATCACCAGCAATATCAAATTTCAACTTGCTTAACATGCCAGATTTCTCTGCATATTTTTTTAAAGTATGTGTTAAACCTCTACGGAAACCAGATAAATGTGTTCCACCTTCATGCGTATTAATATTATTTACATACGAATGTAGATTTTCGGAATATGAAGTGTTATAAACCATTGCAACTTCAACAGGAATACCATTTTTTTCGCCTTCCATTGCAATAACATCACTTGTTAATTGCTCACGAGTTGCGTCTAAATATCTTACGAATTCGGTTAAACCTTCGGTACTTAAAAATTTCTCGAATACAAAATTACCTTCATCATCTTTTCTTCTTTTATCGGTAATTGTTATGGTAACACCTTGATTTAAAAACGATAATTCTCGCATACGCATAGAAAGTGTATCGTAATTAAAATCTATTTCTGTTTGAAAAATAGTATCATCTGCCATAAAAGTAACCATTGTTCCTCTTTCGTCTGTTTCACCAACAGTTTTTACAGGATATAATGCTTTACCTTTAGAATATTCTTGTTCCCAAACTTTACCATCACGATAAACCGTTGCTTTTAAAAGCGTAGAAAGCGCATTTACAACCGAAACACCAACACCATGTAAACCACCAGAAACTTTATAAGAATCCTTATCGAATTTTCCACCAGCACCAATTTTAGTCATTACTACTTCTAAAGCAGAAACACCTTCTTTTTTATGCATTCCGACAGGAATACCACGACCATTATCTTTTACAGAAACAGAATTATCTTCATTAATAATTACCGAAATAGTATCACAATGACCAGCCATTGCTTCGTCAATCGAGTTATCTACAACTTCATAAACTAAATGATGTAAACCTCTTACGCCAACATCACCAATATACATCGACGGACGCATTCTTACATGCTCCATTCCTTCTAAAGCCTGAATACTATCTGCACCGTAATTATTCTTATTTTCTTCGCTCATATTTCTAGTTATATTTTTAAGTTTAAAACTGAATAATTTTCAGATTTAAAATACAAGTAACAAATATAATAAAACAGTAAGTTTTATGCTTAAAAAATCGCGTTCCGTTTAACGAAGTTATTAACAAAAAATCATATGGAAATCCTTTTATTTACAATGGTTTCTACTGTAAATTGTTGAATATGTTTTGCAATACTTTTTCTTCGTTTTTCCATTGCAATTTTTGAGTCGCTTTTTGAAGATTTTCTTTAACCGAAGAAATATCCGATTCTAATATTTTTTTTATCTGATTTGCTAACTTTTTAGGTTCACGATCTTTGATAATTTCACCAACTTGATAGTCAATTACTATGCGTTTCATTTCAGGTAAATCAGAAACTAAAACCGGTATGTTTGCATGAATATAATCAAATATTTTATTTGGTAAAGCAAAACGATAATTTAGTCCTAAATCCTCTTCAATACTTAAGCCTAAGTCTGCTTTTGGTGTTATTTTTTTTAATTCGGATGGTTTTAATTTGCCGAAAAATTTAATTTTTTTTGATAATTTTTTTTTATTTACGAACTCTTTTAATTCTTCTAAAATATCGCCATCGCCAATAATCCAAAAAATATGATTATCTAAATATTGTATAGTTTTTAGCATTAATTCTAAACCTCTGCCTATGTTTATTGCTCCTTGGTAGATTATTATTTTATTTTCTTGCAAAGTCGCAAAGTCGCAAAGCTGATTTTGAATTTTGGGTTTTGGGTTTTGAGATTCGCTTAACCGCAAAGAACGCGAAGTTTCCGCAAGGGTCGCAAAGTTTTCTTGATAAACAGGAATATTTCGTATAACTTTAAAATCCGTTTTATATTTATCATTATAATAATCTGCGATAGATTCACAAACCGTATAAGTATTTTTTAATTTTGGAAGAATTTTTTGTTCTAATTTTAACCAAATATTTTGAGTTTTTGGTCGGTTTACTAATTCTGGTACTTCGGTAAAAAGTTCATGACTATCATAAACTAGTTTCTTTTTTTGAAATTTTGAAACCAAATAATTTGGCAATAAAGTATCTAAATCATTCGATAATAAAATAGTTTTCCTTTTAAAAAGGAGATAGAAAAATAACCTAAAATTATATTCGGCATAAAATAAAAACCCCTTGTTAAAAAACAAATCTATTCGGTGTGTTTTGTAGTTTCGTTCTAAATTTTGACTGTTTTCTAATTTTCTACCAACTAATAATATATCAAACCCTATTTTTTGTAAAGACGTACAAACTTTATGGACTCTTTGGTCTGTTGTTAGGTCGTTTGTTACTGAGATTATTATTTTTTGCAAAAGGTTGATTTTCTTTCTGTTTACGAAAGTAATCAAAAAACATTGAAGTTTAAATAAAACATTCCCGCTTTCGC
>JAMONN010000186.1 GCA_027065775.1 Flavobacteriaceae bacterium | reverse complement strand
ATGTAACTATTTTTTTGATTTTCATTATAGAACAAAAGTAAGTTAAAATATTTATAAAATTAAAGTAATTAAGGCACGAAAATTGTATTTTTACGTTCTATAAAAAAGACCTTCAGATTAAGCGAACAAAGAAAATATTAAAATGGTTTTTTCTGCTATTATTATTTTTAATAATAGCATTAGTTATTGTCCTTAAAATTCCTTCCGTTCAAAATAATATTGCGCAAAGAGCAACTAAATATGTAAATAAAAAATTTAAGACAAATATTGTTATTGATAAAATCGATTTGTCTGGTTTAACTGCTATTAAATTAAAAGGTATAGTCATAAAAGATCATCATGATTATCCGTTTATTCAAGCAGACAAATTAATTTCTTCTGCATTTGACTATAAAAACATATTGGACAATCACCTAAATTTAGGTGATATTACTTTAGAAGGTTTAAATTTTGTTTTAAAAACATATAAAGGTGAAAAGTCTGCTAATATTAATGTATTTGCAGATAAATTTAACCACAAAAAATCTAGTGACAAAAAAACAGTTCCTTTTGTTTTGAATTCTACAAAACTAACCATTAAAAACTCTAAATTTTATTTATACAATGAAAATTCTCAAAAAAAACCTATTGTATTTTACGAAGAACTAAATGGTACTGTAAAAGATTTTAAAGTTGATGGGTCTAATATTTATGGTAAGATTTCTAAGACAAGTTTTATAGATAATCATGAAATTTCAGTAAAAGAGTTAGCGAGTGATTTTACATTTACGAATAAACAAATGTTATTTAAAGACACGTTTTTAAAAACCAAATACTCCGACATTAAGTTAGATATGACTTTTGATTATGGTCCAAAAGATTTGTCTGATTTTAATAATAAGGTTCAAATTAACGCAACTCTTAAAAAAGCAAATATCTCTTTAAAGGATTTGCGAAATTTTTATACAGAATTAGGTCGATCGGATAAATTACACTTTTCAACAAAATTTAAAGGTACAATAAATGATTTTAGTTTAAAAAACGTACAATTAATTTCTGATAAAAATACCATAGTAAATGGCGATTTTCATTTTAAAAATGTATTGGATACAAAAAAAGGATTTTCATTAAAATCGAATATAAATAATTTAACATCCGATTATGACTATTTAACCGCACTATTACCTAACATTTTAGGCAAAACACTGCCTAGTAGTTTTAAAATGTTTGGCAAATTTAAACTAAAAGGACAATCATTTATTACCAAAGAAAATATTGATGCTCAATTAGAAATTCAATCGGATTTAGGCACAAGTATTTCAGATTTAAAAATTAATAATATTGATGATATTGACAATGCAGTTTATAAAGGGAAAATTGAATTAATAGATTTTGAACTTGGTAAAATAATGAAAGACTCTTTAGTTGGTCGTTTATCTTTAATTGCAGATGTTGATGGTAAGGGTTTTACCAAAGAAACTTTAAATACTTCTATAAATGGTCACGTTACAAAACATCAATACAAAGGATATACTTATAATAATATAGATATAAATGGTGTCTTTAAAGAACAGCATTTTGATGGTAAGTTAACCACAAATGATACAAACATTAAAATGACATTTAAAGGTTTGGCTGATTTATCAACCGAAACTTATGCCTTTAAATTTAAAGCCGATGTTGCTTATGCAAATTTCAATAAATTGAATTTATTTACCAAACATCAAAAATCTATATTAAAAGGTAAAATAGATATTGATGTTAAAGGTAATTCTATTGATAATATGGTTGGTACTATTAAGTTTAAAGATGCATCTTACACCAATCAGTTAGATGAATTTGAATTTAAAAACTTTGATATTTCTTCAGGTTTTAAGAGTAAAATTAGAACCTTAAAAGTAAATTCTAAAGACATTATTGATGGCACAGTTGTAGGTAAATTTAAATTTAAAGAGTTGTCTAAACTTGCAAAAAATTCCTTTGCAAGTATTTATACACATTACAAACCAGATTCGGTTAGCGCTGGTCAGTTTTTAACGTTCAATTTTAAACTATACGACAAAATAATTGGTGTTTTTTATCCAGAAATTAAATTAGGAAAAAATACGTTTGTTAAAGGTAAAATAAATTCCGATAAAGAAAAATTTGAACTTACTTTTAAATCGCCTAGCGTATCGATGAAAGAAAATTTAATCGAAAAAATCAGGTTGCAAATCGACAATAAAAACCCTTTATATAATACTATTTTAAGTATTAAAAAGATAAATACAAAATATTACAATGTTGCAGATCTTAATTTGGTAAATGTAACTTTAAATGACACACTATTTTTACAAACCGATTTTTCAGGCGGAAAAGATTTAAAAGAAAAGTTTAATTTAAGTCTATTCCATACAATAAACAACGAAAATAAATCGGTCATAGGTTTTAAAAAATCGGATATTGAATTTAAAAATCAAAAATGGTTTATTAATAAATCGAATGATAATTTTAGTAAAGTAATTTTTGACAATGCCTTTAAAAGTTTTGATTTTAAGAAAATTGAAATGATTTCTGGTTCCCAAAAAATGGACTTAGCAGGTCATATTTTAGATAAAAAAAACAAAGAATTTCGTGTGAACTTTCAAGATCTATCTTTAGATAAAATAGTACCTAGAATAGATAGTTTAAAAATAGAAGGTATTGTAAAAGGTAAGTTTGATTACAAACAAGTTAACGGAAAAACGATTCCTAAAATAGATTTAAACATTGTAAATTTAGCGATCAATGGGTTTCAACAAGGTGAATTGAATATTAGTACTCAAGCAGACAATACATTTAAAAAATATGATTTTAAAGCAGTACTAAATAATGGCGTTGCAAAAACAATTAACGCATTTGGTAGTGTAAATACAAAACCAGAAAATGCTACCATAACCGCCATGATAAATTTTAATGATTTTGATATGGCACCATATAGTGCTTTAGGTGGCGCTGCAATAAACAATTTAAGAGGTACTATTTCTGGTAGTACTAGATTAACTGGTTTATTGAAAAATCCTGAAATGCTTGGTAAATTATTTTTAGAAAATGCAGGGTTGAGTTTTCCGTATTTAGCAGTAGATTATGAAGTAGTTGGAAAACAAAAAATAACCTTGCACAATCAAGAATTTAATTTTAACGAAACTAAATTAAAAGACACGCGTTTTCAAACAGAAGCAACTTTAACAGGTGCTATAAAACATACCGAATTTAAAAAATGGTATTTAGATTTAGGAGTAACTTCGGATAATTTTTTAGTCTTAAATACCAAAGAAGATGATGATACGCCATATTATGGTACTGCTTTAATTGATATTGTAGAAGATGATGGTGGCGCAACCATAAAAGGTTTTACCGATGGTTTAACTATTAAAGTAAATGCAACAACAAACCAAAACACACTGTTTGTTGTTCCTTTAAGCGATGTAAATACTATAAAAGAGAATAAATTAATCCGTTTTGTAAACAAGTTAAAAGATCCCGAAGAATTAGGCAGACCAGATGAAATTGTTTTTGATAAAAAAGGTCTGACATTAATTTTCGCCTTAGAAGTTACGCCAGACGCACAGGCAGAAATTGTGATCGATAAAGTTACAGGTAGTGTATTAAAAGGAAGAGGATTTGCATATCTAGATATTGAAATTAACACCAATGGTAAATTCGAAATGGCAGGAACTTATATTGTGGAACAAGGTGAATACCAATTAAAAAATATTATCAATAAAACATTTACAGTAAAAGAAGGTGGAAAAATTACTTGGAATGGCAGTCCTTTTGATGCTTTTTTAGATATCGAAGCCGTAAATAAAGTAAAAGCAAATCCATCTATTTTATTAGAAAACGTTCAAGGAACAAGAGATATTGATGTTAATTTAATTACAAAAATAACGGGTAATTTATACGAACCACAAATGAAGTTCGATATTAACTTACCAAATGCTAGTTCGATTGTACAATCGGAGTTAGCATTTAAAATTAATGATGAAGATAAAAAAATGACACAGTTTCTGTCACTATTAAGTTCAGGAACATTTATAAATTTTGATAATGTAGATTTTGCAAATAGTGGTAACTCCTTTTTAATTGGTACATTATCTGAAAGACTTTCTTCTGCTATTTCAAATTTATTACGTAGTAAAGATGATAAATTTCAAGTTGGTGTCAATTTTGAAATTGGTGATGAAAATAAATTAAGCAATATTCGTACAGACGATCAAGTTGGTGTTACAGTACAAACAAAAATATTAAAAAAAATAACTTTAAATGGTGTCGTTGGTGTACCAATAAATTCTAACTCTCAATCTGGAGTTACTGGTGAAATTGAAGCAGAATTACCACTAAACAAATCAGAAACGTTTAAAGCAAAAATGTACAATCGTAGAAATGAAGTGGAATTTGATGTTTTAGATACCGAAGGTTATACGCAAGGTTTAGGGTTGTCTTACCAATTTAATTGGGATACTGGCGCTGAGTTTTTAGAAAAAACTGGTTTAAAACGAACACAGGAACAAAAAGATAAGATTAGATTAAAAAAACAATTGCGAAGAAAAAAAAGAGATAGTTTACAAATAAAAAAGAGAGATAGTTTATTGAAACTAAAACAAAAAAAATTAATTAATTTTTCTTCCAATTGATTGTTACTTTACACTAATTTTTTCGTCAAATATTAAGACTGTTTTAGGTGAAAATAATAGATTATTATTTAATATTCTACAAAATACTTTTCGTACCTTTACATTTCGCAAAAAAATATGGGAAAACAAATCAAAAAAATAGCAGTAATGACATCTGGTGGCGATTCACCAGGCATGAATGCTTGTATAAGAGCAGTTGTTAGATCTTGCGCTTATTATCATATAGAATGTGTTGGGATTTTTAGAGGTTACCAAGGTTTAATTGAAGGTGATTTAAAAAAAATGAATGCACGTTCGGTACATCATATTATTCAAAAAGGTGGCACTATTTTAAAAACTGCTAGATCAAAAGAATTCAGAACTAAAAACGGAAGACAAAAAGCACATAAACAATTAATTGACAACAATATAGATGCGCTAGTGTTAATTGGTGGTGATGGAACTTTTACAGGTGGCATGTTGTTTAATCAAGAATTTAATTTTCCAATAATTGGTGTTCCAGGAACTATTGATAATGATATTTTTGGTACAGATTACACCATAGGTTATGACACAGCATTAAATAACGTTATTTATGCAATCGATAAAATTAGAGATACCGCAAGTTCTCATAACCGTTTATTTTTGGTAGAAGTTATGGGTCGTGATGCAGGTTTTATCGCATTAAATTCTGGTATTGGCGCTGGAGCGGAAGAAATTTTAATTCCAGAAGAAAAATTAGGTCTAAAAAGACTATTAGAATCCTTAAAACGAAGCCGTCGTAGTGGTAAATTATCTAGTATTGTTGTGGTTTCCGAAGGTGATAAAATCGGTAAAAATGTATTTGAATTAGCAGAATACATTGAAGAAAATCTACCCGAATATGAAGTAAGAGTTTCCGTTTTAGGTCATATGCAACGTGGCGGCGCACCAAGTTGTTTTGATAGAGTATTAGCATCGAAATTAGGCGTAAAAGCAGTAGAATTATTATTAGATAATAAAACCAATTTAATGGTTGGTTTAGTTAATAATAAAATAAAAACGATTCCTTTAGAAAAAGCAGTTAAAGGAAATCATGAAATTAATAAAGAATTATTAAGAATGTCTGATATATTATCAGTTTAAAAACAAATAGAATGATTAAAGTAGGAATAAACGGATTTGGAAGAATAGGCAGATTAGCATTTAGATCCGCAGTACAAAGAGAAAACATACAAGTAGTTGCTATAAATGATTTGTTAGAAGTAGATTATTTAGCGTATTTATTAAAATACGATTCCGTTCACGGAAGATTTAATGGCACTGTTGAAGTTAATAACGGTAATTTAATTGTAAACGGTAATACTATTAGAGTAACCGCAGAAAGAAATCCTGAAAATTTAAAATGGAATGATGTTGAAGCAGATTATGTAATAGAATCTACAGGTTTTTTTGTTACTAAAGAAAAAGCAAACTTACATTTAAAAGGTGGCGCAAAAAAAGTGATTATTTCCGCACCATCAAAAGACGCTCCAATGTTTGTTATGGGCGTAAATCATACTGATTTAAAAGCAGATGACAATATAATTTCAAATGCTTCTTGTACTACCAATTGTTTAGCACCTATCGCAAAAATATTAAATGATAATTTTGGTATTGTAGAATGTTTAATGACAACAGTACATGCAGCAACATCATCGCAAAAAACAGTAGATGGACCATTAAAAAAATGGCGTAGAGGAAGATCTGCAATGAATAATATTATACCAACAACTACTGGCGCTGCAATTGCTGTAACCAAAGTAATACCAGAACTAAAAGGTAAAATGGATGCCATGGCATTTAGAGTACCAACAGTAGATGTTTCGATAATTGATTTGACGGTAAGGTTAGAAAAAGCAACTTCATATGAAGAAATTAAAAAGGTAATGAAAAATGCTTCAGAAAACGAATTTAAAGGTATTCTTGGTTATACCGAAGATGAAGTGGTTTCGCAAGATTTTGTTTCGGAAACAAGGACTTCTGTATTTGATGCTGGCGCAGGAATTGAGTTAAACCCTAATTTCTTTAAAATAATTTCTTGGTACGACAATGAATTTGGTTATGCAACTAAAATTGTTGATCTATTAGAATATTCGGCAAGTTTGTAAACATATAATTAGAACCCTTAAAGCGTTAATGTCCTTATAAATATTAACGCTTGAAGGGTTAAACAAATTAACAAATAAAAATCCAATTTTGCAGAAATCTGCGAGAAAACCAACCAAATAAAATGCAATTAAAAGCAATTTTAGTAGATGATGAAAAAAATGCAAGAGAAATTCTTAGGAATTATCTTACAAAATATTGTCAAAATATTACTATTGTTGGTGAAGCCGAAAATATTAATGATGCATTAAAATTGATTGAAAAACAATCAATAGATTTAGTTTTTTTGGATGTTGAAATGCCGTATGGTAATGCTTTTGATTTTATAGATCAATTAAAGAATCTAGATTTTGAAATTGTTTTTGTAACCGCTTACGATCATTATGCCATTGATGCTTTAAATAATCATGCAGCATTTTACTTAACCAAACCTATCTCGATTGATAATTTGATTAAAGCGGTAGATTATGTAACCGATATTAAAGAAAAAGAAAATGCTTTACAGAATAAAGTGTTAATACCTAAAATTAAATCTGTTACTGGTAAAATTTCTATTCCTACACAAAATGGTTTTGAAGTTTTAGAAATGCAATCTATTATTTATGCTAAAGCGGATGATAATTACACCTTATTGTTTTTAGAAAATAACACAAAAAAATTAGTGAGTAAAACTTTAAAATATTTTGAAGATGCATTATCAGATAACGGTTTTGCAAGAATCCATAAATCTTACTTGGTTAACGTAAATTGTATTAGAAAATATAATAAAGGCAAAGGTGGCACTATAGAATTGTCCAACGGAAAAGAATTGTCGGTTTCTGCTGCTAAAAAATCTAAATTATTAGCCTATTTTAAATAAAACGAACGAGACTACTATGATTTTAATGGACAAATATAAAAAAAATAATCCCGCAAAGTCGCAGAGTCGCAAAGTTGGAGTTCTCAAAAAGTCTCAATTATGTTTGCTATGCAAACATTTGCGACTTAAAACCCATAACTTCCTTAGCGTCTTTGCGACTTTGCGAGAAAATAATAAATGTGATAAACAGAGTTTACCACTACTATAACAGTAGAGAACCAAATGGACTTACTAAATAAGATAAAACATAAATTACGAACAAGTACTATTGTAGATAAATTAATTTACAGTTTTGTGTTTATTTTTGTTTTAGAAAACTTAATTCAAACTTTTTATCATTTTAATAGTGGTCAAGGTTTAAATTTTTTTACAGAATTTTTTGCTCTTTCTGCTTCATCAGATAATTATCTTCAAAAGATATTAAATTTAGTCACCTATAGTTTTTTACATGGTGATTTTATTCATTTAATATTTAATTTAATTATCTTTTACTACTTCGCTAATTTGTTTGTAGATTTTTTCAATCAAAAAAAACTATTAAATTATTTTATTTTAGGAAGTGTTTTTGGAGGCATCTTATTTTTATTAAGCAATTACTATTTAATTGTAATTAGAAAC
>JAMONN010000185.1 GCA_027065775.1 Flavobacteriaceae bacterium | reverse complement strand
TAGTTATCAAGCATTTCTATATCCTGTTCAAAGGTTAATTAAAATTTATTACGAAAACAAAACCAGTTTTAGAGGTAATATTATTGAACCTTTAAATCAGATAAAAGATAACGGAATTGTGAAATTAATGCAAGTAGCAACTTCGTTTAAAAATCAGTTAATTGGTTTAAGTGAAGCGGTTGCAAACCCCGAAGATGATAAAACAGTTCAAGAACGTATCCATAAAGGAATTCATTATTTTATTGAACATACTTTAGAACATATTAAAAAACCGTTTGATGCTATTACCTTTTCAACCGAAAATCAAGCAGTAAAAAAAGATTTTACCAAACAATTAGATAATTTCGAAGATTTATTAACCACAAAATTAACCTGTTTTTGGGGTTTGTCTAAAGGTTTTACCACTTCTAAATATCTAGAATTACGAGCAAAATCAGTTCTTGAAAAATCGGAAACAGAAACAACAGCAACCAAAAAGAAAGGCAAAAAAAGAGAAGAGGTCGTTTCTACAGAACATCCTATTTTATTTGAACAATTAAGAGATTTAAGAAAAAAATTATCTGATGAAATGAATTGTCCGCCATTTCAAATATTTACACAAATTACACTGTTTGAACTCTGTGCTTATTTTCCTTCAAATCCAAAAGAACTGAAAGCGATTAATGGTATGGGAAAAATCCGTGTAGAAAAGCATGGTGAAAAAATATTAACAATCATCAATAAATATGTTTCAGAAAACGAAACTACAAAAAAAGAGGTTATTTATATAGACAAACCCGTTAGTAATGACACTAAACCGAAAGAGATTTCTACCAAACAGCATTCTTTAAATTTATTTAAAAGTGGCAAATCTATTAAAGAAATAGCAAAAGAAAGAGAATTGGTAGAATCAACTATAGAAGGTCATTTAATACATTTTATTCCGACAGGAGAAATAAAAATAACCGATATAATGCCTATAAAAAAGTATAAAGAACTTAAAAAATTAATTCGAAAAATAAAGTTTGAAGGACTTACAGATTTAAAAAATAAATTAGAGGATAAATTTGCATATACCGAATTAAGATTGGTTGTTTTGGATTTAGAATTAAATAAAAAGTAATGATTTTACTCACACCGTGACTCAAAGTCACGGTGTGAGTTTCTTAAAGAAAATAATAAATGAACAAAATATTTCCTTTTTTAAACTGGTTACCTCTAGCAAAAAAATCATGGAAAGATGATTTGATTGCAGGAATTACAGGTACAATAATTGTAATTCCACAAGCAGTTGCTTTTGCAATGATTGCAGGAATGCCGCCAATTTATGGATTTTATACCGCAATGTTAACACCAGTAATTGCAGCAATTTTTGGTTCTTCGTATCATTTAGTTTCTGGTCCAACTACTACAAGTTCTATTGTATTATATGCAATAGTTAGTAAATATGTGCATGCAGATACAGAAATAGAAGCGTTTGTATCTTTAGCAATTCTACTCTCTTTTATGGCAGGAGTCATGAAATTATTTATGGGAATTGCTAGAATGGGTAAATTAGTAAATTTTGTTTCAAATTCGGTTATTATAGGTTTTTCTGCTGGTGCTGGAGTTTTGATTGCTTTTAAACAATTAAAACATATCTTTGGGATTAAAGTACCACAAGGCAGTACATTTTATCATATTATTGAATACATTATTGTGCATATAAAAGAAACCAATTGGTATGCTTTTGGTGTAGCAGCAGCAACTTTAGCAATCGCATTAATTATTAGAAAAATAAAAAAAGTATCTAGATTATACATGCTTGTTGCCATGGTTTTAGGTAGTTTATTTGCCGTTTGGTTAAGTAAATATACTGGCACAATTGAAACTGTTGGTGAAATACCTTCTAATTTACCACCATTTAGAATGCCTGCTTTTAATTTTGAAAACATGCAATCTCTAACAACTGGTGCGTTAATTTTAGCAACTTTAGGTTTGGTAGAAGCAGCAGCTATTTCGCGTTCTATTGCTTTACATACACATCAACGATTAAACACAAATCAAGAATTTGTATCACAAGGTATATCTAATGTGGTATCAAGTTTTTTCTCTTGTTATACAAGTTCTGGTTCATTTACACGTTCTAGTATTAATTACCAATCTGGTGCAAAAACACCAATGTCTGCTATTTTTTCGGCGATTGGTTTAATGTTAGTGGTTTTACTTTTTGCCAAATACGCAGCCTTTTTACCAAAACCTGCAATGGGCGGAATTATATTATTAGTTGGTTACAATTTAATTGATTTTGAACACATAAAACAAATTATAAAAAGTAGTAGAAGAGAATTAATTGTATTTGGAGCAACATTTTTAGGCACCTTGTTTTTAGATTTGGAACAAGCATTGATTATTGGTATATTTATTTCTTTTTTCTTTTATATGGAAAGAACTTCAAAACCAAACATTGCAAGTTTAGCATTAAATAAAGAAGGTAGACTAATAAATAACATAAGAGATGCAGATGCGCTAGAATGTTCTAACTTAAAAATTGTTAGAATAGACGGTTCTTTATATTTTGGGTCTATCGAAAAAATTGCCGATTTTTTTAATTCTGGTTATGAACAAAATAAAATTCAACATGTATTAATAGTTGCCGATGGTATTAATTTTATTGATTTAGGTGCAGCAGAATGGTTTACAAATGAAGTAATAAAATGGCAAAAAAATAGAGGCGGAATTTACATTACAGATTTAAAATTAATTAGTCAAGATGTTCTTAGAAAAGGAGGTTTTATAGATAAAATGGGCGAAGATATTTTTTATAAAAATAAAAAAACGGCTATTTATGAAATCCATAAAAAAATAGATACACCATGTAAAGTTAAAGCATTTAAAGAATGTCACAATTCTATTTTAAATGATTAAAAAGAAAAAATTTATAATTAAAATCTTAAAGTGGAGATACAAATACATCTCCAAACAACAGTTTATATATATTCTAAGTATTTTAGTTGGTTTTTTAGCAGGTTTAGGTTCTGTAATATTAAAAAATTTAACACACTTTATTCAATCTTTATTAGAAGGTGAAATTATTCAAAAATACCATCATGCTTTCTATTTTATTTTTCCGATAATAGGACTTTTTATCGTCTACTTATTGAAAACCTATGTGATTAAACAAAAAATACATCATGGCATTCCATCTACTTTATATGCAGTAGCAAAAAAGCATGGTATTATGGATCGTTATAAGATGTATGCTTCTTTATTACTTGCGCCAATAACTGCTGGTTTTGGTGGTTCGGTTGGTTTACAAGGTCCAGCAGTAAGTACAGGAGCGGCAATTGGTTCTAATCTTGCAAAACTTTTTAGATTAGATCGCAAAACACGGTTACTATTAATTGGTTGTGCATGTACAGGTGCAATGGCAAGTATGTTTAAAGCACCAATTGCAGCAATTATTTTTGCCGTAGAAATTTTTAGTTTAGATTTGGCATTTGCATCTTTAGTTCCTTTATTATTAGCTTCGGTTGCAGCAGTGGTTACTTCGTACTTTTTTAGAGGTCAAGATGTTTTATTTAATTTTAATTTACAAGATACATTTCAGATAAAAGATATTGGTTTTTATGTGATTTTAGCAGTTGGTACAGGTATTGCATCTATTTATTTTTCGAAAATTTATTTTAAAATTACGCGTTTTTTTGAACAAATTAATAACCCGATTAAACGTTTGGTAATTGGCGGTTTGTCTATTGGTATTTTATTGTATTTAATTCCGCCACTATTTGGTGAAGGTTATGGATTAATTAACAACTTATTATTAGGAGATCACATAAAGGCAATTGGTAACGTGCCTTTTATTGAAGTAGCAACCAAAAACATTTGGGTAATAATAGCTTTACTTATCGGAATTACCTTTTTTAAAGCCATCGCAATGACTATTACCTTTTCTTCTGGCGGCGTTGGCGGTATTTTTATACCAACATTAGTTATGGGAAGTACTTTAGGTAATGTTCTTGCAAAAATTATAAATAACATAGGTTTGGGTTTTAACGTATCTGAATCTAATTTTACATTAATTGGTATGACTGGTTTAATGGCAGGAGTTTTACATGCACCATTAACGGCAATTTTCTTAATTGCTGAAATTACAGGTGGTTATGAACTTTTTGTGCCTTTAATGTTAGTTTCTGCAATTTCGTATGCAATAACAAAACGTTTTGTTTCGCATTCTATTTATACCGAAGAATTAGCAAAAAGAGGCGAATTAATCACACATAATAAAGATAGTAACGCGATTATGTTAATGCAAAAAGATAACATTATAGAACAAGATTTTATAACTTTAAAACCTGAAATGACTTTAGGTAAAATGTTAAAAAAAGCAGTTGCTAAATCAAAACGAAATTTATTTCCGGTAGTTGATGAAGATCATTTTTTAATAGGTGTTATTCTCTTAGATGATATTAGAGAAATAATGTTTAATAAAAAAATGTATAAAAAAGTTTTAGTTAGTGACTTAATGCACAGCGCTCCTGATATGATTTTTTACAATAGAGATTCCATGCAAATGATTATGAAAAAATTTACAGATAGTGGCGCGTGGAATTTACCTGTTTTACGAGATGGTAAATATTATGGTTTTATCTCAAAATCTAAAATGCTAACCAAATATCGTGACAAATTAATTGAAGTTGCTTTGTAATTAAATACAAACTTCCAATTGTAACAACAAATCCTTATTAACATTGTAAATTGGTTTAAGACCTTACTACTAATAATTTTTTCCTATCTAAGACAACCTTCAATAAAAAATAATTCTTCTTTCCGCGTTGTAATAAAATGAATTTATCTGCAATTAAATCATTACTAGATAACTTATAATCATCCTTGATTTTCTCTTTATTTACAGAAATAGAGTTTTCTTTTAATGCACGTCTTGCCTCACCATTCGATTTTAAAAAACCAGATTTTTCGTTTAATGCCGAAATGATATCCAACCCATTTTCTAAATCTTCTTTTGAGATTTCTGCTTGTGGCACACCTTCAAAAATATCTAAAAATGTTTGTTCATCTAACGATTTTAAATCACTTGCTGTTGATTTTCCAAAAAGAATGTTTGATGCCTTTAAAGCATTTTCATAAGCATCTTTTCCGTGTGTCATTATAGTAACCTCTTCCCCTATTTTCTTTTGTAATAAACGTAAATGAGGTGTTTCTTTATGTTCTTTTATTAAATCATCAATTTCTTCCTTTGATAAAAAGGTAAATATTTTAATATAATTTTCCGCATCCGTATCACTAGAATTAAACCAAAATTGGTAGAATTTATATGGCGAAGTTTTATTAGCATCTAACCAAATATTTCCGCCTTCGGTTTTACCAAACTTTGTGCCGTCTGCTTTTGTGATTAATTTTATGGTTAATGCATACGCTTTTCCTTTAGCAATTCTACGTACTAATTCTGTACCTGTTGTGATATTTCCCCATTGATCAGAACCACCAATTTGTAATTTACAATCGTTTTCTCTATATAAATGTAAAAAATCATAACCTTGCACTAATTGATATGTAAATTCGGTAAAACTCATACCTGTTGTCGACTCAGCACTTAAACGTTTTTTAACCGATTCTTTCGCCATCATATAGTTAACGGTAATATGCTTACCTATATCACGAGCAAAATCTAAGAATGAAAAGTTTTTCATCCAATCGTAATTATTTACTAATGTTGCTTTGTTTTTTACATCTGATTTAAAGTCTATAAATCGTTCTAATTGTGATTTTATACCATCAATATTTTTCTGAAGTGTTTCTTCATTCAATAAATTACGTTCATCTGATTTTCCTGAAGGATCGCCAATCATACCAGTTGCGCCACCAACCAAAGCGATTGGTTTATGACCACATTTCTGAAAATGCATTAATAAAATAATCTGTACCAAACTACCAATATGTAGCGAATCTGCTGTTGGATCAAAACCAATATAAGCCGAAGTTACTTCTTTTAAAAGTTGCTCTTCAGTTCCGGGCATAATATCATGTAACATGCCACGCCATTTTAATTCTTCTACAAAGTTTTTCATTTCAGTTTAGTATTTAATGAACCGCAAAGATATATAAAGAGAAGAGAAATTAGAGAGGAGAAAAGAGAAAAAATTATTACTTTAGCAACATGATTTTAGTAACAGGTGGCACAGGTTTAGTTGGTTCTCATTTATTATACAAACTTACCTTAACGGAAGAAAATGTTGTAGCGATACATCGAAAAACTAGCGATTTAGATGCTGTAAAACGAGTGTTTAGTTATTATACGGATGATTTTGAAAAACAATTTCAAAAAATACAATGGGTCATTGCCGACATTAATGACTTGCCTGCATTAGAAATTGCTTTTAAAAAAACGGAATATGTGTATCATTGTGCAGCTTTAGTTTCCTTTAATAAAAAAGATTATCGCGCAATGCGAAAAATTAATATTGATGGTACTGCAAATATGGTCAACTTATCTATTAGTAATAATATTAAGAAATTTTGTTACGTAAGTTCTATTGCAACCATCGAAAAAAATACCAACGGAAAAATAATAGACGAAACAAACGATTGGAATACCGAAACCAATAATTACGGTTATGCCATCACAAAATATGGTGCAGAAATGGAAGTTTGGCGCGCATCTCAAGAAGGTTTAGATATTGTAATGGTGAATCCTGGAGTAATTTTAGGTTCAGGTTTTTGGAAATCTGGTCCAGGTGAATTGTTTACTAAGTTTTATAACGAATTTAAATTTTATACTTTAGGTGTAACAGGTTTTGTAGGTGTAAAAGACGTAGTAAAATCTATGATGCAATTAATGAAAAGCGATGTTATAAACGAACGTTTTATCTTAGTTTCTGAAAATAGTTCGTTTAAAAATCTATTTTTTAAAATGGCGGATAGTTTTGGTAAAAAAAGACCAACTGTTAATGTAACAAAAACACTTAGTAATATCGCTTGGCGATTGGAATGGTTTAAAAGTATTGTCCTAAATAAAGCGCCTTTAATAACCAAACATTCTGCAAGTGCATCATTAAGTAATTATACTTATAGTTCTGATAAAATTATAAAAGCAATAGATTTTAAATTTGAGAATTTAGATACAACTGTTACAGATGTTTGCAAAGATTTTTTAAAATAATAATCTTAAATACTCACACCGTGACTTGAAGTCACGGTGTGAGTATTTAAGATGCTATAGAAGTATAATTAACTTCTACTTTTCAAAATAAATACTATTTAACAAGCATTTTAAACCATTACTGTTCTTATTATAACGTTAGCGGTAATTAAAGACTGGCAATTCCTGAAATAGGTTGACTAAAATTTAAACAAATTAAATTAGTCACTTATGAAAACACAAAAGATTCCCTGTTCAAAAATCAAGTATCAAAAACACACTTTTGAACACAAATTATTCGTCATTGACCAAATCAAAAACGGTCAAATTTCTGTAAATTATGCAGCAAAGAAGTATGGTATTTCAAGATCCTCAATTAACTATTGGATTAAAAAATATGCTACCTTTGAGCAAAACAATAAGACGATGAGTAAAAACGACGAAATCAAAAAACTTAGAGAACGTATAGAAGAATTGGAGTTTGTAAAAGACTTTCAGCAAGACATTATAGCTGATATGGAACTCATCACAGGAGTGAATTTATCAAAAAAGTCCTTGCCCAAAACATTAGCCAAAGAAATAGAGAAAAAGAAAAAAAACCGTTTAAAATAAAATGGATTTACCAATGTTTTGGGATAAGTAAACAAGCCTACTATAAAAGACTTGAATCCTATAAAATCAATCATTCACAAGAAGAACACTTAATCAAACTTGTTAAAGACCTACGTAAAAAAATAGGTCAAAAAACAGGAGGAATTAAATTACATTCAGAACTTAAAACACCAATGAAATTACTAAAAATAAAAAGGGGAAGAGATAAGTTTTTTGCTTTCTTACAAGCAAACAATTTATTAGTACCTAAACATCGAAACTACCATACAACAACTAATTCCAATCATCGGTTTTACAAGTATAAAAACCTAATAACAAACAAAGTACCTTACAAGACCTGAACAACTTTGGGTTGCAGATATTACTTATATTAAAACAGATAATGGACATAATTACCTTGCCTCAGCATATAGTTTACCAAATATATTTTTTAAAAAATTTCCTTTTTTTAAAGGAGTTCTATCATCAACGTTTGCTTGAGTAATAGTAAAATCAAGTATTTCACCCATATCGTTA
>JAMONN010000184.1 GCA_027065775.1 Flavobacteriaceae bacterium | reverse complement strand
TAAAATACGATTTCAAATATAGTTTTAACGATAAATACAAACTTAATTTTGGTGCTAATTTTACTAAATACAATTTCAACCCTGGTGAAATAAAACCAACCTCAAACGAATCTGCCATTAATGAACAAATATTAGATAAAAAACAAGCATACGAACCTGCTTTTTATGCTGAATTAGAACATAAAATAACTAATAAATTAAATGTGCGTTATGGTTTACGTTACAGTTCTTTTTACAGAGTTGGCAAACAAAAATTACAAGTATACGAAAACGATTTACCAGTAATTTATAATGAATCGGTTGGTATTTATGAAAGAGCAAACCCAATTGGTGAAGAATTTTTTGATGACGGCGAAACTATTGCATCTTTTAACGGTTTTGAACCTAGATTTTCGATGGCTTATCAATTAAACGAAACTACTTCCGTTAAGGCAAGTTTTCAGAATGTAAACCAATATATTCATTTAATTTCTAATACAAATTCAGCAACACCATTAGATGTTTGGGCACCAAGTGGCAAGTATATAAAACCGCAAAAATCAAATCAATATGCTATTGGTTTTTTCAAAAATTTAAAAGAAAACAAGTATTCTCTTGAAATAGAATCCTATTATAAAACAGTAGATAATAGAATTGATTATATTGATGGATCTAATTTAATAGCAAATAATACCATCGAAACTGAAATTTTAGCAGGTAAATCTCGTGCTTATGGTTTGGAATTTTTACTAAAGAAAAACAAAGGTAAATTAACAGGTTGGTTGAGTTACACCATAAGTAAATCCGAACAAAAAGTAGTAGGAAGAACAGCAATTGAAACAGGAATTAATAATGGTGATTGGTACAATACCGCATACGATAGAACACACGATTTATCACTAACTGGTTCGTATAAATTAAATGAAAAATGGCGATTTGGCGGTAATTTCATCTTCCAAACTGGTCGACCAGCAAATTACCCAAGCGGTCAATATCAGTTCGAAGATTTAACCATACCTGTGTTTACATCTAGAAATGCGGAGCGATTACCAGCATACCATAGACTAGATATTTCGGCAACATTAACGCCAAGAAAAAATAAAAATAGAAAACTAAAAGGCGAATGGGTTTTTGGCGTCTATAATCTTTACGGAAGGAAAAATGCAGCATCGATTACCTTTGCCGAAAATGAAGATACAGGTCTAAACGAAGCAACAAGAACTTCCATTTTTGGAATAATGCCTGCTATAACTTATAACTTTAAATTTTAGAAATTTCACGCAGATTTTCACAGATTTCGCAGAATATAATCGTGAAAAAAATGCAAATTTTAACAAAATATTTAATCTGCAAGATCTGCGAAAATCTGCGTGCAAAAAAACAACAATAAAAATGAAAACAATATTTAAAATAACTGCAATAATCATACTAATCACCACATTTTCCTGTCAAGATGTTGTAGATGTAGATTTAGAAACAAGCAAAGAACGTTTAGTTATAGAAGCTTTAATTAATTGGGAAGAAAGTACTTTAGGCAACGAACAAACTATTAAATTAAGTAAAACTTCTTCGTTTTTTAACAACGAGGATTTTCCTATAAACAACGCAACAGTTGTTGTCAAAAATACCGATACAAACGAAGAATTTGAATTTATTTTAACCGAAAATGGTCTTTATAAAACCACAAATTTTGTTGCTATAGAAAATGCGAATTATGAGTTAACTGTAAATTATAATTCCGAAGTTTACAAAGCAAATTCTGCACTTTTAGTCTCACCAATTATAGCAGATATAACACAATCTATCGAAGAGGGTTTTTCCACCGAAGATCCAGAAGTGAATATCTTTTTTCAAGATTTTATCAATCAAGAAGATTTTTATAGAATTGTATTTAACGTAGATAGAATTGATAATGAAGAAGAAGATGACATCATAAATGACAGTTTTATATTTAATGATTCTTTTTCCGAAGATAATTTAATCGATTTGTTTTATGAAGATGAATATTTTCAAACCAATGATGAAATTACCATGACATTATCTAAAATTACGGAACAATTTTTTGATTATTTAGACAAATTAGAACTGCAAGCAGATAGCGGTATTGGCCCTTTTGCTTCGCCACCAATTAATGTAAAAGGAAATATTTTAAATACTACAGAAGAAGAAAATTATCCTTATGGTTATTTTAGTTTAAATAAAATAGATACCGAAGTATATGTTTTTGAATAAAAAATGCATAGAAACTTTTTGTACTTTAGTAGCGTCTTAAATAAAAAAGCATTAAAATAATATCCTGCTGAAAAGCTGGATTAGTTCGATTTACCAAGTCAAAGGCATGACTAACCACGCCTTAAGCGTGGAGTCTCACGAATAAAAAACAAAAGCATGAAAAAATTACTTATTGTATTATTTATCTTTATTTCTCAAACTTTTTTAGCGCAATCCATTTCTGGAATTGTTTTAGATAAAGAAGAGAATCCTATAGTTTATGCAACCGTTCAAATAGATGATAACTTTGGCGTTATAACCAACGAAGAAGGTAAATTTGAAATAGAAACCAAAAAATTTCAGCCAACTAGCGAAGTAAAAATATCTTTTTTAGGTTTTAAACAATTAATCATTAAACTGAAAGATTTTGAATCTAAAACCTATTATCTAGAAGAAGAAATAAATACATTAGAAGAAGTTTTTGTAAACGGAGAAAATTTATCCTTAGAAGAAATTCTAAAAAACGTACAACAAAATGCAGCTGCAAATTATGTAAATACTAATTTTAAACAACAAATATTTCATAGAAGAACTTATGGTAATACTATGAAAAAATTCGATTTAGAATTTGAGAAATCGAATATTATGAAAAAAAGAGCACTCAAAAAAGTGAACAAATCTATGGATAGCCTTTTTAATAAAATGGTTAATGTTACTACAAAAAATTATTCCGATGTTTTGTCTA
>JAMONN010000183.1 GCA_027065775.1 Flavobacteriaceae bacterium | reverse complement strand
TGGTGAAAAAGACACTAAATTAGAGGTAATAAAAAGAACATCTTTAATCAATAAAAAAGAAGATAAATCCAACGAAAAAATGTTTGATGTTTTTTTAAATGTCTTTTCTAAACATTTAGAAAAAGGCGAAACTTATAAAGTGAAATCGGGCTTATTTAAAGTAACAGATTCTTTAGATATGGAAGAAGATTTTAAAACAGATAAAAAAGAACAGGAAACTAAAACTAAATACTTAAGATCAAACTATAATAGGATTTTTAAAAATAATAGCATCGTAAAAGACAGTAAACTTAATTTTATCTTTAAAACCAATAAATACGAATATACTTTAAATAATACTTCTTATATAAATGGCGATATTGTTTATATAATTGACTTTAAACCTAAAAAATCTTCGGCTAAATACGTTGGTACTATGTACGTAAATGCAGATGATTTTGCTGTTGTAAAAGCAAAATTTCAATTGGCAAAAGGAAAAATTGTTAGTAAAATAAATCTGAAATTTGTTTTAGGTATGAAAATGATTAATAATGTTTTTAAATCTGAAATTTTATTTCAAAAGAATAAAAATGGCAAATACCAATTCAAATTCATCAAACAAGTAACAGGCGGTTATGCCTATGTTAGTAGACCTTTAAAGTTTACAAAAAATCGTAAATCTAGATCTGATGAAAAGAAAATGCTAAAAATGCGTTTTTTAATAGAAGCGAATCAAACACAAAAAGATGAATTGTTTTTTATTGAAAGTGACGAAATTACTAACGCAAACTTTAAAAGTATTACAGAAAAAGAAAAATACAACATAGAAAATATACCTAAATATAGTTCGGAAATCTGGAAAGGTTATAATGTTTTAGCACCAGTGCAAGAGATTAAGGATTATGATACTGGTGAATAAATCTATTAAAATTCACTTAATTTTTGCAAAACAAACTCTTTATAAGTTCTACTAATCGGTAATGCTTTTTTATGCACTTCAATAAATTCATTAGTGAAAGATTCTATTTTAGAAAAAGCAATAATAAATGAACGATGAATTCGTATAAATTTAGTGCCTGGTAACTTTGCTTCCATATTAGAAATGGTTTCTCTTGTTACGACTATTTTTTCTTTGGTGTAAATTTTTATGTAATCACTTAAACTTTCAATATATAATATTTCATTAAAATTTATTTTTACCATTTTTCTATCGGAACGTACAAAAATGAAATCATTTTTTAATGGTTCTAAATCGGAAGGTTTCTTAGTTATTGAAAATTTAGTTAGTTCAAAATATTTTGTAATTGCTTGTGTAAATCGCTCAAAAGAAATTGGTTTTAATAAATAATCAACTGCCTGGATATCAAAACCATCTACAGCATATTCGCGATATGCTGTTGTAAAAATTACTTTTATATTCTTGTCGATAACTTTGGCTAAAGTTAGCCCTGAAATTTCAGGCATATTTATGTCTAATAAAATGACATCAATTTTAGTAGTACTTGTAATTTCTAATGCTTCTTTTACATTTTTACAGGATTTTATTAAACGTATGTTTGGCGTTTTCTCTAAATAAGAAATTAATATTTCTCTGGCAATTTTTTCGTCATCTACTATAATACAGTTTACTTTATGCGACATCTTTTGTTAGTTTTAAGATTACTATAAACTCCTTTTCTGTTTTACTAATGTCTAATTTATATTGATTAGGATACAACATTTCTAATCGTTTTTTGATGTTTTTAAGTCCGATGCCTTTTGTGCTTTCTAATTCATTAGTAACGGAATTTTTTAGTTTAAAAATCAATTTGTTTTTAGTAGTTGTCACTTCCATTTTAATGGTTAAAACACCGTTAATTAAATTGCCGTGTTTAAAACTATTTTCCACAAAAGGCATTAATAACATTGGCGAAATCTGAAAAGTAGTATCTATATTGTTTTTAATCATAACTACTTTTAAAGTATCGCTAAATCGTAATTTTTCTAAAGAAATATAATCTTCAATATGGTTTAATTCTTCGGTTAATAGAACTCTTGGTTTATCAATTTGATATAAAATATAATCTAATAAATTCGATAATTTTAAAATCATTTCAGGAGTTTCATCTGCTTTTTTTAAAGCAAAACCGTACAATGTGTTTAAGGTATTAAACAAAAAATGTGGGTGAATCTGCATCTTCAAAAACTTTAATTCTTCTTTTTTAAGTTGCAATTGTGTTTTTAAAAATTTGTTTTCTAGCGTTTTATGTTTTTCTGAAGATTGATAATTATAAACAACCAATTTAAATGCAGCAACTGCAATTACCACTAAATAAATACTCATTAAAATAAAAGGCAAACTTCTACTTAATGGCGGCATTGTTTTAAAATCTAACTCGGATAAATAAATAAACCCAAAAAACATAGTGATAGAAATAGCATAAGCCGAACCAATAAGTAAATAAATACTATATAAAAGGAATGTTTTATATTTCTTTTTTATCAAATATCTAGGTAATAAATAATAAATCGTTACATAGGTATTTGCAATTGTTATTGGCAATAAAATATTAGAAAACCAAAAAACATAATTCTCATTATTAGAATTAAAACTAAAAAAATAATTAAAAAAACCCCAAACTAAAACCCAAAACAATATATGTATTGGAATTCTTGTAAACTTCCT
Organism: Flavobacteriaceae bacterium; assembly: GCA_027065775.1. GTDB lineage: Bacteria > Bacteroidota > Bacteroidia > Flavobacteriales > Flavobacteriaceae > S010-17. The sequence continues at coordinate 25,590 of JAMONN010000183.1, read as the reverse complement.
AATTTTTTTAAATAAATTCATTAGTGCAAAGTGATGATTTTTTATTGTTTTATTTTAAAAAATAGATAAACTACCAATTTTTAACAGGTTTCTTCAAAGAAAAGATAAAAATAGTGTTAATTTGGTAGAATACTATTTGTTTATGATATTTGGTCGCAAATAGAAAATCCTAAAAGTAAATCCAATTACTTTTGAATCATTATTAACATTTAAATTTAAATATTATGAGATTATTACAAGAAGGTGGACCAATATTTATGTATCCTCTATTATTACTTTTAATTTTAGTACTTGTTTTATTAGTAAAAGGGTTTCTTAAAAAAGAAACTACCAAAACAATTAAATTAGTAAGTTCTGTTACTTTATTTGCTTTAGTTTGGGGTTTTTTAGGTCAAATTATTGGTTTAATAACTGCTTTTGATGCTATTGAAAGCGTTGGTGAAATTTCTAGTGGTATGCTTGCTGCTGGTTTAAAAATAAGTTTATTAACTCCTGCATTTGGAGCCGTTGTTTTTTTAGTTGGTAGATTAGGTATTATCATTCTTACCTTTTTACAAAAAGATTAGTACAAATTTTTGGGGCTATACTATTTATAATGAGTAATTTATTTTCTCGTAAAGACGCTAAGCCGCAAAGTTAAGCCTATCTAATGCTCTCAAATTCGACATAGCACCAAATTTTTTAGTTAGTTTTTAAAATCATATTTCAATTTTAAGTATTTTTGAAATATGATTTTTCTATCTAAAAACGATCCTTTTCCAAATACTGATCTTGCCAATGAAGATGGCATTCTTGCTGTTGGCGGTGATTTATCTACCGAAAGGTTAATACTTGCATATAAAAAAGGAATTTTTCCGTGGTACAATCAAGATGAACCGATTATTTGGTATGCGCCAAAAAAACGCATGGTTTTGTTTCCTAAAGAATTAAAGGTTTCTAAAAGCATGAAGCAAATTATTAAAAAAGGGAATTTTAAAATTACTTTTAATCAAAATTTCGAAACAGTAATTCACCATTGTAAAACCATAAACCGCAAGGATGAATTTGGCACTTGGATTACCAATGAAATGGAACAAGTTTACATAAAACTACACAAATTAGGTATTGCTAAATCTGTAGAAATTTGGTTAGATGATAAATTAGTTGGCGGTCTTTACGGCATAGATTTAGGTCATATTTTCTGTGGAGAAAGTATGTTTTCTTTAGTAAGTAATGCTTCCAAATTTGCTTTTATTCAGTTAACACAAAAACTAGAAAAAGAAAATTATAAACTGATTGATTGCCAAGTTTACAACCAGCATTTAGCAAGTTTAGGCGCAAGAGAAATTCTTAAAAGTGAGTTTGTGAATTTTTTGTTATAGAGTCAATTTTTAAGACTCTATAACAAAAAACAACACTTTTAAATTATTTTTTAATGATTTTTAATACTTTATTTTTAGAATCTATCTGAACCTTTACAAAATAAGTTCCAGAACTTAATAACGACATATCTACATTTACAAGAGATGAATTATTTGGTCTTAATTTAATTATTTCTTGACCAAGTATAGTGTAAACATTAATAGAAGAAATTTGCTCATTTGCAGATAAAATCAATTCATCTGTTACAGGATTTGGATAATAATTAAAATTAAACAATGCAAAATCATCTTGACTAACAGTTAGATTATTATATTCATCTACTTTAACGTCATCTATTAAAATATCATTATAAAATGAATTTCCTGGACTATTTTCTGCTATGCTAAATTCTATTTGAAATAAATTTCCAGTAATTAATGACGATAAATCAAAAGTAAAAACTTGCCAACCGTTTGTAGATTCTTGTAAAGTTTGAAAAGTAAAAGAAACACCATCTATATTATGTATAGAAACCTCTAATGTATTATATGTATTATCATCTGTATTATAACTATACACGGCATATTGAACAGAAGGTTGTGTAAGAGAAGAAACATCTAACACAGGAGTTCTTAATTTGCTTATTTGTCCTGAACCACTCGGATCAGAACCATCTATCCAAGCAAAATTGGTTCCACCGCCATCTGTATGGTCACCAGCAGATGCTGCTTGATAATCTGGATTTGTATTAAAATTCCATGATTCACTACCAAACTCTGTCCAACAATCTGGTGTATTAAAGTTATCAAAATCTTCAGAAAAAGGAACTCCAAATTCACTACAAAGTGTCATAAAAGAAAAAGGTCCAGACCAAGAACTATCATCATCACCAGGATTTGCACCACAGTTTGCTCTTAAATAAACGTCATATTGGGTTGCAATATTTAAAGTGTTTAAATTATATGGGTTAGAATTAGTTTGAACAACAATTCCATTTCCTTGAGAAAAACCTGATAAACCATATTCAATTTGCCAAGAAGATTCTGAACTACCATTTGTCCAACTTAAATCTACGGCATTAGCAGTAATGTTAAATGCAGTCATGTTTGAAGGACTAGGACAACTTACTAATGTAGCAAATGATATTGGTCCAACCCAAGAACTATCATCATCACCAGGATTTGCACCACAGTTTGCTCTTAAATATACATCGTAATTTGTATCTGAATTTAAACCTGTTAAGTTATATGAATTTATTGCTGTTGAAACAATTGTTCCGTTTCCTTGAGAGAAACCATCTAAACCATATTCTAATTGCCAATTCGTTTCTGTTCCTCCATTTATCCAATTTAAATCAACAGAAGTTGTAGTTACATTTGTTGTATTAAAATTTGATGGACTAGGGCAACTTATATTATACTCACGATATTCAAAATCATCTAAATATACAAAATTATCATTATCAATTGAAAAGAAATTTACTCCTCCTAAACTTGTTGGAATCATTCCATTATTGTCTGTAAATGGTGTGAATTCATTTATTACTATGTTTCCATCCACTTTAAATTCCCAAGTCGCAGAAGAAATACCACTTGTTAAGTCAAAATTCATTTCTATATTAAACCATTGATCATGAGGAAAATTAAAAAATATATCTCCATTAAATGAATTGTCTATATGACCAGTTCCAGAATTACTATTAGCCTCATTAAAATGAATATTTCCAACGATCCATTCACCTCCATTTATAGGAACTTGACCTTGTAAATTAAAATATCCCGTACTATTTGAAGGAATATACATTTTAAATTTTAATGTCCAATGACCAGAAGTTTTGTTTCCTAAATCAATAACGCCATCTGTAACATTATCATTTGGTATATATAAAGATTTTGTTCCTGAAAAAGTAATGTTATCGGTTACTTTAAAATCATCTCCACCGCCAGAAAATCCATCCCAACTTGTCCATTGACATTGGTGTAAAGTTCCTACAGAATAATTTTCTATATTATCAAACCAAGGCGTATTAAAATTACAATTTGTATTTACATTTACTGGTCCAATCCAACTACTATCATCATCACCAGAATTTACACCACAATTTGCTCTTAAATATACGTCATAATTAGTTGCTAAATTCAATCCTGTTAAAGTATAAGGGTTCGTAGTTACTTGCAAAATTGTCCCGTTTCCTTGCGTAAAACCAGTTAATCCATATTCTAATTCCCAAGCAGATTCGGTATTACCGTTTGTCCAACTTAAATCAATTGTTGTATCGGTATTGTTTATAGCAACTAAATTTGAAGGTTCTGGACAACTAATTAATGTCATAAAACTTATTGGTCCTAACCAACTACTATCATCATCACCAGGATTTGCACCACAGTTTGCTCTTAAATATATGTTATAATTTGTGCCTGAATTTAAACCTGTTATAGTATAAGGGTTTGTAGTTACTTGTATGATTGCTCCGTTTCCTTGTGTAAAACCATTTAATCCATATTCTATTTCCCAAGCAGATTCGGTATTACCGTTTATCCAACTTAAATCAATTGTTGTACTAGTATTGTTTAGAGCAACTAAATTTGAAGGTTCTGGGCAACTAATTAATGTCATAAAACTTATTGGTCCAACCCAAGAACTATCATCATCACCAGGATTTATACCACAGTTTGCTCTTAAATATACATCGTAATTTGTGTCTGAATTTAAACTTGTTAAACTATAAGGGTTTGTAGTTACTTGCAAAATTGTTCCATTTCCTTGTGTAAAACCAGTTAAGCCATATTCTATTTCCCAAGCAGATTCAGTATTACCATTTATCCAACTTAAATCTACAGAATTTGATGTTAAATTAGAACTTTCAAAAATTGTTGGATTTGGACAAGTTGGAGGTGTTACCGTTAATTGAACTGGTACTGTTACAATTGGTTCGTCTGGATCATTACTAGTAACATCTAAATTAGCATTATAAACTCCTGCTAATAAATTAGTTGCATCGAAATGAACGTTTATATCTACAGAAGTTCCTGCAGGTACTGTACCTGATATTGGGGCAGCAGTTAACCAAAATGCCGAACCAGTTAAAAAAGTAATTTGATTTTCAATAAGTTCTACAATATCTAGTTTACTATTTGTATTATCATCTGCTTGAAAATTGGAAGACTGAAAAGCATTAAAAATACAATTACCTTGTGCATTTAAAACAATTGCACCACTTGTGGGAAAACCATCAAAACTTGCTAGTTGAGTTGCTCCACTAATTACATTAACAATTTGACCATCTCTATTTCCTTGATCATCAGTCCAATTAAAATTTGATATCTGATTTGGGTTATTAAACATTCTATGTGAAGAATTTGTAGCAGAAAAGTTTATCGGATTAAGAATAGAACTTACATAATTTACGCCAAAATTGGAAAGTAACGGATGAGAGGTATAAGAATTAACTCCCCAATGAGAATAAATTAATAAACCACCATTTAATTGATAAATATTTAAATTATCTAAAACAATTGTATCTACAGAATTGCCATAAGAGTTAGCAATAACAAGATCCCATTCTGTACCATTTAATAATTCATTATTTAATAAATTCCAAGAAGAAACAGACGTAAAAGACAAACCAAGATTTGTTAATGCATTTTCGTAATAAGGATTCGAAACACCATTTTCCATGACTAAAATGTTTAAATTTCCATTACCTATTTCAAATATTTTCTTACTATAACCAGGAATAAAAGTACTTGGTGGTATCGTGTTTTCAAAAATATATTCTGTATTATCTTCTATAATAGTCCATGTTCCATCTTCATTATTCAAACCACTTACTTCTGTTGTTGAAATTTCAAAATCTAAATCTGAAACACCACTATTTGTAATGGTTAAAATTTGCGTTGAAGTTCCTCCTTCTGGTAATGTCTCTGTTAAAGATGTAGGGTTTACAGATATATCAGGATTTCCCTCATAAACAACTATTATAGTATTTGAAGGTTCAGATTCACCTTCATCAAAAAGTGTTGTTACATAATAATCATAAGTACCATAAGAAGTTAAGTTATCTAAATAATTTGTATCTGTTGCTGTACCTATAATTACATTATCTCTATAAACATTATAATTAATGAAATCACGTGTGCCATTTTTAGTATAAGTGTAATTTTGTACAGGTGGTATTGGTGCTAAAATAGTATCTATAATATCTTCATCTTGACATGAATTATTATTTATACAATTATTATTTGCATATACATTTCTGTATTCGCTTTGGTTTACTGTACCAAATGTATAATTTTTACTTAATGGTGTTAATATTACGTAGTCAAATTCACCTGTACTACTTTGTGCAGCTGTACCATTAAACATATTTATCCCTATTTTTCCAGAAGTAAATGTATCATCAAAATAAGTTCCCTGTAAAATACCATTTAAAAAGAGGTCTATAAATCCATTTGCATATACAACTTTAAGGACGTTCCATGATCCAATATCTAAATTTGCGTCTGGACTTGTTTCACCATGAATAGTAGTCCAATTACCATTTTCTCTTTTACCAAACACATAACTACCAGTTGCACTACATGAAAGTCTATAAGTATTTGCCCAATGCCCCATACTTGTTAAAATTTCAGGGTTTCCATTAATATATAATCCAGTATCGTTGACGTGTCCAAAAGTTTTTCTCACTTTTATTTCTAATTCAAAATTTGAAAAATTTTCCTCATAATAATTTGAAGAAGTACCGAATGTTGGGTTTGAAGGATTAAATACGTTATAATTTCCTCCAGAAACATTCCAATTACCTGTAACTGGTATCCAATTATCAGCAACACCATCATCAAAATCTTCGTTAATAGCTGTTGCTCCAGAACCTTCTTGCCAATTAAGTGAAACTTCACCAGTTTCTTGATTAACTTCTCCGGTTAAGTTATTTGGTGTGCTTATACCAAGAGTTGAAAAAGAAATTGGTCCTAACCAATTACTATCATCATCACCAGAATTTGCACCGCAGTTTGCTCTTAAATAAATAGCATAATTTGTATCAAAATTTAAACCTGTTAAAGTATAAGGATTTGTAGTTACTTGAACAGTTGTTCCTGTTCCTTGTGCAAAACCGTTTAAACCATATTCTATTTCCCAATTTGTTTCGGTATTACCAATTGTCCAACTTAAATCTACAGAATCAAAAGTAGCATTTAAAGTAATAAAATCGGTTGGATCAGGACAAGTTGGTGCTTCAAATATTTGAATATCATCTATTGACATATCACTTTCATAACCAGTACCTCTAATCCCTCTAAATCTAATTTGAATTTCGCCTGTATAAGCTGTTAACAACAAAAGTTGCTCTGTCCAAGCATCTGACCCAGATGTGTGTTGTGCGCCTGTAATTACAATTTCATCATCAAACCAAGTTCCGTTATTAAAAATATCTACATGCAAAGAACCCATATTTCCTCCAAACATGTGGTAATAAAAAGATAATTGTGGAATACTCATCGTAGATAAATCTAATAAAGGAGTATATAATTCGGCTACATCGCCAGTATTATAACCACTAGATTCTGTATAGAAATATTTTGAACCACTATTTCCAGAATTTGGACCTGTTCCGCTTGATGGTGTATTACCAAACTCACTTACATCCCAACGGTAAGCATTAACAGTATTATTTGGTGTAGAAGACCAACAATTTTGAATGTCTGAACTTTCTGTTCCTTGATGTGCTTCGACATTATCTAACCAAGGTGCATTTACAACATCGCAAAGAGTCATAAAAGTAAGTGGTCCTAACCAAGCGCTATCATCATCGCCAGGGTTTGTGCCGCAATTTGCTCTTAAATAAACATCGTAATTGGTTGCAGCGTTTAATCCTGTTAAAGAATGTGAATTTGTTGTTATTGGCACAATGGTACCATTTCCTTGAGTAAAACCGTTTAAACCATATTCAATTTGCCAGTTAGTTTCGGTATCACCTGCCATCCAATTTAAATCTACGGAATCTCCTAAAATATTGTTTGCTTCAAAATTAAAGGGGTTTGGACAAGAAATACTAGAGCAAATTACGTTTGCATCCCAACCAGAACTAGTTACAGAACCATCGGATGTAAACCAAAAAGTTAAAGCGCCTGTTCCGTGAGTAGATGTAAATGTTCCAGGATTAGTAGAACCACCAAAAGTACCTAATAATGTTGCAGTTGTATCTGGACCATCATAAATTTTTAAAAAATCACAACAACCTTCCGTATTAAAAGAATTAAATTGTACGGTAACTACATTAAAACCTGTACTTGGCGCGATAGTAGTTATAATACTTTCTCCATCTGAATAATTGCCTCCAGCACCTCCAGAATCGTAAAAATTATCACCATTACAAAAATCTGCTCCTGTGGTAAAGATTGAAGATAAAGTCCAATCACTAAAATTACCAGAACCACAACTAGATCTTACGTAAACGTTGTAATCCGTAGAGGAATTTAAACTTGTAATTGTAAAAGGATTAGTTGGAGCAGAAACACCAACTCCTGTTGGTGAATTACCAGTTTCTACTATTTCTATTTCCCAAGAAGTTGCATTTCCGTTTTCTGTCCAGTTTACTAAAGCATTATCAATTAATACATTTGATACATTAACATTGGTTGGTGCAATACAAAAAGTAACAAAACTAAATACTGAAGAGAAGTTACTAGAACCACATTCATTATTCATTTTTACTCGCCAAAAATATTCTGTATCAAAATCTAAACTTGTTGCTTGATATTGATTTGTAATAGAATTTCCTGTTTCAATAATAGTTGTAAATCCTGCATCTTGTGCTATTTCAATAGCATAAGAAGAGGCGTTTAAATCGGTATTCCAAGTTAAGTTTACATTAGGATTAATACTTGTTTGACCATTTGTAGGGAATTGTAATGTTGGTGTTACTAAATTACTATCAAATATATGTAAACTAACTGTTGAAGTTCTAGAAACACTAGGGGCAGTTCCAACAATATCAAAATCATAAGAACCAACTGCTACATTTTGCGTATTACTTACTGTAACTTGAACATCTGTTCCGTCGGTTGTTGCAGATATAGGGTTAAAACTAACACTAGATCCTGATGGTAAATTAGCGGCTTCAAAAGTTGTGGTTTCAGAAAAACCTAAAAAAGTGTTGTAGGTAAAATTATAAATAGCATTATTAGGTTGACAAACTTCTATATCCGTTTCAATAAAATTCATTATAAATTCAGATGCTTGAATATTGATATTAGAAGAATTTATTGCAAAATAAATATTATTTATTGGTTTAACCATAATTCTTCCTTGGTTACTTGTTGGTACGTTTGGAAGTAAAAATGTTTCTGAACCGTCATTAGTAGTATTAGCAACCAAAGTGTGAGGATAAGTAAAACCACCATCTACCGAGAGTAAAATAGTAACCGAATTTGTATTTATTGGTGATTGATTTGTATTTGCAACATCCCAATTAATGGTAACATTTGTACCAACATCCCAAGTTTCTGAAGATGATTGTGATGTAACTTGAAATGGTCCAGCACTTGCATTAACAGTTACGGTCATTTCATCACTTGCGGTTTGTGGTCCAAAAATGGCATTATCTCTAACCGTAAAACGAATGTCCATTGTTCTACTAACCGAAGGTAAAACTTCCCAAGTTGGTGTTAAGTTACCTGCAATAACATCGCTTAGTTGTGGAATATATCTAATTGGTGTGCCAACTGGTAATTTAGACCTAAACATTGGTCCTTGCGTTCTTGTTGGCGATGGTGCTTGATTACTATTTGGATTTTCAGGATCATTTTCTTCCCAGCAATAAGATAGATTATCTCCTGCATCTACATCTGTTCCAACGCCTTCTAATTTAAAAGCGGTTGATTTTGGTATAGTATAATCATTGCCAGCATTAGCTGTAGGATCTGTATTTCCTGTAGGGATTAATTGAGCACAAGAACTATCAAATCTAGTCCATTGAATTACATCTCTAATATCTACATAATTAAAATAATCATCAGCAAAATTTTGCACATTTGCAGGACAAATTCCTGCATAACCCATGATAGAACTTCCTGATCCTGGTTCTACTTCTTGTAATCCATTTGCAGATCTACAGTTAGAACTACTTTGTACGTGCCAACCACCAAATTGATGTCCAAATTCATGCGAAACAATCATATTAAAATCATCGGATGCTGGAGTTGGATGTTGTGTCCAACCAGAACCTTTAGATCCGGTAGTACAAACACAAGCAATGCAACCAGCATTACCACTTCTAGAACCACTAAAATGAACTAGATGACCAACATCGTAATTAGAATTTCCGATAACATTGTCTAAAGTGTTTTGCAATATACTATTAGACACACCATTATAAGGGTCGGTTGCTGGGTTTAAATAAACCACTTGATCGTTATTAGCAATCAGTTCCATAGTAACACCAAAATCTCTTTCAAAAATACCATTAATTCTTATCATACTAGTATTTAGTGCTGCAAGTACTTTTCCTTTTCTTTCGGCATCGCTAGTTTCGGTTCCATCTAACCAAAATTGCGAATATTCTGCTGTGGTCGAAATAGCTAAACGATATTTTCTTAAAAAAGCATCAACTACTTTTGTATCATTTTCTGTAAATGAATTTTTAATAGTCTCGACGGTTTCGCATTCAAAATCTGAAATTTCACTCATTAAATTTCTAGAATAAACTGCATATGAGTTTTCCGAAATATTGATTGGTTTTATTAAGGTTGTTGGTCGATTTTCATTAGTTATTACAGCACTTATTCCTTGAGAAGGCGCATAACTTAAACGAATTACAGCATTATTATCTATTGCTTTACCTATATATGATTTATATTTGGGTAACGATTTGCTAATTCTGGTGCTAAATTAGACGTCTCAAATATTTGATATTTTTTTATTTCTCCTAATTCATTTGGTAATTCAATAATTATATTTGAATTGGTATTATTTGTCCTTAAAGGCGCTTTAAATAATTCATTTTTAAAGTTTTGAACTTTAAAATTGTATTGTTGAAAATCTGTTGGTTTATCAATAACATTTTCAACATTCGTTTTAATTAAAGATTTTTCCCAATAGGTAGATTGCGAAAAAGAACTAATGATAATAAATAATAAAATAATAGTAATATTTATTTTTTTCATAATTTAGAAATTTTTGAATGAAGTAACAATTTTTTTTATACTCGCAAATATACTAAATATTACAATACGCTTTAAAATCCTTTAAAGTTAAAATATAAAGAGTCAATAAGGTAACTAACTGTTTGTTCATACAAAAATGAAAATACATTCAAAATTGTGTGATCAATCAGTTAAAAATAATGAAATTATTTGTTTTGTTTAATGGATGAAAATTTTCTTAAGAATACTATTTTACGGATTTACGAATTCATCATCCATTTAAATTCATATTTTGTGTCTGGTATTACAATTCTTTCTGTAATTCGATACATTCTTGCAGGTAATTTCATTAAGTAATCTCTTGCTTTTTCTGCTTCGTCAGTTAAACCTGTAATTTTATCAATATCCCAAGCTTTATTTAATTTTTCGATAATACTTACATAATCAAAACCAGTATAAACACCAGCACGCTGTGCTACAGTAGAAAATTCATCAAATAAAGAACCTTTTGTACCAAAAGATTCTCTTAGGTGCATGGCAGGCATCACAATTTTATGCTTCATCATATGCTGAAAAGCCAACATCATTTCACTTGCGTCATATTTAAATATTTCTTGAATAAAAGTAACATAAGCATGATGATGACGCATTTCATCACCAGCAATTATTTTATTCATTCTTGATAGTAACTTAAAACCTTTTTTACGAGCGATTTTTGCCACATTATTATGTGAAATATAAGTTGCTAATTCTTGAAAACTTGTATAAACAAAGTTTTTATATGGGTCACGAGAAGTGCCAATATCAAAACCGTCATTAATTAAATGTTGTGTTGTGATTTCTACTTCGCGCATATTGACTCTACCAGATAAGTAAAGCATCTTATTTAAAACATCGCCATGTCTATTTTCTTCGCCAGTCCACATTCGCAACCATTTTGCCCAACCATTATCTGGTTTTTCGGCATCCATTTGCTTTACACCTTCAATATTTAAAACCCATGATTCATATGTTGGTAATGCTTCTTCGGTAATAGTATCACCAACCATGCAAATCCAAAAATCATCATCTAAATCTTTAGATAATTCTCTTATTTCTTTAACTTCTTCTATAAAATTATCACCTTGTGGATTTGGTAAAAAATCGGTTGGTTGCCATATTTTTTCAGGACTAATTAGAAATTTATCTACAAACGTATCTACTTTTTTTTCGATAGTTTGCATTACTTCTAATCGGATATTGCTTAAAGACATAATTCTTTGTTTTAAGCAAGCAAATATACTTTAATATTAATGATTCAAGAATATTTTAACTCTTTTTTGAATGGACGATTTTATTTGAATTTGTTCGTTTTTTCATGAACGTTTGTATTCCGTTATATGTGTTGCAGAATTCTGCTTTACAAACTATAGAGTTCTAATAAAATGTTAATAATAAAATCAAAAGTGTTTTCATAATAATGGAAACACTTTTTTTTTATACTTAATTTTGCAACGATATATTTAATAATTCACCCATGTCTAAAAACAATCGTTATAATTTAAGAGGAGTTTCTGCATCTAAAGAAGATGTGCACAAAGCAATTGCAACTATAGACAAAGGACTTTTTCCGAAAGCATTTTGTAAAATTGTACCAGATTATTTAACAAACGATGAAGAGTATTGTATTGTTATGCATGCAGATGGCGCAGGAACAAAATCTTCCTTAGCATATATGTATTATAAAGAAACAGGCGATTTATCTGTTTGGAAAGACATTGCACAAGACGCATTAATCATGAATATTGATGATTTATTATGCGTAGGCATCACCGAAAATATTTTGCTTTCCTCTACTATCGGAAGAAATAAAAATGTAATACCCGCAGAAGTAATTTCAGAATTAATAAATGGTACCGAAACCATTTTAAAAGATTTAGCAAAACACGATATTCATATTTATTCTACTGGTGGCGAAACTGCTGATGTTGGTGATTTGGTAAGAACAATTATAGTAGACTCTACAGTTACTGCAAGAATAAAAAGAAAAGATGTTATTGATAATGCCAATATAAAACCTGACAATGTTATTGTTGGTTTGGCTTCTTTTGGTCAAGCAACTTATGAGGAGTCTTATAATGGTGGTATGGGTTCTAACGGTTTAACTTCTGCTAGACATGATGTTTTTCATAAAGATTTAGCAAAAAAATATCCAGAAAGTTATGATAATAAAGTACCTAAGGATTTAGTATATTCTGGTACTAAAAAATTAACAGATTTAATCGATAATACTTCGGTAGATGCTGGTAAATTAGTTTTATCACCAACTAGAACTTATGCACCAATTATCAAGCAAATATTAAATAAACATCGTAAAGATATTTGCGGTATGGTACATTGTAGTGGTGGCGCACAGACTAAAATATTACATTTTATAGATAATTTACATATTATAAAAGATAACTTATTTGATATTCCGCCTTTATTCGAATTAATTCAAAAAGAATCTAATACCGATTGGAAAGAAATGTATCAAGTATTTAATATGGGACATAGAATGGAATTGTACGTTCCAGAAAAAATAGCAGCAAGTATTATTGAAATTTCCAAAAAATTTAATGTTGATGCTCAAATTATCGGAAGAGTAGAATCTAATAAAACCAAAAAATTAACTATTAAAAGTCAATTTGGTACTTTTGAATATTAAATTTAAAACAAGTCAGGGTTTCACTTAAAATGAAACCCTGACTTATAAAGAATGCAAAACTTTGCGTTCTTCTCCTATTTTTTCTTTGTGTGAAACTTTTATATTCACAAAAAGTTATCTTATATTTTAAAAGTAATTACAGGTTTTATAGCATGATTAGCTAATTCTTGCCCAACACTTCCGTTAAAAAATTTAGACAAACCACTTTTACCATGTGTATTTAAAGCAATTAAATCCGCATTTATTTCTTTAGAAAAATTTAAAATACCTCTTTCAATAGATAAATCATTATAAATTGTAAAATCAAAATCACTTAACTGAAAATCACTTATAAAAGCATTAATTTTATCTGTGATTTGTTTAGTAGTACTAAATCTATGTGAAGTATTTATATACACTAAATGTAAATTAGCATTAAAAATAGCTGTAAAATCAATAACATCTTTAAATCTTGCTTTGCTTTCACCACTAAAATCTGACGCAAAAACAATATCGTTTAATTCAAAATTTTTGGTGCCTTTCTTAACAACTAACACAGGTACATTAGAATGTCTTACCACTTTTTCAGTATTAGAACCTACAATAATTTCGGCAAAACCAGATGTACCACTAGAACCCATAACCACTAAATCAACATCATGCTTTTTACTTTCTTCAATCACACCATCAAAAGTTTTATGAAACTGTACGGTTTCAATTACTTCAACACCATCAAAAAAAGACTCATTTTTTAATTCGTCAAAACGCTCATGTACTTTTTGCATAAATAAGATAGATGCAGGTGAAGATGTATCTTTACTAGTATTCATATCAATAATACCTTCAGGTAATTCAAGCATATGTAATAAATATATTTTACTATTTGTTTTTTTAGCGATTTTAGCAGCTACTTTAGCGGCACATTTTGCTTCTTCAGAAAAATCGATTGGTACTAATATTCGTTTCATAAGTATAGTTTTAAGAATACTGTAAAAATACGAATTATTTTAGATTATACCCTATGATACTTGTCAGTTTAAAAGGTTTTTATATATTTGCAACCGAAATAACGACGAAAGAAATGAAAGAGGACTAAGAGTCCTCTTTTTTTAGCACAAAAAATGAATCAAAATAAACTATTAGATATTGTTAATGAAGCACTTGATGAGAATCCCTCTATTTTTATAGTGGATTTAAAAATAAGTGACGCAAATAAAATTAGTTTAATTTTAGATGGTGATAATGGTATATCTTTAAAAGAATGTATTCGAATAAACAAGTTTATCGAAGGTAGTTTTGATAGAGAAGAGGAAGATTTTTCGTTAGAAGTTAGTTCGCCAGATATTGCAGAACCACTTAAAAATATCCGTCAGTATAACAAAAATATTGGTAGAATATTAAAAGTGAAAACTGAAAATGAAAAGTTCGAAGGTACTTTAGAAGAAGTTACCGAAAAACATATTCATTTAAAATGGAAAGCAAGAGAACCAAAACCTATTGGTAAAGGTAAAATAACCGTAGATAAAAAAGCAACGATTGCTTTTAGTGATATAAAACAAACAAAAGTGAAAATAATATTTTAATAAAATAGAATGGAAAATATAGCTTTAATAGATTCATTTTCTGAATTTAAAGACGATAAAAGAATAGACAGAGCGACTTTAATGTCAATTTTAGTAGAAGTTTTCAGAGCCGCTTTAAAAAGAAAGTATGGATCTGATGCAAATTTTGATATTATTATAAATCCAGATAAAGGAGATTTAGAAATTTGGCGTAATAGAATAGTTGTTGTAGATGGCGAAGTAGAAGATGATAATGCAGAAATTTCATTAACAGATGCATTAAAAGTAGAAGACGATTACGAAGTTGGTGAAGAAGTTACGCAAGAAGTAAAACTAATTGACTTAGGTAGAAGAGCAATTTTAGCCTTACGTCAAAATTTAATCGCAAAAATTCAAGAACACGATAATACAAACATCTATAAACAATTTAAAGATTTAGAAGGCGAAATATTTAATGCTGAAGTACATCATATTAGACATAACGCAGTTATTTTATTAGATGATGAAGGTAATGAATTAATTTTACCAAAAAGTGAACAAATTAGAGGTGATTTTTTCCGTAAAGGAGATAATGTAAAAGGTATTATTAAATCGGTTGAATTAAGAGGTAACAAACCAGCAATTATATTTTCTAGAACATCACCAGAATTTTTAACTGAATTATTTATTCAAGAAATACCCGAAGTTGCTGACGGTTTAATAACCATCGAAAAAGTAGCAAGAATACCAGGTGAAAAAGCAAAAGTAGCAGTAGATTCTTATGATGATAGAATTGACCCAGTTGGTGCTTGTGTTGGTATGAAAGGTTCAAGAATTCATGGTATTGTTAGAGAATTAGGTAACGAAAATATAGACGTTATTAATTATACTAAAAACGAAAAAGTATTTATTGCAAGAGCATTAAGCCCTGCAAAAGTAGTTTCGGTTGAATTTCAAGAAGTAAAAGAAGGAGAAAAACCACGTGTTAGTGTATTTTTAAAACCAGAAGAAGTATCTAAAGCAATTGGTAGAAATGGTGTAAATATCCGTTTAGCTAGTCAATTAACAGGTTATGAGTTAGATGTGCAACGCGAAGGTGTAGAAGATGAAGATGTAGAGTTAACTGAATTTACCGATGAAATCGAAGATTGGGTTATTGTAGAATTGAAAAAAGCAGGTTTCGATACAGCGAAAAGTGTCTTAGAACAAGATGTAGCATTATTGGTAAAACGAACTGATTTAGAAGAAGAAACTATCGTTGAATTACAACGTATTTTAAGATTAGAGTTTGAAAATTAATATTTATTTTTGGTTGTACTCTAACTACAAGACAATCAAAAAACGATGAGATATCTCATAAATTAAATTTATTTAGTTTTGAGAATACTTAAAACTAATTAAACAAAGTAGTACAAATTATTATAAATTATGGCTAAACAACAAAGGCTAAATAAAGTTTTAAAAGAATTTAACATCTCATTAGATCGAGCAGTAGAATTTCTTGCAACAAAAGATATTACTATCGAAGCAAGACCTAATACTAAGATTGATGAAGATGTTTATACAGTTCTTTCAGATGAATTTGAAACTGACAAATCTAGAAAAGTAAATTCTAGAGAAATTGGTATCGAAAAAAGAAAAGAGAAAGAAGAACTTCGTTTAGCTCAAGAAAAAGAAAAAGAAGAGAAGAAATTAGCCAAAGAAGCTGCCGAAATTAAAGAAAGAGAATTGATTAAAGTAGAATCTGAAAATCTTTCAGGTATTAAGCAAGTAGGTACTATCGATCTTTCCGAAAAGAAAAAGAAAGAAGTTAAAGAAGAACCGAAAACAGAAATAAAAGAAGAAAAACCCAAACAAGAAGTAAAGAAAGAACCTGTTGTTATAGAAACTATCGAAACTATTAAACCAAAACTAGCTGGTTTAAAAAAATTAGATAAAATAGATCTTTCTAAAAAAATTACTCCAAAAGAAATTAAAGTAGTTGTTGAGGCAAAAGTCAAAAAGGAGAAACCTGTTGTAAAAAAAGAGGAAACTTCAAAAGAAGAGACTCCAAAAGAAAAGATTATAGTAAAAGTACAAAAACCTGTAAAAAAAATAATTGAGATTATACAACCTGAAAAAATTGAAACCAAATACAAAAAATTAAAAGGTTTCAAAACGGTAGGTGAAAAGATTAATTTAGCTCAATTTGCTAAAAAACCTAAAAAGAAAGATACAAAAGCTACGGATAAAAAACCTGGTAATAAACCAGTAAATCAAAGAGGTAAACGTAAACGTATAAACAAACCAGGATCAACGCCATTTAAAAAGTTTGTTAAAAGAGGAGATAGCAGAAATGCGCCTAGAGGTAAAAGAGCTGAAAAAGTAGAACCTACCGAAGCAGAAATTCAAAAGCAAGTACGTGAAACTTTAGAACGTTTACAAGGTAAAACTAAAAAAGGAAAAGGTGCAAAATACCGTAAATCAAAAAGAGATTTACACAAAGAACAATTCGACAAAGACTTAGAACAACAAGCAGCAGAAAGCAAAATCTTAAAAGTAACAGAGTTTGTTACCGTAAGTGAAGTTGCAACAATGATGAATGTTTCGGTAACTCAAATTATTTCGGCTTGTATGTCATTAGGTATGATGGTGACTATGAATCAAAGATTAGATGCAGAAACCCTAACTATTGTAGCGGAAGAATTTGATCATGAAGTAGAATTCGTAAGTGCAGAAGTAGAAGAATCTATCGAAGAAGTAATTGATAATGAAGAAGATTTAGTAAGTAGAGCACCTATTATAACTGTAATGGGTCACGTAGATCATGGTAAAACATCGCTATTAGATTACATTCGTAAAGAAAATGTAATTGCAGGTGAATCAGGTGGTATTACACAGCATATTGGTGCATATTCAGTTTCGTTAGAAGATGGGCAAAAAATTACATTTTTAGATACTCCAGGTCACGAGGCATTTACTGCAATGCGTGCCAGAGGTGCACAAGTAACCGATGTTGTTGTAATTGTAATTGCTGCGGATGATTCCATAATGCCACAAACTAAAGAGGCAATAAGTCATGCACAAGCGGCAGGAGTTCCGATAATATTTGCAATTAATAAAATTGATAAACCAGGAGCAAATCCAGATAAAGTAAAAGAAGAATTATCTCAAATGAATCTTTTAGTAGAAGATTGGGGTGGAAAAATACAATCACATGATATTTCTGCTAAATTAGGTACTGGTGTAGATGAATTATTAGAAAAAGTATTGCTTGAAACAGAATTATTAGAGTTAAAAGCAAATCCAAATAAAAATGGTGTTGGTACAGTTGTAGAAGCACAATTAGATAAAGGTAGAGGATATGTTACTACATTGTTAGTACAAGCAGGTACACTTAAAATAGGTGATTATTTATTAGCAGGTACGCATAGTGGTAAAATTAAAGCAATGTTTGATGAACGTGGAAACAACTTAAAAGTTGCCGGTCCATCAACACCAGTTTCTGTTTTAGGATTAGATGGTGCGCCACAAGCTGGTGATAAATTTAATGTATTTGATGATGAAAAAGAAGCAAAACAAATTGCAGCAAAAAGAGATCAATTACAACGTGAGCAAAGTGTTAGAACGCAACGTCATATCACACTAGATGAAATTGGTAGACGTATTGCATTAGGTGACTTTAAAGAATTAAATATTATTCTTAAAGGTGATGTGGATGGTTCTGTTGAAGCATTAACAGATTCATTACAAAAATTATCTACCGAAGAAATAAATGTAAATATTATTCATAAAGGAGTTGGAGCAATTACAGAATCTGATGTATTATTAGCCTCTGCTTCCGATGCGATTATTATCGGATTTAATGTTAGACCTCAAGGAAAAGCAAATCAGTTAGCTATAGCGGAAGAGATCGATATTAGAACATATTCAATTATTTATAAAGTAATTGATGAGATTAAAGATGCTATGGAAGGTATGCTTTCGCCAGATATTATTGAAGAAATTACAGGTACTGCTGAAATTAGAGAAACTTATAAAATATCTAAAATTGGTACTATTGCAGGTTGTATGGTCTTAACTGGTAAAATATTTAGCCGATCAAAAATACGCTTAATAAGAGATAATGTTGTTATATATACAGGTGAATTAGCATCGTTAAAACGATTTAAAGATGATGCTAAAGAAGTTGCCAAAGGATATGATTGTGGTATACAAGTTAAAAACTACAATGACATTAAGGAATTAGATATTATTGAAGCATTCCATGAAGTGGAAGTTAAAAAGAAGTTGAAATAATATTACCTTATTATCCCGATTTAAAAATGGGATAACATAAAATTTAAAAACTCTCAAGAAATGTAATTCTTGAGGGTTTTTAAATTAATAGTATTTCCTAAAAGTAAGAGTTATTCTTACTTATCAATATTTCGTTTTTTTGCTCTATAATATAAATAATATGCCAAAACAAAAAGCAAAACTAAAGGCAGATAAGTACCAATAATAACACCTATTTGATAAGCATCATCTGGCGCTTCTTTTAATTTTTCATTAATATCTACTTGTAATGGTATAAAAAGTAATTTTGAAATTATTAATTGTAAATTCATTATTTTTTAAATTTTTGTAATGCTTTTTTAGTAAAATCAGATAAAACTAATTTGCCACTTATTTCAGCACGTTCTTTTAATAATTCTGACCAATGATCTGTGTTTTTCCAGAACATTTTTTTTGTTTCTAATAAAGCATCTGGGTTATAACTTGCTAATTTAAAAGTTAAATCATGTATTGCTTCATCCATTGTTCTAGTATCTTCAAACACTTTGGTAAACAATCCTTTTTTCTGAGACCAATAAGCAGTTTGCCAATGAGTTCCGTCTAAAGTTAATTCATTAAATGCTGCTAAACCAATTTTTCTTTCTACTGCTGGTGCGATTACAAATGGACCGATACCAATAGTTAATTCTGATAATTTGATATCTGCTTTTTCGGTTGCAAAAACATAATCACAAGCAGAAATAATTCCAACGCCACCGCCAACTACTTTTCCTTGCACACGGCCAATTATTAGTTTTTTACAAGTTCGCATGGCATTAATTAAATTTGCAAACCCCATAAAAAATCGTTTTCCATCACTTAAATTATCAATTGCGATAAGTTCGGCAAATGATGCGCCAGCACAAAATGTTTTTCCCTCACTTTGTAGTATAATAACATTTACATTATTATCCTTACTTATTCTATCAATATTTTCTATTAATCGCTCTAATAAAGAACTCGAAAAAGAATTACTTGCAGGATGCGAAAAAGTAATTGTTGCTATA
Organism: Flavobacteriaceae bacterium; assembly: GCA_027065775.1. Taxonomy (GTDB): domain Bacteria; phylum Bacteroidota; class Bacteroidia; order Flavobacteriales; family Flavobacteriaceae; genus S010-17. The sequence continues at coordinate 5,597 of JAMONN010000183.1, read as the reverse complement.
TTATTTCTTATAGATGTTAATATTGTGCCTTTGTTCATGTGTTAATTTTTCCTGCAGATTTCGCAGATTACACTGTTTTATATAAATATAGGTTTGTATTGTCTTCAGGAAAACCTATTCAAATACAACACCATTTGCAGTTACACTTCTATCAATTTTACGCATTAAACCTTGTAAAACTCTTCCTGGACCAACTTCGGTAAATTCTTTTCCACCATCTTTTATCATAGATTGAATTGTTTGTGTCCATTTTACAGGTGCAGTTAATTGTGCTACCAAATTTTCTTTAATCTCATTAGCTGAATTTACAGCACAAGCAGGAACATTTTGATAAATAGGGCAAGTTGGCTCGTTAAAAGTAGTATTTTTAATAGCGTTTGCTAATTCTTCACGTGCTGGTTCCATTAATGGCGAATGAAATGCGCCACCAACTGGTAATACTAATGCACGCCTTGCTCCTTTTTCTGTTAAGATTTCACATGCTTTGTTTATTGCTTCAATACTTCCAGAAATCACTAATTGCCCAGGACAATTGTAATTTGCTGCAACTACTACTCCATCGATTTCTTTACAAACTTCTTCTACTATATTATCTTCTAAACCTAAAACTGCAGCCATAGTCGATGGTTGAATTTCACATGCTTTTTGCATTGCTAAAGCACGTTGTGAAACCAATTTAAGACCATCTTCAAAAGATAAAACTCCATTTGCCACTAAGGCAGAAAATTCACCTAAAGAATGACCTGCAACCATTTCTGGTTTAAAATCAGCACCTAAAACTTTTGCCATAATTACGGAATGTAAAAAAATAGCGGGTTGTGTTACTTTGGTTTCTTTTAATTGTTCTGGTGTTCCTTCAAACATAATATCAGTTATAGAAAAACCTAAAATATTATTTGCTTTTTCGAATAGTTCTTGCGCTAATGGAAATTTCTCGTATAAGTCTAAACCCATACCTGTAAATTGTGCTCCTTGTCCAGGAAAAATATATGCTTTCATTGATTAATTTTGTTTTGGCTTGATTTTAATTATTTTTCCGTTTTTTGAAACAATAATTGGTGTGTTTTTTTGCTGCTTAAAAGCAATCATTTTTTTATATGCTTCTTTAAGACCTTTAGATAATTTATCTTCTAATTCTTGTAATTGTTCTTTAATTTCCATATTTTATTTTTAGTTTATTCCAAAATTTTTTGTTTTTAATAAATGAATTTTTTGCTGTTCCATTTGCAACAAATATAAACGACTCTTCTGAATTATCAACAAGAAACCACTTATCAACTTTAGGAATATATAATTTAAAGAAATTATGTAAACCGTTTTGAAATCTTCTTTTTATAATATTTTTTGGTATGTTATGTCCGCCTTCTTTTACTCGAGTTTTAACTCTTTCAATTGCTAAATTTTCTGAAGAAAGCTGTAAAAAAAGTAATATAACTTCAAAACCTTTAATTTTTGCTTTTTCGATAAATTTAATAAATGATTTTGTTGCTAATGTTGTTTCAAAGGCAAATGAATTTTTTTCTTCAAGTAATTCATTTATTCTTTGTAACATAATTCTTCCTGATTGAAAAGCAACTTTTTCTGGATTAAATGGTGAAATACCTCTTGCAATCTCATCTGCATTTACAAATTCTTTACAATTAAAAATTTCTGGTAAAATCGTAAAAGAAGCTGTCGTTTTTCCTGCTCCGTTTGGACCTGCTATGATGTACAGTTTTTTCATTCAAACACAAAGGTACTATTTTAACCTTTAACAGCTACCGCAGTATTCTTAACTTTTAATTCCGAAAGAACTCTTAATGCTTCTTCAATATAAATATCTTTACTTAAATTTTTATGCCATGCTGTTCTTTTTTGTTCTAAAACAGAATCTTTTTCCATTAATGGTAATTCATATAAAGGTGATTTAAAAGCTAAATCGTTTTTATAATCTTTCAATTTTTTGAATTTCTCTGCTTCTTTATTATGGTTATCAATATCTTGTTTATACTTATTGTAGTTTAAAAAGGCAACTTTGTCTTCTCTTGATTTTTTTAACCATTTCGCATTTTCGTTAATTAAATTAAAATGCGGATTATCCATAATTCTGATTCTACTATTTTGAACTACGTCATCAAAATTTTCATAAAAATCTAATGCTTCGTATTTTGCAGGAGCAATTTTATCCCATTTTAATGGATTTTTTTCATCACGTTCTCCAATTTCCATATATGTATATCTATCTGGAATGGCAATATCAGAAACCACACCTTTTAATTGTGTCGAACCACCATTAATTCTATAAAATTTTTGAATCGTCATTTTTAATGCGCCCAAATCTTTTTTATATCTGAAAAAATTATTTAAACCTAATATATTTTGAACTGTTCCTTTACCAAAAGTCTGATTAGAACCAATAATAATTGCTCTGTTATAATCTTGCATTGCAGCGGCAAATATTTCAGAAGCGCTTGCAGAAAGTTCGTTTACTAAGACAACTAAAGATCCGTTCCATTGTATTTTTGGATTTATATCCTTATCAATTCTAGGAGATTTATCATTGTATTTTACTTGTACAATTGGTCCTTTATCAATAAACAAACCTGCAATTTCGATAGCAGTTTTTAAGGAACCGCCACCATTATTACGCAAATCGATTAGCAAACCTTCTATGTTTTCTTTTTTTAATTCTTCGATTTCTTTTTCCATATCGGTAGCAGAATTTCTAAAATTCTTTTCCGAAAAATCAATATAAAATTGTGGTAGGTTAATAACACCATACGTTTTGTTATCAAATTTTACGGTACTACTTTTTGCAAAAGTTTCTTCTAATTCAACCACATCTCTAATAATGGATATTATTTTGGTAGTACCATCAATTTTTTTAAGTGTTAATCGTACTTCTGTACCTTTTTTACCTTTAATAAATTCGATAGCATCGTCTAAACGCATACCTACAATATCTAAAGGTTCGGCATCTGCTTGAGCAACTTTTAAAATTAAATCACCAACTTCTAATTCGCCTTTTCGCCATGCTGGACCGCCAGAAATTAGTTCTACTACTTTGGTATAATCTCCTTTTTTAGATAATCTAGCGCCAATACCTTCTAATTTACCAGACATACCAATATCAAATTTTTTCTTGATTTTTGGTGAAAAGTAAGTCGTATGAGGATCAAAAGTAGCAGTAATACTATTTATATATAATGAAAACCAATCATCACTTGTTAAGTCTTTCATTCTGGTATAATAATCAGACATATTTTCTTTTGATTTTTCTCTAGCTTCTTTTTCTAAAGTAGTCATAGATTTCACTATATAAGTAGCACTATCTTTCTTTATATTATTTTCATCTTCAATCTTATCATACAGTCTACCTAAAACATTTAATTTTAGTTGCTTACGCCATTTTTCTAATCTTACTTTTTTATTTTTCGGATATACTTCATTTTCATAATCCAAACTAAATGTTTCGTCTTTATCAAAATCAAACGGTTCTTCTAATATAGAAGCATAAAAACCTTCGGTTTCTTTAATTCTATCTAAAAATGTATTGGTTACTAAATTGAAAAAAGTTAAATCTTCGGTTTTAATTTGATCGTCAATTTCTTTTTTATAAGCGGAAAAAAGTTTCAAATCTTTTGCAACAAAAAATCTTTTGGTTGGATCTAATGCTTCGATATAATCGGCATAAATAACCTCAGAAAATTCATCATTAAATTCTTTAGGACTATAATGTGCGTTTTTTAAAGCATCGCGAATTAATGCTACTAAAATTTTATCCTTTTCGGAATCATTTTGAGCAAAAACTTTATTACCTAATAACAAACCAATAAGTAATACTATTGGTAAAACAATTTTATAGTTACGTTTCATATATCTGAATATTTTTTTCATTAATAATGCTTAGTGGAACACTAAAATAATGCCAATATTTTAAATAACACCTCTATTAATAGTATTTTTTGCAATTTTTAGAAAAATTTAACTTATTAAGATAGAAATAAATTTCTTAAACCAATATCCCGCTAAAAAATCGGGATTAGTTTGACTAATTAAAAAATCGAAAATAATTTTTTATAGTCTCACAAATAAAATCCATATCTTACACGCTCAAAAATAATAAAATGAAAAAAATTAAAAAAACAGGTTTTTTTATCCTATTAATTACAATCTTAACGTTTACAGTTTCTTTTAAATCCGATTTTTTTGAAGTAGCAAAACAAATAGAATTGTACACTTCGATATTTAAGGAACTTAATATGTACTATATAGATGAAGTTACGCCATCACAAATGACTAGTGATGCAGTAAATAATATGCTGAAAAGTTTAGACCCATATACAAGATATTATGATGAACAAGGTGTAGAAGATTATAAAATTAAATCTCGTGGTGCTTATGGTGGCATTGGTGCAAAATCATCATTTAAAGATAATAAATTATTTATTAGAGAAGTTTATGAGGATAATCCTGCAGCAAATGCAGGTCTAAAAGCTGGTGATGAAATCATACAAATAAATGATTTATGGGTAAAAGATTATGATGGAAAATCAATCAATACATTATTAAAAGGATTGCCAGATACAAAAGTAACCGTTAAAGTAAATAGAAATGGTAAAAAAATTGATGCCGAAATTACTCGAGCAACTATTGAAATTGATCCTGTACCATTTCATGAAATGCTAGATGATGAAATTGGCTATATGTCATTTGTTAAATTTAATAAAAAAGCATCTGCAAGAGTAAAAGAAGCATATAACGATTTGAAAGATGATGGCATGAAAAAACTAATCATTGATGTTAGAGGAAATCCTGGTGGTTTATTAAACGAAGTAGTAAAGATTGTTAACTATTTTGTACCAAAAGATCAAATTGTAGTTACTACAAGAGCCAAAGTTAAAAAATGGAGTAATACTTATAAAACTAAAAAAGAACCTATAGATTTAGAAATCCCAATTGTAATTTTAGTAAATGGTAGATCTGCTTCGGCAAGTGAAATTTTAGCAGGCGCTTTACAAGATTTAGATCGTGCTGTTGTAATTGGCGAACGTTCATTTGGTAAAGGTTTAGTGCAAAGAACTAGAAGATTACCATACGGAACACAAATGAAATTAACCATTTCTAAATATTACACACCAAGTGGTAGATGTATTCAAGAATTAGATTATACAAATAGAGATCACAAAACAGGTATTGTACCAAAATTTGATCAAAAAAATAGAAATCTATTTAGAACTGCAAATGGCAGAAAAGTTTATGATGGTGGTGGCGTTGAACCAGATATAAAAATAGAAAGACCAGAAAAAACGATTGGTACAAAAGCACTTTTTGCATCGGATGCTATTTTTAAATATGCTACAAAATATCAGTATGATAATATAACCATACCAAGTGCCGAAAAATTTCAATTAAGTAATGTGGATTATGATAATTTAATTAGTTTTATTAAAACTGAAGAAACTTCATTTAAAACAAAAGCGGAAAAAGAATTTGAGGAAGCATTTAAAAAAGCCACAGAAGAAAATTATAATGACGCAATAAATTTAGGATACGAACAACTAATACAGCAAATGAATACTAAAAAAATTGCTGAGTTAAATATAAACAAACAAGAA
>JAMONN010000182.1 GCA_027065775.1 Flavobacteriaceae bacterium | reverse complement strand
TTCATCTAAAACTTGCAATAAAATATTAAACGTATCTGGATGTGCTTTTTCAATCTCATCTAAAAGTACAACTGAATACGGTTTTCTTCTAACTGCTTCAGTAAGTTGTCCACCTTCTTCATAACCAATATATCCTGGAGGAGCACCAACTAATCTAGAAACTGAATGCCTTTCTTGATATTCGCTCATATCAATTCTGGTCATTGCAGATTCATTATCAAACAAATAATCTGCCAATGCTTTGGCAAGTTCAGTTTTACCAACACCTGTAGTTCCTAAAAACAAGAACGAACCCAAAGGTTTTTTATCGTCTTGCAAACCTGCTCTTGAACGTCTAACTGCATCTGAAACTGCTACAATTGCTTCGTCTTGACCAACTACTCTTTTGTGTAATTCTTCTTCTAAATGCAGTAATTTTTCACGATCACTTTGTAACATTTTGGTAACAGGTATGCCTGTCCATTTTGCAACAACTTCGGCAATATCTTCGCTGGTTACTTCCTCCTTAATTAATGCTGTATCTTGGTTTTCTGCCAATTTTTCTTGCAATACTTTTAAGGTTTCCTCTTCTTTTTGAATTTTTCCGTAACGGATTTCAGCAACCAAACCATAATTACCTTCACGCTCGGCTTTTTCGGCTTCTAATTTAAATTTTTCGATGTTTTCTTTTGCCAATTGTACTTCTTCTACTACATCTTTTTCACTTTTCCATTTGGCATAAATACTTTCTCTTTCTTCTTTTAAATTAGCTAATTCTTTACGAATATGTGCAATCTTCTTTTCATCTTTCTCTCGCTTAATTGCTTCAATTTCAATTTCTAATTGCATAATTTTACGATCTAAAACATCTAATTCTTCTGGTTTAGAATTGATTTCCATGCGTATTTTAGATGCTGCTTCGTCCATCAAATCAATGGCTTTATCTGGTAAAAACCGATTGGTGATATAGCGTTGCGATAATTCCACACAGGCAATAATTGCAGAATCTTTTATTTGTACTTTATGATGTGTTTCGTACTTTTCTTTGATTCCACGTAAAATAGAAATTGCTGATTCAGTATCTGGTTCATCCACCATTACTTTTTGAAAACGTCTTTCTAAGGCTTTATCTTTTTCAAAATATTTTTGATATTCATCTAATGTTGTCGCACCAATAGCACGTAATTCGCCACGAGCCAAAGCAGGTTTTAAAATATTTGCAGCATCCATTGCTCCTTGTCCTCCGCCAGCACCAACTAAGGTATGGATTTCATCAATAAATAAAATGATATCACCTTCTGCACTTGTAACTTCTTTAATTACGGATTTTAAACGTTCTTCAAATTCGCCTTTAAACTTTGCTCCTGCAATTAAGGCTCCCATATCTAAGGAATATAAGGTTTTATTTTGGAGATTTTCTGGCACATCTCCTTTTACAATTCTATGTGCCAAACCTTCCGCAATAGCAGTTTTGCCTGTTCCTGGTTCACCGATTAATATCGGATTATTTTTAGTTCTACGAGATAAAATTTGTAGAATTCTACGTATTTCATCATCACGACCAATTACAGGATCTAGTTTACCGTCATTTGCTAACTGATTTAAATTTTTTGCATATTTATTTAATGAATTATATGTATCTTCAGCACTTTGGGAAGTAACACGTTCACCATTTCGCATTTCTGAAATAGCAGATTTTAAATCTTTTTCATTAATTCCGTTGTCTTTTAGTAGTTGTGTTGCTTTTCCCTTTGAATTTAAAATTGCTAAGATTAAATGTTCAATAGACACATATTCATCCTTCATTTTCTTTGCCAAATTACTAGCATCTAGCAACATTTTACTTGCTTCTCTAGACAATGTAATTTCTGCTCCTTCAACTTTAGAAAAACTTTGAATGATATTTTCTAAAGTGGTTTTAAACACGTCTGTATTAACACTTAATTTATTTAAAATAAATGGCATTACATTTTCATCTACTTCAAAAATTGCTTTTAAAATATGTGCATTTTCTATTTGCTGTTGTCCATAACCTTGCACCATTTGCTGTGCTTTTTGAATAGCTTCTTGAGCTTTGATTGTATAATTATTAAAGTTCATAGTTATTGTTTTGTAGAAAAATTGATTTGTATCTTTCTGTTAATATAATTTGCAATAATCAATAAATGCTCCAAACAGAAAACGAATATAATAAGTGTCAATATGTCGGTAAAATATGGTTTTTACTGACATATTTTCAGATTTAAATTAAATATGCTGTTTTTAAATAAACAATTTATGAAATTAACAAAAAATTTAATGTGAAAATATTTTACATTTCAATTTAAAAAAATAATGATTTAAGCAACTTATATTTTGATAAGATAAGCAAATAATAATTGCTAAACCCTAATCTACATCATTAATTTTATCTTTTTCAAGGTGTAAATTTGTACTATAAATACAAAATTACACATCATGAAAAATTTAGTCATATTAGGAGCAGGAACTTCTGGAACAATGATGGCAAATCACCTGTCACATAAATTATCAAAAGACGATTGGAAAATTACTATTGTTGACCAATACAAAACACATTACTATCAACCTGGTTTTCTATTTCTGCCATTTGATATTTACAAGAAAAAAGATGTAAAGAAAAAAGGTGAAAAATATTTACCAAAAGGTGTTCGATATGTAAATCAAAAAATTGATCAAATATTTGCCGAAGAAAACAAAATAAAATTAGAACATGAGTATTTAGAATATGATATTTTAATTATTGCTACAGGTACAAAAATTGCTCCTGAAGAAATAGAAGGTATGAAAGATAAAGAATGGCATAAAAGCATTTTTGATTTCTATACTTACGAAGGTTCAGTCGCTTTAAGAGATAAACTACGCAATTGGCAAGGCGGAAAATTAGTGGTACATATTACAGAAATGCCAATAAAATGCCCTGTTGCACCTTTAGAATTTGCTTTTTTAGCGGATTCATATTTTAAGAATAAAGGAATGCGTGACAAAGTAGAAATTGAATTTGTTACACCTTTAGATGGTGCTTTTACGAAACCAAAAGCGACTGCTGCATTACATTATTTATTAGAAGATAAACATATTAAAGAAATAACCGACTTTAATATCGAACGTATAGATAACAACAAAAAAATCATGTATGATTATTCTGGTAAAGAAGTAAAATTTGATTTATTAGTAACTGTACCAACCAATTTAGGCGATGAAGTTATCGAAAAATCCGGTTTAGGTGATGACATGAATTTTGTGCCAACACATAAAGGAACTTTACAAACCAAAGCAAACAAAAATATTTTTGCTATTGGTGATGCTACTAATTTACCAGCATCAAAAGCAGGTTCGGTTGCTCATTTTGAAGCAGAAATCTTAACCGAAAATATCTTACTATATATTAACGGTAAAGAATTGAAAGATGAATTTGATGGTCATGCAAATTGTTTTATCGAAACAGGAAATGGCAAAGCATTACTAATTGATTTTAATTACACACAAGAACCCGTAGAAGGAACATTTCCTTTTCCTGGTGTTGGTCCATTGAGTTTACTTAAAGAAAGTAGAATGAACCATATGGGAAAAATGGCTTTTAAATGGATTTATTGGAATATGCTAGTAAAAGGTATTCACATTCCGTTTGTATCAGCAACGATGACTAAAAAAGGAAAGAAGATTGAAGCGTAACTATAGGCAATAGGCAATAGGCAAAAGGCAAAAAAAACAAAATTCAATCCACAATTAAACAATTAAACAATTAAATAAACAAATAAACAAAAAAAATCATGCAAAAAATAATAGCAAACACCACAGTAGAAGTAACAGAGCAAGGTTATTTAGAAGATTTTAATCAATGGACTAAAGAAATTGGGACGGAAATAGCAAAAGAAAAAGAGATTGAAATGACCGATGAACATTGGAAAGTAATTACCTATTTACAAGAAAAACACAAAAACGAAGAAGCACTTTCGGTTAGAGGTATTAAAAAAAGTGGTGTTGTAAATATTAAAGAATTTTACAGTCTTTTTCCTGGCGGACCTTTAAAAATATCTACAATGATTGCAGGTATTCCCAAACCAAAAAGTTGTATTTAACATTGTAAATTAAACGAATAAACAGAAAACAATTAAACATATTATTATGGCAACAAAAGTTAAAAAAATGCTTTTTATTTTATCAAAAGCAACAATCGAAAACGTATATGCTGCATTTATTATGGCAAATGGCGCAAGAATGGAAGGCATAGATGCAGAAATATTTTTTACTTTTTTTGGGTTAGAAGCAATTCAAAAAAAGAAGTTAGAACATTTACATGTAGCAACTGTTGGAAATCCTGCAATGCATATACCAACTTTATTAGGCGCATTACCAGGCATGGAAGCATTTGCAACTAAAATGATGAAAAAAGAAATGGAAAAATTAGATATGCCACCAGTTGGCGAGTTCTTAGAAATTTTATCAGATTCTGGCGTAAATCTTTGGGCTTGCAAATTAGCAGTTGAAATGTTTCATCTAGAAGAAAAAGATTTAATAGATGAATTAGATGGCATTTTAACTATTGGTGATTTTTACAATCGTGCAAATGAAGATGGCACACATCTTTTATTTATATAATAAATCCTCATAAATCTAAAAATGGTTTCACTTTTATTGTGAAACCATTTTTGTTTATTTAACTTATGTGTAAAAAAAATCACGAGAAATCTCTTCAAAATTAACTGCATTAACTATTATTCTATACATAAATAAGTTTATCTTTGATATCCAAATAAAAACAGTTAATTTATATGTTCGTAAGAATTGTAAAAATGGAATTTCAAGAAGATAAAATCAATCAATTTTTATCTAATTTTGAAAAAGTTAAAAATAACATACGAAACCGAGATGGTTGTCGTTTATTAGAAATGTATCGTGATAAAACCAATACTAATATTTTTTTCACCTATAGTTATTGGGAAACCGAACAAGATTTAGAAAATTACCGAAACTCCGATTTATTTAAAGGTGTTTGGGCAAAAACAAAACCAATGTTTAATGCAAAACCTTTAGCGTGGAGCGTTGACAAGTTGGTCTTTGGTCTTTAGTCTTTGGACGACAGAAAAAACCAGAGACAAAATGACAAAGACAAAAAGACTAAAGACTAAAGACCAAAGACCAAAGACCAATATGCATGATTAAAAAAGAATTACAAACGTTTTTTGCAACACCAATTGGTTATTTAGTAATTGCATTATTTTTACTATTTAACTCGTTATTTTTATTTGTTTTTAAAACAGATTTCAATATTTTAAATGCTGGTTTTGCAGATCTAAATGCATTCTTTTATTTAACACCTTGGATATTTATTTTTTTAATTTCCGCAATTACCATGCGAAGTTTTTCTGATGAAATTCAAGCAGGAACCATCGAAATTTTAAAAACAAAACCTCTCAGTAATTGGCAAATTGTTTTAGGTAAATACATCGGTTCGTTACTACTTATTTGTATTGCATTAATACCAACATTAATCTATTATTTTACAATTTCAAAATTAGGAAATCCGATAGGTAATATTGAATTTGCTACAACTTTTGGTTCGTATATTGGTTTGCTATTTTTAGCAGGTGCTTTTGTGGCTATTGGTTTGTTTAGTTCTACATTTTCTAATAATCAGATTGTGTCTTTTTTAATTTCTGTTTGTATTTCGTTTATATTGTATTATTTATTCGAATTAATTTCAAATAACGACCCAACTATTCAAAATATAGGTATGTATCAACATTTTCAAAATATTAGCAAAGGTATTATTGATACGCGAGATGTAATTTATTTTATAAGTATTTCTGTTTTCTTTTTAGCATTAACTAAAATTAGGGTGGAGAAAATTTGAAATTGAAGTTGAAGTTGAAGTTGAAGTTGAAGTTGAAAATAAAAAAAGTAAAAAAAATTAAAGTGTGTCAAAAAAACAAACCAAACTCACAAAAAAATAATCCGTGAAAATCTGTGAAATCCGTGTCAAAAAAAATCAAACATACATATCAAATTTTACTACTGCTATTAGTTATTATCTTAATTAACTTTTTAAGTAATAACATCCATTTTCAATTCGATTTAACCAAAGACAAACGCTATACTTTATCTGAAGTTACCAAAAATATTGTTTCTGAAATTAACAATCCATTAGTGGTAAAAGTATATTTAGAAGGCGATTTTCCATCGGAATTTAAACGTTTACAATTAGAAACCAAGCAACATTTACAACAACTTAGAAATGAGAATAAAAATGTAGTGATACGTTTTGTAAATCCGTTAGGTATGGAAAAAGACTTAATTGCTCAAGGTATGCAACCTAGCCAATTATCGGTTAAAGAAGGTTCTAAAATTTCACAGGCAATTATTTTTCCGTATGCACAAATTTTGTATGGCAAAAAAGTAGAAAATATTTCTTTATTAAGTATGAGTAATTATAAATCTCAAGAGGAACAATTAACTGCTTCGATTGAAAATTTAGAATATGCTTTTACAGATGCTATTTCTAAAATAAGCAATACAAAACGTAAAAACATCGCCATTTTAACTGGTAATAATGAATTGGATTTTATTTATCTAGATGGTTTGTTAAAAACCTTAGCAAAGGATTATCACTTAGAATCTTTTCCGTTAGATTCAGCAAATGTAATACCAAATAAAACTTTAGAATTACTAACTAAATTTGATTTAGCTTTAATTGCCAAACCAACAAAGTCATTTACTGAAAATGAAAAATTTACCTTAGATCAATTTCAAACTAATGGCGGCAAAACATTATGGTTACTAGATAATGTTATTGCAGAACAAGATAGTTTAATGCGAACAGGAAGTACTTTGGCAATAAATAGAGATTTGAATCTAACCGATTTATTTTTTCAATATGGCATAAGACCAAAATTTAATGTAGTAAAAGATTTATATAGTGCTACTATAAAATTAGCAAACGGAAATATTGGCGGTCAAACTCAATTTAAAGATTATTTATGGAACTATTTTCCGTTGATTACTAGTGAAAATAATCATTCTATAAATAAAAATATTCTTCCAGTTCAACTAAAATTTGCCAACAGTATTGATTTATTAAAAAACGATATAAAAAAAACAGTTTTATTACAAAGTTCAAAATTATCCAAACCCTTTGGGACTCCTTTTGAAATAAACCTCAACGAAGTAAGCGAAAAACCAAAACCTGAAAATTTCAATAACGGCAATCAGACTTTAGGAGTTTTGTTAGAAGGCGAATTTAATTCTGCATATAAAGACAGAATAAAACCTTATAAAACAACTTTATACAAAGAAAAAAGTTCTTTGAATAAAATGATTTTAATTGCAGATGGCGACATCATAAAAAATGGCATAAAACAAGGCGAACCTTTAGATTTAGGAATAGACAAATATACAGGGCAACGTTTTGGAAACAAAGATTTTTTATTAAATTCCGTTAATTATCTATTAGATAATAATGGTTTACTAAACTTACGTTCTAAAAAAATACAATTACAGTTTTTAGATAAAGAAAAAGCATTTAAAGAACGAACTTTTTGGCAAACTTTAAATGTTGCTTTACCTTTAATAGTTTTAGGTTTATTTGGTTTAGTATTTGGTTATTTTAGGAAGCGTAAGTATTCTTAAAATCTTATTATTTTAAATGATGTTTAATAACACGCATTGTTTTTTATTTATTAAATAATCTGAAATCATGATTTTTAATGGATATTAATGTCAGTTCTGAGCATTCATACAAACGTTAACTTAAAAATATTTTGTACCTAAAGGCACAACTCAATCAATTCTTTTCATCTTATTACTAATATTAAATCCCTAAAGGGATTATTTTTGTCCTGTAAGGACAATATATTAGTAAAATAATCATAACATCTTAGCAAGATGTGCCTTTAGGTACAAAATACAAGTTGTTTTAAATATTAAAAATAAAGGAAACCCCTATTAGATAATAATGGTTTATTAAACTTACGTTCTAAAAAAATACAATTGCAGTTTTTAGATAAGGAAAAAGCATTTAAAGAACGAACTTTTTGGCAGACTTTAAATGTTGCTTTACCTTTAATAGTTTTAGGTTTATTTGGTTTAGTATTTGGTTATTTTAGGAAGCGTAAGTATTCTTAAAATCTTATTATTTTAAATGATGTTTAATAACACGCATTGTTTTTTATTTATTAAATAATCTGAAATCATGATTTTTAATGGATATTAATGTCAGTTCTGAGGATTCACACAAACATTAACTTAAAAATATTTTGTACCTAAAGCACAACTCAATCAATTCTTTTCATCTTATTACTAATATTATAAATTCCTAAAGGGATTATTTTTGTCCTGTAAGGAC
>JAMONN010000181.1 GCA_027065775.1 Flavobacteriaceae bacterium | reverse complement strand
CTGATTTTGCTAGAGCAGTAAGTAATTGGAGAAAACAAAAAACTAAAGATTAAGATATGGAAATGATACCAGTAGACTCAACAAACTTATCTGCAATAGGATATGATTATGAATCAGGAACTTTAAGAATTGACTTTCTCAAAGGAAGTAGTTACGAATATTATGGAGTGCCAGCGGAATTATATGAAGGTCTGCTATCAGCAGGTTCGAAAGGACAATATTTGAATATGTACATAAAAAAAGCAGGTTATACATACTCGCCAGTTTAAAAAGCCAACGCTCAAAATCATACACATTTGCAATTCGCTACAGCCAACGCTACGCCAAAAATTGCAAAAGAGTATGTCTTGCCAACGCTCATTCCGAACTAAATAACAAACATCGGAAAACCAAGCTGAACGTGAAGCACTATGCACAACACCGTGTATAAATCATTGGGCAATAGTTAGTTAAAATAAAATTTAAAGATATAAATAAAAATTACAGTAAACTGAAAATGAAGTGCTTCGAAATGCCCAACGCTTCATACATAAACCGTTGGCAACCATTAAAAATCAAAATTATGAGTAAACAAAAAATTGAAAATGTAATCTTCTTCGATAATTTAAAAGAGATAACCAATGAAGAAGCGTCTAAAAACGAATATTTTAAAAGCGCTTACAATATGGCTAATACTATTTATCATTTTGTAATAACAGAAATAAATAATCATAATGCTATTTTAATGATAAATATGCCTGCTATTAATCCTAACGAAGAAAAAACTATATGGTTAGATAATGTATCATCAGAACTTAAACAGATTTTAATTGAGAAAGGAATTTTGAAATAAACTTTTTCTTATCTTCTAAAAACAACTGAAATTGCTCTTCAATATTATTAGAGTTTTCGGATAGTCCTTTTTGCATATAGAAAGTAGTAATTAAAGCGCCTTTTACGTAAAATTCTCTTAATAGTTGTTCTAGTAATTCTTCCTCTTTTATTTTTGACATAATAATTGAATTTAAAATTTAACTCGCTTAAAACGGTGCGAATTATAAACCGTAAATTTTAATAAAAAAAAGTAAACGTTTGCCAACAATGTGTAAAATCAATAATGGTTTTGTGATTAAGCCAAAGTTGGTTTTGTCTCTCAATGTCCGTAACATTTTCATAATTTCTGACCTTTTTATTTCGGAATTTTGTAAAATTCCAAAAATATTACTACTTTTATAACCTAAAGTAAGTGTGTATTTAATCCATTACTGCTTTTACACTAACCGTTACCAACAACTAATTGAAAGTGCCTAATATTTGTTTAGGTCTAATAATATAATAAGTTTTATCACCAATCTTAAAACTATTATTATACATATACTCTTCGCATATAATTAAATCACCTTTATTTATTGTTTTTGGAGAACCTAAATAATTTACATTTTTAGCCTTCTTTAAAACTTTGTAAATAGTTCTGTTTTCTGTTTTTTCAATTAACACTCTTCCATTTGTAATAGTTAAATTATCAATGTGTGTTTTCTTTTTAAATAAGTTTTTTAAATCCATTTTACTTTTGTTTTAAGTCGCAGTTGGTAATCGAGTAGACGGCTCTGACCATTAAAGCCAGAGTGCGCCTCTCACACCACCGTACGTACGGTTCTCGTATACGGCGGTTCATTAAATAAAAGATAATTTTAATTGAATGTCTTT
>JAMONN010000180.1 GCA_027065775.1 Flavobacteriaceae bacterium | reverse complement strand
AACTTGTATTGTGTTAATTTAATGATATTACGTTCCTATGGAACTTAGTATTGTGTTAATGATATTGCTTAATGATATTATGTTCCTATGGAACTTATTATTGTGTTAATGATTGCTTTAATGACATTACGTTCCTATGGAACTTAGTATTGTGTTGGTGTTGTTTTAATGATATTACGTTCCTATGGAACTTTGTGTTAATGATGTTGCTAAAGATATTACGTTCCTATGAACTTAGTATTGTGTTAATGATGTTGTTTTAATGATGTTCCACATTTAGCATAAATCCCATAGGGATTACATATCAATAACACATACTGATTAATTTGAATAAAAATCCCGTAGGGATGACATACTATCTAAACATCTTACAACAAATCCTTAAAAATATACTTCTCGTCATATTCAATTTCAAATTTATCTAAAAAATCTAAATATTCATCTTTAAAAGATTTTTTATGATGATGTTGTTCTTGATTTTCAATATATTTAATTACATTTTTAATATGTGATTGACTATAAGAAAATGCTCCATAACCCGATTGCCATTCAAATTTACCATTTACAAATCCTTTTTGGTTAATCCATTTGGAAGAA
Source organism: Flavobacteriaceae bacterium (assembly GCA_027065775.1). GTDB lineage: Bacteria > Bacteroidota > Bacteroidia > Flavobacteriales > Flavobacteriaceae > S010-17. The sequence goes on along the minus strand of JAMONN010000180.1, from coordinate 7,840 downwards.
TTTGATTTAATATCTTTTAGTAAATCCGAAATAGATTGCGTTGGTTTCATACTTACAAATATATGTATATGATCTTCAACGCCATTAATACAAAGTAATTTATGTGAATTATTTTGAATAATACCAGTTATGTATTTATATAATTCGTCTTTCCAAGATTTATTAATAACACCTTTACGATGTTTAACTGCAAAAACAAATTGTATTTGAAGTTGAGTAAATGTATTTGCCATATTTAAAAATTAAAATAAAAAAATCTGACCATTATCATCTTCTTTAGGTTTTTCGCCTTCCTTTGACTTAGTATCCGATTTTGGTTTGATGATTGATTTTGGTGCAATTTTAGACTCTTCGATAGGTTCGTTAATGTCTAATTTAATACTAATTACATCTTCACTTTCAACTTCTATTTCTTCAATTTCAGGTTCTTCATAAGGTAAAGATTCTAATAAATTAACCTGTTTTATTTTGTCGGTAGTTAATTGATTACCAATTGCATTAATTCCTTTTATTGAAATAAACTCTTCAAAATTTATTTTTTGTGTATCTAAACTTCTTTTAGAGTATATAATTTCTGCTATTGGTCTATAATCTGTGGAGACTATTTCTAAAAAAGATTTTTCATGATCGGAAATAACATTTTCTTCCTTGGTTGGATTATCAATCATAAATCGTTTTACATAATAGCGTTCCTTTTCGCCTGCGTAATGAATTACCGAAATAGGTTTGTTTGGTAGCCATTTTTCCAAAACAATCATATCATTATCAAAATGCGTAGTTAATTTTGGTTCAATAGTTTTTAATTGCCCTTTTTGATTGATAATTAGTAGTCTATCTTCAGGAGTAAATTCACCTAATAATTCACCACGTTTATCTACATTTAATCGCTGTACGATTTCGTCAAACCAAACTTTACGTGGTTTTAGGGTAGATTTCCCTTTTTCTTTAAATTCAATTTTTTTAACGGAAGTTCTAACGGCAATATTTCCTTTACTTGAACGACCTTTTATGGCTAAATCGGCAAAATTAATATCAATTCGTAGTTTTTTTAGTTTTGCTAATGCTCTTAAATGAATGGTAACAATCTCTGCTTCACCATTAGGGTTTGCACTAAAATATAGTACTTTAGAACCTTTGTTTCCTGCAGTTAAATCATATTCTTTATCACGAGTTACACTAGAGACAAAGAAACGTTTCATGTAAGAAAAACCTGTTTTTTTATCTAAATAAATAAGGTTGTAAATAGTACGTTTGTCTTTTTTCTTTAAAATAGCAAGGTGAATTACATTTTTGCCTACAAAAGTTTTGGCGTCCACTTTGGTTACTATCATTTTTCCGTCTTCTCTAAATACAATAATATCATCTATATCGGAACAATTAGCAACAAATTCATCTTTACGTAAACTAGTACCAACAAAACCATCTTTTCTATTTACGTATAATTTTGCGTTACGCATCACTACTTTAGTAGCGACTATATCTTCAAATGCACGTAATTCGGTTTTACGCTCTTTATCTTTTCCGTATTTTGATTTTAGATTTTTAAAGTAATCAATTACATAATTAATTAGGTTTGCTAGATGATTTCTTACTTCTTCAATTTGATCTTCTAAAGATTCAATATGTTGTTTAGCCTTGTCGATATCAAATTTTGATATTTTTTTAATTCTAATTTCGGTTAATCGAACAATATCTTCCTCTATAACAGCACGTTTTAAATGTTTTATATGCGGTTTTAATCCTTTATCTATGGCTTTAATTACGCCTTCCCAAGTTTCTTCCTCTTCAATATCACGATAGATTCTGTTTTCTATAAAAATACGTTCTAAAGATGCAAAATGCCATTTCTCTTGCAATTCATTTAACTGAATTTCTAACTCTTGTTTAATCAAATCAACTGTATGATCCGTTGAGTGTTTCAACATTTCAGTTACGCCAATAAAAATAGGTTTGTTATCTTCAATTATACAAGCGTTTGGTGAAATTGAGGTTTCACAATTAGTGAAAGAATACAAAGCATCGATAGTCTTGTCTGGTGAAATCCCAGCTGGTAAATGCACTAAAATTTCTACTTCTGCTGCTGTATTATCTTCTATTTTTTTGATTTTAATCTTGCCTTTATCATTGGCTTTTAAGATAGAAGTGATTAATGTATTTGTTGTATTGCCAAATGGTAACTCATTAATTACCAGTGTTTTTTTGTCTAATTGAGATATTTTTGCTCTAACTCTAACTTTTCCGCCACGTTTGCCATCGTTATAGTTTGAAATATCTGCAATTCCGCTAGTTAAAAAGTCGGGATATATTTTAAAACTTCTTCCTTTTAAATATTTTATGGAAGCATCTATTAATTCAAGAAAATTGTGTGGTAAAATTTTAGTGGATAATCCAACTGCAATTCCTTCTGCACCTTGTGCTAATAATAAAGGGAATTTTACAGGTAAATCAATTGGTTCTTTTCTACGACCATCGTAAGTTTTTTGCCATTCGGTTGTTTTCGGATTAAAAACGACTTCTAAAGCAAATTTTGATAAACGTGCTTCTATATATCTACTTGCTGCTGCTCGGTCGCCTGTGAGAATATTTCCCCAGTTTCCTTGCATATCAATCAGTAATTCTTTTTGACCTAATTGCACTAAAGCGTCGCCAATACTGGCATCACCATGCGGATGATACTGCATAGTATGACCAACTAAATTTGCCACTTTGTTGTATCTGCCATCATCTAAGTCTTTCATAGACTGCATAATACGTCTTTGTACAGGTTTAAAACCGTCATCTATTGCAGGTACGGCACGTTCTAAAATCACATAACTTGCGTAATCTAAAAACCATTCTTTGTACATGCCTGTAACTTTGGTGATGGTTTCTTCTTGTGCAGCGTCAGTTTCGTTTAAATTTTCGTTATCTAAAGCGTTATTTTGTTCGTTATCTAACGGATTTTGGTCTTCTGTATTTTCGTTTTCGTCTTGCATTTATTTTTCTAGTACTTTATTTTAATTTTTTTCTTTCCAAACGTTCTTTGGTTTCCATTAAAATTGATTTTAATTTTTCTTCTAATTCTTTTTTTGGAGGTAAGTCAGTCCAATATTCGGCAACCATAATTCCGTCTTTATGCATTTCTAATAATTCGATTTGTTCTTTGCTAGTTTCAGTACAAAGTATTAAACCAATTGGTGTATTTTCTCCTTCTTGTTTATCGTATTTATTGAGCCATTTTAGATATAATTCCATTTGACCTTTATATGACGCCTTAAATTTACCTATTTTTAGTTCAATTACTACAAGACGTTTCAGTTTTCTGTGGAAAAATAATAAATCTAGATAAAAATCTTCACCATCAATTATCATTCTTTTTTGACGTTCAATAAATGTAAAACCTTTACCAAGTTCTAATATAAAAAGTTCTAATTCTTTTAAGATTGCTGATTCTAAATCATTTTCAAGATAACCTTCTTTTAGTCCTAAAAAATCTAAAAAGTATGGATCTTTAAATATTTGAGTTTCAATTTTATTTTCAACAATTTGTGTATTTGCAATTTTTGTTCGTTCAAAAGTTTTTGTTTCTATTTTTTTGCGGGTTTGTCTAACACTCCAATTTTCTTCAGTTATTTTAACAGTGTAGAATATTTTTGCTTCTTTACTTTTTATTGGTAAAAGAGCTAAAAAGTGTGACCAACTCAATTGTCGTGACAGTGTAACGACAATTTCAAACTCATTAAATTGTTTAGCAAACTGCATCATTCTATTAAGATTCTTTACCTTGAAACTATTACCAAATTGATGTGTCAATTGTGTCGACAGTGTCGGGACAATTTCTTTTCCATAATCTGCACGTTTGTTTTTTAGAATATACTCATTTATTTTATAGCCAACTTGCCAAAACACCATAGTTAAAGTACTATTTACTTGTATAGCAACTTGTTTTTTGCCTTGTTCTATTATGGAAGCAAGGTCTTTGTATAGTTTGTTTTGGTTTTCTAATTGCATTGTCTAATTTAATCTCTTGCTTATTTCTTAATTTTGAGTTGTACGATATTTTCGTACAACTAACTACCTTCTTTTTTTAATTTAATTTTTAAATCACTCCAATATCTTCTTGGATTTTGACTATTTGTTAAAACAGCAATAACATCTACAATAGAAAAAAAACGATTTTTCAACATCATCTTGCCAAAGAACTCTAACTCTTTGGTCTTGAAATAATTTTATGGCGTTTTTTTTGTCACTTATTTAGATGATTTCAATAACGTTATTAAAGTATTTGGATTCATTCTGTTATTATAAAATGTAATCAAAATAATTTTGTTATTCTTCAGATCTTCAATATAATATAAAGAAACATTTTTATGAATGATACATTTTCTGACTTCTTTGTTGATTAATTTATGTTTAACAGTTCCATTTTTGATGTTTTTTAATTGATTGTTTGTTAAATTAACAAAGTTTTTACTTTGATTTTTGTCCCAATAATTATTGAGATTTTTAATAATTTCAAAATAAGTAATTTTCGCAAGATTAGTCCAAACAATATTCATAATTAAAGACCGTATTTTTCATTTAACTCTTCCATTACTTGTTGGTGAGTAAAGGTATTACCTTCTTTATAATCTTTTAAACCAACTTTTATTAATTCTTTTTCTATATTAGAAATATCTTCACTCCATTCCGAATTATCAATCGGGTTTTCTTTAATTTTTTTAATACGATTTAAAATGGAAATATCATTTAGATTAATTAACCATTCCATTAATTTGTATTTTTCTAGGTTTATGTCCATATTGTTTTTTATAAAGTTGTTACTTTTTAATTTCAATAAATCCATTTAATTAATCGTTTAAATATTTTTATTTTGTTTTTCATTATTTTACAAAATCAACCCTTGAAGGGTTTTAAACCCTTCAAGGGTTAGTTAACGAAATTATAATTCTTCTTCCAAATCTAACTCTACCTTCAAATTATCAATAATAAACTTTTGTCTATCAGGCGTATTTTTTCCCATATAAAACTCTAACATTTTTTGAATTGGTACTTCTTTGTCTAACATTACAGGATCTAGACGCATATCTTTACCGATAAAATGTACAAATTCGTTAGGCGAAATTTCCCCTAAACCTTTAAATCGGGTGATTTCTGGTTTTCCACGAAGCGAATTAATTGCTTTTTGTTTCTCTTCTTGAGAATAACAATAATGCGTATCTTTTTTATCACGTACTCTAAATAAAGGTGTTTCTAAAATGTATAGATGTCCGTTTTTAATGACTTCAGGAAAAAATTGCAAGAAAAAAGTAATTAATAATAAACGAATATGCATACCATCAACATCTGCATCGGTTGCTATAATGATGTTATTGTAACGTAAATCTTCGATACTATCTTCAATATTAAGTGCTGCTTGTAAAAGGTTAAATTCCTCGTTTTCATACACTATTTTTTTTGTTAATCCGTATGAGTTTAACGGTTTTCCTTTTAAACTAAAAACTGCCTGTGTATTTACATTACGAGATTTTGTGATAGAACCACTTGCAGAATCACCTTCGGTAATAAAAATAGAAGTATCTAGACGATTGTCTTTCTTCATGTCGTTAAGATGTACACGGCAATCACGTAATTTTTTGTTGTGTAAATTGGCTTTTTTTGCTCTATCACGTGCTAATTTTCTAATACCAGATAAATCTTTTCGTTCTCTTTCTGCTTGTAGGATTTTTTTCTGAATTTTATCAGCAACATCAGGATTTTTATGCAAAAAATTATCAAAACGATGTTTTACAAAATCGTGAATAAATGTTCTTACTGTTGGTAAACCGCCGCCCATTTCTGTAGAACCTAATTTTGTTTTAGTTTGCGATTCAAAAACGGGTTCCATTACCTTAATACTTATGGCAGTTACTACAGATTTTCTAATGTCTGAAGTTTCGTAATTCTTTCCGAAAAAATCACGAATTGTTTTTACAATCGCTTCTTTATAAGCATTTTGATGCGTCCCACCTTGTGTGGTATGTTGCCCATTTACAAAGGAATAATATTCTTCGCTATATTGTGCTTTGCTATAAGTTAATGCGATTTCAATATCTTCATCTTTTAAATGCGTTACAGGAAAAAGACGTGATTCTTCATCTATATTATTTTCTAATAAATCTTTTAAGCCGTTTTCTGAAAAATATTTTTCACCATTATAAACAATTGTTAAACCCGTATTTAAGTATACATAGTTTTGAATCATTCTAATAATATACTCGCTACGAAACTTGAATTTAGAAAAAATTTCTTCATCAGGTATAAAAGAAACTTTTGTACCACGACGCAGATTTGATGCTTCAATTTTATCATCTAAAGTTAATTCACCTTTAGAGAATTCGGCAATTTTAGTTTGGTTATCTCTAACCGATTGCACCTTAAAAAAACTAGATAAGGCATTTACGGCTTTAGTACCAACACCATTTAAACCAACCGATTTTTTAAAGGCTTTGGAGTCGTATTTTCCACCAGTATTCATTTTAGAAACTACGTCAACTACTTTACCTAAAGGAATTCCACGACCATAATCCCTAATAATTACGGTTTGATTTCTTACTGAAATTTCAATAATTTTACCTGCATTCATTACAAATTCATCAATACAGTTATCTAAAACTTCTTTGATTAAAATGTAAATTCCATCATCTGCAGCAGAACCATCGCCTAATTTACCAATATACATTCCTGGTCGCATTCTAATGTGCTCTTTCCAATCTAATGAACGTATATTATCTTCGGTATATTTGGTTTCTTTTGCCATGTTTTAGTGTTCAGTGTTCAGTGTTCAGTATTCAGTCTGTGGAAATGCTAATTTAAGAAATATGCACCTTTGTTTTATAGGAAAAAACAGAAGTTATTAACAGGAAATTAAGAATTTAAGAATTAAAAATTATTAAGATTTTTTTAACGAGATTCTACGATTTTCTCGACTAAAAATTTTACTTTTACCATATTCTAATTATTATCAAAACAAGAAGATGAATTATACAAAACCAATGTTAAGAGAAGGCAGTTTAGAAAATCAAGTAATTGTAGTTACTGGTGGCGGATCTGGTTTAGGTAAAGCAATGACTAAATATTTTTTAGAATTAGGCGCAAAAGTGGTTATTTCTTCTAGAAATATAGAGAAATTAGAAAAAGTAAAAATTGAATTAGAGGAACAAACTGGTGGAAGAGTTTTGCCTGTACAATGCGATATACGATTTTATGATCAAGTAGAAGCAATGCTAAGTAAAACAATCGACACTTTTGGTAGAGTAGATGGTTTATTAAATAATGCGGCAGGGAATTTTATTAGTCCAACCGAAAGATTATCCGCTAATGCTTTTGATACTATTATAGATATTGTCTTAAAAGGAACTAAAAATTGTACTTTGGCATTTGGTAAACATTGGATTAACACCAAACAAGAAAAGTCAACTATTTTAAATATTGTAACAACGTATGCTTGGACTGGCTCAGGTTATGTAGTGCCAAGTGCAACAGCAAAAGCTGGTGTTTTGGCAATGACAAGATCTTTAGCAGTAGAATGGGCAAAATATGGCATTAGATCTAATGCAATTGCTCCAGGACCATTTCCAACAAAAGGTGCTTGGGACAGATTATTACCAGGTGAATTACGAGAGAAATTCGACATGAAGAAAAAAGTGCCAGTTGGTCGAGTAGGAGAACATCAAGAATTAGCAAATCTTGCAGCATATTTAATGTCCGATTTTTCTGCTTATATAAATGGTGAAGTTGTTACTATTGATGGCGGCGAATGGTTAAAAGGCGCAGGACAAATGAATATGTTAGAAGATATACCAGAAGAAATGTGGGATAT
>JAMONN010000179.1 GCA_027065775.1 Flavobacteriaceae bacterium | reverse complement strand
AGGTCAAAACCAAATGGCGTATAACCGTTGTGTCGGTACTCGTTATTGTGCAAATAACTGTCCATATAGAGTTCGTAGATTTAACTGGTTTAAATATTCAGAAAACTCTGCATTTAACTTTAACATGAATAATGATTTAGGACGTATGGTATTAAATCCAGATGTCGTAGTTCGTTCACGTGGTGTAATGGAAAAATGTTCTATGTGTATACAAATGACACAAGCAACAATTTTACAAGCGAAAAAAGAAGGTAGACCAGTTAATGTTGGTGAATTCGAAACAGCATGTACAAGTGCATGTAGTACTGGAGCAATGCGTTTTGGTGATGTAAATAATGATAAAGAAGAAGTTACTGCATTAACAAAAGATGACAGAACATTTAAATTATTAGAATTTGTTGGTACACAACCAAACGTTTTATATCAATTAAAAGTAAGAAATAGTTAAAAATAAATTAGCAGTTTCAGTGTTCAATGAGCAGTGATTATGTTATAAAGAGGTAAGATTAAATAATAAACATAGATTAAAGATTTGTTTTTCATGAAAATTTGAAATTCAAAATTCAACCCCGAAATTTCGGAGAAAATCTAACATTAAAAATTAAAACTAGAATATGTCTCATTACGAAGCACCTATTAGAAATCCTTTAATTTTAGGAGATAAAAGTTACCACGATGTATCCAACGATATTGCTGCACCAATTGAAGGTAAAGCAAATAGAATGTGGTGGATTGTTTTTTCCATTTCATTAGTTGCCTTTCTTTACGGAGTTGGCGCAATTGTCTATACTATCGGTACAGGAATTGGAGTTTGGGGTTTAAATAACAAAATTAACTGGGCTTGGGATATTACAAACTTCGTTTGGTGGGTTGGTATTGGTCACGCTGGTACATTAATTTCGGCAGTACTATTATTATTCCGTCAAAAATGGCGTATGGGTATTAACCGTTCTGCAGAAGCGATGACAATTTTTGCCGTTTTTCAAGCAGGTTTATTTCCGTTAATTCATATGGGTAGAATATGGAATGGTTATTGGGTAATGCCAATTCCAAATCAATTAGGTACTTTATGGACAAACTTTAATTCCCCATTATTATGGGATGTATTTGCAATATCGACATATTTATCGGTTTCTTTAGTATTCTGGTGGACAGGTTTATTACCTGATTTTGCAATGATTAGAGATAGAGCAACAAAACCTTTTCAAAAGAAAATATACGGTTTATTAAGTTTTGGTTGGTCTGGTAGAGCAAAAGATTGGCAACGTTTTGAAGAAGTTTCTTTAGTATTAGCAGGTTTAGCAACACCATTAGTATTATCGGTACATACAATTGTATCTTTTGATTTTGCTACATCGGTAATTCCTGGTTGGCACTCGACAGTTTATCCACCATATTTTGTTGCTGGAGCAGTTTTCTCTGGTTTTGCAATGGTACTTACCTTATTAATAGTAATGCGTAAAGTTTCTAATTTAGAAGACTATATTACAAGAGATCATATCGAAAACATGTCTAAAGTAATTTTAGTTACTTGTTGGATTGTTGCTACAGCATATTTATCTGAATTTTTTGTAGGTTGGTATTCTGGTAGTTCTTATGAAGATTTCACCTATTTATCTATTGGTGCAGCAACCGGTCCATATTGGTGGGCATTTTATGCACTACTTATTTGTAATGGTGTAATACCACAATTATTATGGTTCAAAAAAATAAGAAGAAGTTTTATTGCTACTTTTTTAATCGCATTAGTAATTAATATTGGTATGTGGTTTGAACGTTTTGATATTATTGTAATAAATTTAAGTAGAGGTCATTTACCTTCAACTTGGACACGTTTTGAACCAACGTTTGTAGATATTGCCATTTTTATGGGAACAATTGGATTTTTCTTTGTACTATTTTTATTATATGCAAGAACTTTTCCGGTAGTAGCACAAGCCGAGATTAAATCTATTTTAAAATCTTCGGGTTCTAAATATAAAAGAGAAACAGAAACACTAACCGAGTTGGTTAAAGATAAAAGAGACGCAGAAATTAACTAATAGTTATAAAGCAAAAAAGATAGAATTATGAGTCATAAAATAGTTAGAGCAATTTACGATGATGATGATGTACTTTTAAAGGCAGTAAAAGAAGTACGTGATAATGGTAATCATATCGAAGAGGTTTTTACACCTTTTCCGGTACATGGTTTAGATAAAGCAATGGGTTTAGCACCTACTAAGTTAGCAATAACTGCTTTTATTTATGGTTTAATAGGGTTGTTTTTTTCAGTTTGGATGATGAATTATATGATGATTCAAGATTGGCCACAAAATATTGGTGGTAAACCAAGTTTTGCCTATTATCAAAATATGCCAGCATTTGTACCAATTATGTTTGAAATGACTGTTTTCTTTGCAGCACATTTAATGGTAATTACCTTTTATATGCGTAGTAAAATTTGGCCATTCCAAACAGCAAGTAATCCAGATCCAAGAACCACAGATGATAAGTTTTTAATGGAAGTTACTTTAGAAGGTAATGAAGATGATTTAACTTCTTTTTTAACCAAAACTGGTGCAACAGAAGTTAGTATTGCAGAAAATCACGATAATCACTAATTAAGATAAAAGTTATAAAATGAAAAGTTTATTAAAAATAACCGTTAGCATTTTTGTATTAGTAGCACTTATTTCTTGTGGTGATAAAACAAAAAGAAGTGTACAGTATATGCCAGATATGTATAGACCTGTACCTTACGAAGCATATTCTACAAACCCTAATTTTAAAGATGGTTTAAGTTCACAAAAACCAGTAGTTGGAACTATTGCAAGAGGTCAATCACCTTATGATTATCCAAATACAGAAGCGGGTTATAACGCAGCAAAATTAGATTTTAAGTCACCATTAGATTCTACAATGGTAGATTTAAATAAAGGTAAAAAATTGTTCAAAATTTACTGTGCTATTTGTCATGGTAATAAAGGTAACGGACAAAGTGTATTATCTAAAAGAGATAAATTTAATGGTGTGCCAAATTATAAAGATAGAGATATTACCGAAGGTAGTATTTACCATGTAATTATGTATGGTAGAGGAGTTATGGGATCACACGCATCACAATTAAGAGATGAAGAACGTTGGCAAGTTGTACATTATGTACAAAGTTTAAAAAATGATTTAACAAAATAATTTATTCCTGAATTTATTTCAGAAACAATTATAAAATAAGAAATATGTACCAATTTTCAAGTAAATTAAAAATGTTTTCAATAATTCTAATGGTCGCAGGACTTTTAGGAATGGCATACGGATTTATAAATGTACCGAAAGACACACATGCTATGGAAGAAATTCTAAATGCACAAAGTCAAGGTCATGATACACATGCAACTGCAGATTCTCATGCTAAGAAAGATACGCATGCAGAAGATTCGCATAAAGTAGCGAGTCATGATAATGCACATGTAGGTAAAGATGAACATCAAGAACATTTAGAGCATGTTTTAAAACAATATAAAAACAAACCTTGGTCGGCATTTTTTATTACCGCATTTTTCTTTTTTATGCTTTCTGTAATGGTATTAGTATTTTATGCTATTCAATGGGCATCAGAAGCAGGTTGGAGTATTACTATTTTTAGAGTAATGGAAGCACTAACCGCCTATATTTTACCAGGTTCAATTTTAATGTTAATCTTTTTGTTCGCATCAGGATTTCATATGAATGATATTTATGTTTGGATGGGTGATCATGCTGCACACGATGAGTTAATTCAAGCAAAAAAATGGTGGTTAAATATACCAAGTTGGTTAATTAGATCGGTACTATATTTAGCAGGTTATAATATTTTTAGATACTTTTTAGTAAGTAACTCATTAAAATTAGATGCCACAAAATCGTATAAAACATATATCAGAAATAAAAATATTGCTGTAGGATTTTTATTATTTTTCGCAGTATCAGAATTATTTTTAGCGTTCGATTGGTTAATGTCTTTAGATCCGCACTGGTTTAGTCAATTATACTCTTTCTATGTATTAGCAAGTATGTTAGTAACAGCAATTACCACTATTGCAATGGTAACGATTTACTTAAAAAGTAAAGGTTATTTACCACAAGTAACTAATAGTCATTTACATGATTTAGCAAAATTCATGTTCGGATTTAGCATTTTTTGGACATACTTTTGGTTTGACCAATTTATGTTACAATGGTATTCTAATCAACCAGAAGAAACAGTATATTTTGTACCAAGATTATTAGGTGCTTATCAATTACCATTTATTAGTATGTTAGTATTAAATTTTGTTTTACCAGTTTTAATATTAATGAGTAGTGATTTTAAACGATTAAACTGGTTTATTATGATAGCAGGTTTATCAATTATCGTTGGTCATTATACAGATATTTTTGTATTAATTGCACCTGCAACAGTTGGTGATCAATACAGTTTTGGTATTCCAGAATTTGCATCGATACTTTTCTTTTTAGGTTTATTTATTTTTATAGTGTTTAGAGCATTAGCAAAAGTACCTTTACAAGCAGTCGGAAATCCATTTATGACAGAAAGTGAAAATTTTCACTATTAAAATATTTAAATTAGAAGTAGTTCTAAAATTAAGAAATCAATTAAATTAAATCAATGAAAGCATTATTTTTTATATTAATATTTGTAGGAATAGCAGTCGCTTTTTGGCAAATTGTTAAACTTCTTGGTCTATTAAAAGGCAATCAAGTAGCAACTGAAAAAGAAAACAACATTAACGGTTGGTTAATGTTAGGTTTAATGGTGATTTTGTATTTGATTATGTCAGTTTCTTTATATAAATGCCGATGGGTATTATTACCAAAACTATCTGCATCATTAGAAGGTGAACATATAGATACTTTGTTTATGCTTACTATGGGGTTGATATTAATAATACAATTTATTTTACAGTTTGTAATCTTCTACTTTAGCTTTAAATATAGAGGGAAAGATAAAAATTATAAAGCAAGATTTTTTGCAGATAGTCATAAATTAGAAATGTTTTGGACTATTGTTCCAACAGTGGTATTAACCGCTTTAATTATTTATGGTATTTGGACTTGGAATATGGTTACAGATGTAACAAATAAAGATCAAAACCCTATTTATATTGAATTATATGCAAAACAATTTCAATGGGAAGCAAGATATGCAGGTACAGATAATATCTTAGGAGATGCCAATGTAAGAAATATAAAAGGTATGAACACTATGGGTGTTGATATGACTGATAAAAACGCAGCAGATGATAAAACTGTTTTAAAAGAAATTCATTTACCAAAAGGAAGAAAAATTATTTTTCAATTACGTTCACAAGATGTATTACATTCTGCTTACATGCCACACTTTAGAGCACAAATGAATTGTGTGCCAGGTATGAAAACATATATGGGTTTTACGCCTTCAGTTACAACGGAAGAAATGCGTAAAAACGAAGATATGGTAAAGAAAATGAAAGGTATTACTGAAATAAGAAAAGCAAAAAGCGAAAAATTAGTAGCTAGCGGAGAAGATGCTTTAGATCCTTATGAATTTGATTATCTTTTATTATGTAACAAAATTTGTGGAAACTCACATTATAACATGCAAATGAAAATTGTAGTGGAAAGCGAAGCAGATTTTAATACATGGTTAGCAAGTAAGAAAACCTTAGCACAAGTTTTAAAATAAACAATTAGATTAAATTTCTATTACAAAATAACAAATCACAAATCATAATTTGAATATGTCACACGATCATAAACAAACTTTTATAACAAAATACATTTTTAGTCAAGATCATAAAATGATTGCCAAGCAATACTTAATTACAGGTATTATTATGGCAGTAATCGGTGGTTTTATGTCTATGTTATTTCGTTTACAATTAGCATATCCCGAACAAAAATTTAGTATTATCGAAGCCTTTTTAGGAAAAGATGGTATGACACCAGATATGTATATGGGTTTAGTAACCATTCATGGTACCATAATGGTGTTTTTTGTATTAACTGCTGGTTTAAGTGGTACATTTAGTAACTTATTAATACCATTGCAAATTGGTGCAAGAGATATGGCATCAGGTTTTTTAAACATGATTTCTTACTGGTTATTTTTCTTATCTAGTTTATTAATGGTTATTTCTATTTTTGTACATACAGGTATGGCAAGTGCTGGTTGGACAATTTATCCGCCATTATCGGCATTGCCACAAGCAATGTCAGGTTCTGGTTTAGGGATGGATTTATGGTTAGTATCTATGGCAATTTTCATTGCGGCTTCTTTATTAGGTTCATTAAATTATATTGTTACCATACTTAATTTAAGAACAAAAGGTATGAAAATGTCAAGATTACCATTAACAATTTGGGCATTTTTAATTACAGCAATTATTGGTGTCGTTTCTTTTCCGGTATTATTATCGGCAGCATTATTATTAATTTTTGATAGAAGTTTTGGTACTTCATTCTATTTGTCAGATATATTTATTCAAGGTGAAGTATTACATTATCAAGGCGGTTCGCCAATATTATTTGAACATTTATTTTGGTTTTTAGGTCATCCTGAAGTTTATATTATCTTAATACCAGCATTAGGTATTACTTCAGAAGTAATTTCAACAAATTCACGTAAGCCAATTTTTGGCTATAGAGCAATGATTGGTTCTATAATTGCGATTGCATTTTTATCTACCATAGTCTGGGGTCATCATATGTTTGTATCTGGTATGAATCCGTTTTTAGGATCTGTATTTACATTTACAACCTTATTGATTGCAATACCTTCTGCTGTAAAAGCATTTAATTATATAACAACCTTATGGAAAGGAAATCTCCAATTCAATCCCGGAATGTTATTTTCAATAGGTATGGTTTCCGTATTTATTTCTGGTGGTTTAACAGGTTTAATTTTAGGAGATTCCGCATTAGATATTAACGTACATGATACTATGTTTGTAGTAGCACATTTCCATTTAGTAATGGGGATTTCTGCACTTTTAGGAATGTTTGCTGGTGTTTATCATTGGTTTCCTAAAATGTATGGTAGAATGATGAATAAAAATTTAGGTTATTTACACTTTTGGTTAACAGTTATTACCGCATATGGTGTGTTTTTTCCGATGCATTTTACAGGTTTAGCAGGTTTGCCTAGAAGATATTTTAACAATGCAGCATTTCCTTTATTTGATGATTTATTACATATTAATGTTGTAATTACTTGGTTTGCTATTGCAGGTG
This sequence comes from Flavobacteriaceae bacterium, assembly GCA_027065775.1. GTDB lineage: Bacteria > Bacteroidota > Bacteroidia > Flavobacteriales > Flavobacteriaceae > S010-17. The sequence goes on along the minus strand of JAMONN010000179.1, from coordinate 1,536 downwards.
GAATTGCACAACTTATATTTTTAGCAAACTTTTTCTTTAGTATTTTTAAAGGAAAAAGAGCAGTTAAAAATCCATGGCGTGCTAACACATTAGAATGGACTGCACCAGTAGAACATTTTCATGGAAACTGGTATGGTGATATTCCTGAAGTACATCGTTGGCCTTATGATTATAGTAAAGTTGATGAAAATGGAGAATTTTGGGGTGGACAAGACTTTACACCACAAACAGAACCAATTCGCGAAGGCGAAGAAGAGTTTTAGACTTAAATATTATATATTAAAATATAAAAACTTCCTTTTGATAATTTTCAGAAGGAAGTTTTTAGTTTTGTAGAGAGAAACTATATAACTTACTTTCTATTTAGCACAAATGCACAAAAAAAAGCACAAATCTTGATGATTTGTACTTTCTTAACCAAATACATTTGTTAGCGATTCGTTGCTTTTGGTTTTTTCTTTGATGATTTTGATATTTTATTATACTCAAGACAAATGTCTATATAGTATTCAAAATCTTTCCTTTTTTCAAAACCTTCTGGATTTATATAGCAATAACCTTTATAGACTTTACCTTTCATTAACATTGTTTCGTATCCATATTTTTCTGCAAGTTTATCTTGTAATTTTGGATTAAAACGTAGCATTAATTTATCATCACTAACACAAATACAGGTTTTTCCATTTACTATAAAATTCAAAATAGCAAACATTTCTTTTTCTTCAACTTCAATATTGAGTGTTTTAGCAAGATACTCTCTTACTTTATCTACAAGTTCAGTGCTGTAAGCCATTAGTTGCTATTTTCGAGAATGAAGACCGATAGTATTTCCTTCAGAGTCTATGAATATTGATACAAAGCCAAATTCTCCAATAGACATTTTTGGTCTTATTATTTTTCCTCCAGCTTTTTCAATTCTGTTTTCTTCTGCAACACAATCTTCTGTTTCGAAATAAACGACAGTATTATTTTTATTGGATTTAAAATCTGCTTTTTCAACTAATGCACCTGAAATATTTAAATTTTCTTGGTCAAAAGGGAAAAGTGCTTGATTTCCCCATTCAAGTGGTAGGTCAGTAAGTTTTATGTTAAATACTGTTTCATAGAATTTTTTTGCACGGTTTAAATTTGATACATGAATATCAAACCAACCAACTGGATTTACATTTTTCATTTTTAATTATTTTAAGTTTTTTTGCAAAACTGCAATGCAAAGATGCGAAGAGTATTAAACTTAAAATTGTAAAAATGGGACAAGGTTAATCATTATTTTCAAAAATCAAAGACATTTTTAAGTGCTCTCCGTAAAACTCTTTAGGTGTCAACCCTGTAAATTCTCTGAACTCTTTAATAAAATGGGCTTGGTCGTAATATTCATTCTCGTAAGCCAAATGAGTAAGACTTTTATTACTCTTGACTAGTAACCTCAGTTCGACGTAAGAAAAGAGTAATTTTAACATAGAAAGAGCAGAATAATTAGTATATTTAAACTCTGACAATCAAATATTTAACTAATTATTCTACTATGATTTCTAA
>JAMONN010000178.1 GCA_027065775.1 Flavobacteriaceae bacterium | reverse complement strand
AAACTTCCATTTCATATTTGCTAGGATCTATTAATTCACCTAACTTTTGTCCAACACGCACCAAAGTTCCTTGTGTGACTAATGCTTCGGTAACAATACCACTAAATGGTGCATGTAAATTATATTTTCTCAACTTTACTTCTAAATTTTTAATAGTATAGTAAGCCGTATTAATTCCTCTACCCGAAATAAAATATTTTTCCTTATCCGTATTAAAAATAGGTAATTTTGGTATGGATTTATTTACATCAATACTGTTAAGATAAGCGTTCCATTTGTCAAATTCTGCTGTGTAATCTAATTTAATATCTGGCATTATGGCGATAATACTATTGCTAAAACTACTTTTTTGAGATTGTAAATTTGCAAAAAATTCATCGTTATTAATACGTAAAATTGTTTCTCCTTTTCGGTATTTAGTACCAGATTTAAATTCTTTACTAGCTATTTTTAAAACACCTTGAACCTCAGCAAAAATTTCGATTTTATGCTTGGCAGTTAAGTTACCACTTGTTGTAATTGTAATAGGAATATCTTTGTTTTCTACAACTTGAGTGAAAACGGTTTTTATGATTTTTTCGACTTTAGGTTTTGGTTTCTTTTTATTTGCAATGATTTTTTTTGAAATAAAAATTGCTCCTACAATTAATGCAAGACCTAAAAGGATGCTTACTAATTTTCTCATGTTTATTTATAAATGTGCTGAATCAGCATTTAAATTAATTTGTATTTTTTGTAATATTTTAATCAACTGTTCTTTTTCTGTTATTGATATGTTTTTTTCAACAGTATTAATAATATGCTTTATGGTTGGCCTTACTTTTTTAAATATTGCTTTGCCTTCATTAGTTAAAAACACTTCGTTTATACGTTTATCGCATACACATTGTATTCTTTTTATATAATTTTTTTTTTCCATTTTAACCAATAACCTTGTTAATGAAGACTTATTTCTAAGTGTTAAAAATGCTAACTCATTTTGATTTAAACCATCTTTATCATGTAGTTTTTTCAATACAATCATTTGCTCTTTGGTTAAATCTAAGTTGTTTTTTATTAATTCTTCTTGTAAAAAGTAATCAACAATTTTAACTGTTTTTCCTAACCATGGTGCGATGGAGTTTTCAAAATCTATTTTATCTTTTTTAGATTTCATTTTGCAAATATACATTAAATATTTAATTAGTTGCACGTGCAACTAATTTTTTATTTCTATTCTTAAACCTATTAAATGATATTATAAAAAATGAGTAGAAACTCAGTGAAAGGAAGAAAATTTTTTCCTTCTTCAAAAAAAAGTAATCTATTTAATTATTATAGATTACTGTTTTTAAATGAGGATTTTACAAGAGCATACTTATTAAAAAAACAAAAATAGTAAATACTTATTTTTTGTTTTCCATTAATTTGTTTTGATATCGGTAATCATTTGTCTGGTAATACGAAATTATTTCTTGTAATTTATTGGTGTTATTTTCTTGTGGTTTTAATGTATTCGTTTTTTTATCCCAAGCATAAAAATTAACCTTTTTTTGATCTCCTAAAACAGTTAATTCATTTCCTTTTAACAAACCTAATTTTCGATAATTACCAATAAAGGCTCTTTGCTCGTCATTGGTAATTGTATTGATATCTTTTCCGTAAAAATCAGATTCGTATTCCCATCCTAAATAACCAAATAAAGTGGTGAAATAATCTATCTGTGATGCTTGTTTTTTAATTTTTTGAGGCGACATATTTGGTAAATTAATATACATTGCTGGTATGTGATATTTGCCAACATTTAATTCCCATTTACCAGCAGAGCTTGCACAATGATCAGCCATAATAGCAATTACCGTGTTACTATACCATGGTTTATTTTTAATATTTTTAATTAATTCGCCAATAGCGTAATCGGTATATTTAACAGCGCCGTTTCTACTTTTACCAGACGGAATATCAATTTTATTTTCAGGATAAGTGTAAGGTCTATGATTTGAAGTGGTCATAATAAAATTAAAAAACGGTTTATTGTTTTTAAATTTTTCGTCTGCATCTTTTACCATTCTGGTAAAAACATCTTCATCACAAACGCCCCAAGCACTTTCGAATTGCACTTCATTATCTTCAATATTAGCTCTTTTTGCAGTAAATGAATCGCCAAATAAATAACCTCTACCTCTATCTACAATATCAAAACCGTTGCCTCCAAAAAACTGATTCATATTATCGAAATAACCATCACCACCATAATAAAAAGTTCTATCATAACCTTTATTTTTAAACACATCACCTATGTTTTTTAGGTTTCTATTATTTTTTCTTTTCACAATACTTCTACCTGGCGATGGCGGAACAGCTAATAATATAGCTTCCATACCACGAATTGTTCTTGTACCATTAGCAAACAAATTTTCAAAATAAACACTTTTTTGCATTAAAGAATCTAACGTTGGTGTTATACTTTTTTTATTTCCAAAATGTTTCATGAATGAACCACTAAAACTCTCTAAACAAATGAAAATTACATTTGGTTTTATTTCTGGTTTATACCTTTTTATACTTCTATGAATACTAAATTTATCTTTTGAAAATAAGGTGTCATTTTGTTCTTTTAAATTTGTTTTTAATAAACTAAATGAAGTATTTATATCTTGTGTTTTGTAGAAATCTTTATAACTTAATTCGTTATTTCTAAATGCGGAAAAGAAAGAGTAAATACCTGCTTTAGATATTTCGTTTTCGTATCTGTTTTTTGACCATTCTGCATGTGTATTGCTAATAAATAAACCGTAAAATATTGGCACTAACAAACCTGCTATTAATAAAATTCGCTGTTTAGATGTTCTTTGTGAAGAAAATGTGTTTGTAAAAACTTCACGCTTCTTTAAAATATAATATTGCAAAAATACCAAAGAAAATATAATTAACAATAATAATGGTATCGGATAAGATTGGTTGATATTCTGAACAACTTCGTAAGTATAAATAAGATAATCAACTGCAATAAAATTAAATCTATTCTGAAATTCTTCCCAAAAAGTAAATTCAGCAAAAAATGAAAATGTAATTATTAACGTAGTTATAAAATAGAAAAAATAAGTGAAAACTTTATCTATTAAACTACCAATAAATTTATTAGGAAAAAGAATTAGGTACAAAATATATAGTATCGCAAAAAATGAAATAACACCAATATCAAAAAATAAACCTATGGAAAAAGTTCTGAAAAAATGTATAATTCCGAAATCTAAACTACTAAAAGACCAAAAACAAAACACTAATCTTACCACAAAAGATATGATTAAAAATTGCTTAATAAATGCTTTTAATGTACTTAATCTAGAAGTCTGATTTGTCAAAATAATAAGTTATTGGTTTGTATAAATAAATAACGTGTTAAAAGAAAAACACCCTATAGATAAATCTTAGAATTATATTTTTGGTGTTTTAATAACCTTTTTTTTAGAATAGAATTTTATCACAAAAATTAATAATCGTAAATTGCATTTTCAAAACACCACTTATGAATTTTAGTTATTGGGAAATAGAATCTTGGTTTTCGAATATTGATTTTACAGTAATTGGTAGCGGCATAGTTGGTTTATCAACTGCTTTACGCTTACGAGAATTACATCCAAAAAGTAAAATATTAATTCTAGAAAAAGGAATTTTACCAAATGGTGCGAGTACTAAAAACGCTGGTTTTTCTTGCTTTGGATCGTTATCGGAAATTATAGACGATTTACAAAATCATACCGAACAAGAAGTATTAAATCTAATTCAAAAACGTTGGGACGGATTAGAATTATTACGAAAAAACATAGGTGATAGTAATATTGATTTTAAACAATTTGGTGGTTTTGAAATTTATAATTCCGATAAAGAATTTGAAAATTGCCGAGAAAAATGTCAAAAAATAAATCAATTATTATATCCGATTTTTAAGGAATCTGTTTTTTCTTTTGTCGATAATAAATTCGGATTTAAAAAAACAAATAAACAACTAGCATTTAATAAATTTGAAGGACAAATTGATACTGGTTTAATGATGCAGTCTTTATTAAAGAAAGCAGTTAAAAATGATATTTTAATTTTAAATAATACTGAAGTAACTAATATTAAAGACCATAACAAAGTGAGTATTGAACTTAATAATGATTTTACTTTTAATACAGGTAAAGTATTTATTGCTACAAACGGATTTGCAAATTCACTTTTAAATGAAAAAATTAAACCTGCAAGAGCACAAGTTATTATTACCAAACCGATTGAAGATTTACATATAAAAGGTACTTTTCATTTAAATAAAGGTTATTATTATTTTAGAAATATTGACAACCGAATTTTATTTGGTGGTGGAAGAAATCTTGATTTTAAAACCGAAGAAACTACAGAGTTTGGACAAACAAAAATCATCCAAAATAAATTAAAAGAAATTTTAAAAACAGTAATTTTGCCAAATACAAATTTTGAAATTGAACATTGTTGGTCTGGCATTATGGGAATTGGCAATCAGAAAAAAACTATTGTAAAACAAATTTCTAACAATGTGTTTTGCGGTATTAGATTAGGCGGAATGGGAGTTGCTATTGGCAGTTTAGTTGGTAAAGAATTAGCAGAAAAATTATCATGAAAAAAGATATTAAAATACCAAAAGTAGAAAATGTTTATTTAGCTGTAATTCATGACTACAATGAAATTTTTAAAACAAATGATTGGAATGTTTATCTAATTAACGATAAAGACATTGCTATAGAAATGGTTTTAATAAAATCAAAAGGTTTTAATGACACTAGAGAAACTTCAGAAATGCGACATAAAGTAGAATTATTACCTGCAAAATCTGGCGTCAAAATTGAATTTATGCAAGACGAAGTTTTGGTTTTAAATAATGAATTTAAAATCACTTTTTTTGCTGAAAACAAATTATTTGAAAAAACATTTTTATTTAAAAAGAATACTATTAAAATAAGCGCTTTACGAATGGTTAACATTCTTAATAAAAAAGGCATATTGCTTAAGTAACTCTTCTTATATTACGAATAAAATGCTGCGATTTCATTAAAATTAATACATTTTTCTTCTAAAAATCCTTCTAAGTATTTGTCCGCATATTTGTTATTTACGGCAGTTTCTATCATATTTAAAACATGATACAATTTTTGCGTTTTCTCGATACATTCTTTTGTTGTAAATTTAGTTTTTACAGAAAAAGAAGATTTAAAATTATTAGCAATACTTGGTTCAAACCTATTAATAGTCCAATAGGTATTTCCATCATCGGTTGTTAACTTTAAAATTGCATTTACGTTTTTACCATTATTTAAACTTTCTTGAATACGATTGTAAATTGTTTCGGGAATTTCAGGATCATTACCAATCACACTTTTAATTACATCTTTTTCAATTGGATTTAAAGTTCTTACTTTACAGTTTGGAGTTTCAAAGTTTTTTATTATAGGGGATTCTAATAATGCCATCATAATTTTATATTTTAATTGATTAACTAGCAGGACAAAAGTATGTCGAGTTAACAATTAAATTATAAGGGTATTTCCTGAAAATTTATGGGTGATTTTCCCCTTTTTGAAAAATGATGTTACTAATTACGTAATATTGTTGTCTGATAAAAGATATTATGACTACTTCTCATTAAGACGCAAGACTAAATTTTTTCTTAGCAAAACTATAACTGTTAATTGGAAAACAATTTTACTAACTTAAACAAATTGTTCCACTAAATTAATTAACGTAGTAGCATCTTGCTGACCAGATTGACGCCATTTCATTTCGCCATTTTTGTAGATGATAAAGGTTGGGTTGCCTTTTATCCTTAAAGCATTTACTAATGTTTCGTTTTTAGAAATGTTGATTTTAATGACTCTTGCTTTATCACCTAAAGCAGCAGCAACATCGCTTAAAACGTTTTGTAATAACGATTTTTCATTTTCATCATGAAAATCGATTAATGTAGGAGCATTTGAATTTATTATTTCACCAAATTTAACCATAACCCAATTAGTTTAAAATTTATTTAATTAGCTGTATGCTAGAGAACTAATTAATTAGACAACAAAGATAATATATTTATTTAAAATATATCATTGTATTAGTTGAATATAGGTAAGACAAACTCATACTTTACTTTTAATCTTGCAAAGTCGCAAGGACACAAAGAGAAAATATTAAGTTGCTGTTTATAGTTTACGAAACAAATTTTTACGCTTTACAAACCATCACAATCTTTGCATCTTAGCGACTTTATAAGAAAATATTTTAGAAAAACATACGTTTTACCTGAGTTGAATGGTTACTGAAGTTTAACCATAATTCGCCTTTCTGTCTATAAAAAATCTGTTTATGTTTTTAATGTTATTATGAAAATTGTAATACAAATAGATTAGTTTTGCTTTATGCAAGGAGTTGTTATTAAATCTACAGGTAGTTGGTATGTTGTTAAAACCGAAAAAAAAACAATAAACTGCCGTATTAAAGGTAAGTTTAGAATTAAAGGGATTAAAAGCACTAATCCTGTTACTGTTGGTGATATTGTTGATATTGAAATAGAAGAGACTACAGAAAATGGTATTATTTACAATATACACGATAGAAAAAATTACATTATCCGAAAATCGGTAAATCTTTCTAAACAAACACATATTATTGCTTCTAATATTGATCAAGTTTTTTTATTGATTACTATTGATAATCCGAAAACTTTTACAGGTTTCATCGATCGTTTTTTAGCTAGTGCAAAAGCATACAATATACCCGTAATTTTATTATTTAATAAAGTCGATACACATACAAAAGAAACGACATTAGATAAAGAAAAATTAAAAAACATCTACCAAGATATTGGTTATACTTGTTTGGATATTTCTGCTATTGAAAACACTAACATCGACGAGTTAAAAGAAATCATGAAGCATAAAGTGAGTTTGTTTGCTGGTCATTCTGGTGTTGGAAAATCTACGCTTGCAAATGCAATTTTTCCTGAATTAAAATTAGCAACCAAACAAATTTCTACACAACATAAACAAGGTAAACATACTACTACTTTTGCCGAAATGTTCGAATTGCCTTTTGGTGGTTTTATAATTGATTCGCCTGGCATTAAAGGTTTTGGACTTGTCGATTTTGAAAAAGAAGAAATTGGTGATTATTTTATAGAATTTTTTAAACTAAAACAAGGTTGCAAATTCAACAATTGTTTACATATAAACGAACCAAAATGTGCTGTAAAAGATGCTTTAGAAAAAGGCATAATTGCAAAATCTAGATACCAAAGTTATTTACAAATCATTAATGGCGAAAGTGAACATTATCGTGTGGTTGGTTATGAGTTTTGATTTTAGGGATTAGCGAAAAACGAAAATAAAATAGTGTCAAAAATCTGTAAGAATCTACATTCAAATGAAAATAATTCTACAAAGAGTAAGCGAAGCTTCTGTAACAATTGATAATAAAATAGTAAGCGAAATTAATCATGGTTTATTAATTTTATTAGGTATTGCCGAAGAAGATTCTCTAGAAAACATTAAATGGTTGACTAATAAGATTATTAATCTGCGAATTTTTAATGATGCAAATTGCAAAATGAACTTGTCCGTAAAAGATATAGATGGTGACGTAATTGTGGTAAGTCAGTTTACTTTATTAGCGAATACCAAAAAAGGTACTAGACCAAGTTATATTAAAGCAGCAAAACCTGAAATTGCCATACCTTTATACGAACAATTTATTTCGCAATTCGAAGCTGATTTTGACAAAAAAATAAGCACAGGTGTTTTTGGTGCCGATATGAAAGTTGCTTTAATTAATGATGGACCTGTTACTATTGTTTTGGAGAAATAATAAATATTTGTTTTAATGAGTAGACATAATTAACCTGTATTGTGTAATTGCGCTTTTCCGTTACAGTATGAGCAGTAATGGTTTAAAATGCTCTTACTTCGTATTGTAAAAGTAACACAATTTTTTGAATTTTTTCAATTCAAAAATAATAAAGCAAAATTTGAAAAATTTTGCAGGCTTCGTTTTGTAAAACGAACTTCGAATTAAACAATTACCCATTATTGCTTATACTGATGCCACACGTTTTATTCTGCCACAAAATATTCTTTCAGATTATTATAACTTATTATTGATAAAGTAAATCCAGAATCATATTCATCATAACTTAACCAAACTGAATAGGATGGTTGTTCTTTTGGATTATCGACATCGTATATTCCGTGTATTTCATTAAATCCCCAACTTCTTCCTGTCCAATTTTGTCTATTTTCCAATATGTCCAATTCGTGTATTTCAAGTTCTTCAGTTCCACCATTATCAGATCCATACATCTTAATTAACTTTTCAGCAATCTCAACCATATTTATTAGTGAAATATCCTCGGAAGAAGTAAAAGTTAAGTTTGTTCCTTTTTGGAAGGAATGGTCTTTTTCATTGCCTCCTTGTTGAATTTCTAATTGATTGAAAACTTTAAATTCGGCAGGATTTAATTCATAATAGTATTTGACATAACTTATTATTCCATCATCGTCAATATTTTCTATTTTTGAATCTTCTTGCTCTAAAAATAAAGTACTCAAATCTGTTTTAAGTAATTCAGTTATATTTCCACTTTGCCTGGAAGTTCTATCAACGTCTTTTTCTGTGGTTTTTGTCACGAAAAGAGAAAATTCAAACATTGGTTGACTTTTGTATTGTAGCAGAATAGTTATGTTTTCTATAATCCAAAGATTCATTATTTCATCATCTATTGATTCTGAAATTCCTTTTGTAAGATTTAAGAGTTTCTTCT
>JAMONN010000177.1 GCA_027065775.1 Flavobacteriaceae bacterium | reverse complement strand
ATTTCTTCTTGTAATTCTTTAATAGTCATCTATTCTTTTAGATTTTAGGTTATTTTTAAAACTATTTCTTTAATAATCGTTATTAAAACTTATTTTTGCAAAGTTAAGACTAAAAATTAAAGACCAAAGACTAAAGACTAAATATATGAGCAAACTTTTAATAGTAGGAACTGTAGCTTTTGATGCCATAGAAACTCCTTTCGGTAAAACAGATAAAATTCTTGGTGGAGCAGCAACTTATATTAGTTTATCCGCTAGTAATTTTGGAATAGAATCAGGTATAGTTTCGGTTGTTGGTGGTGATTTTCCACAAGAATATTTAGACATGTTAAACGATAGAAATATCGATACAACAGGTATAGAGATTATAAAAGATGGTAAAACATTTTTTTGGTCTGGTAAATATCATAACGATATGAATTCTCGTGATACTTTAATTACAGAATTAAATGTTTTAGAGCATTTTAATCCTGTTGTGCCAGAAAATTTTAAAGATGCTGAAATTGTAATGTTAGGTAATTTACATCCTGGTGTACAAATGAGTGTAATTAACCAAATGACTTCAAAACCAAAATTAATTGTTTTAGATACTATGGATTTTTGGATGAATATTGCTTTAGAGGATTTAAAAGCGGTCATTAAAAAAATTGATATTATTACAATTAATGACGAAGAAGCAAGGCAATTAAGTGGTGAATATTCCTTAGTAAATGCGGCAAAGAAAATTCATGAAATGGGACCAAAATATGTGGTGATTAAAAAAGGAGAACACGGCGCATTATTATTTAGCGAAGGTAATATGTTTTACGCTCCAGCATTACCTTTAGCAGAGGTTTTTGACCCAACTGGTGCTGGCGATACTTTTGCTGGTGGTTTTACAGGTTATCTTGCAAAAACGGGTAATATTTCGTTTGAAAATATGAAAAACGCGGTAATTTATGGTTCTAATTTAGCTTCTTTTTGTGTAGAAAAATTTGGTACAGAAAGAATGGTTAATTTAACACAACAAGAAATAAAAAACAGATTAGAGCAATTTAAAAAATTAACACAATTTGATATAGAATTGAGTTAAATAGACAATTGTTAAATTGCTATTTGGTTTTGAGTTTTAGCTTTTAATTGTTTCATTAACAATATTAATTCTACTTTAATTAAATTTGCAGAATTAAGAACCTTTCTACTTTTTAAAGGAATAACTTTTGTCATGTCTTGCTTAAAAAATAAATTCAATATTAGATTTTCTTCGATTATTAAAGGATTTGTGCAAGTCATACATAATTATTTAAAGTTAGGCCAAACTACATCTAAACACTTATTAATTTACAAAGCAGTTTATATGCGTTATAAAACTTTTTATAATCGTTATTTTTTAGAAAAGTCTAAAATTTATCAAATTTGTTCCTATTAAATTCATGATTTCTGAAGAACTTACTTGTTCAATTTCAACAAAAGGATGTGAAAGTATTCGATAAACTACATCGTTATTACAATGGAACAATTGTATACTTTAGGAGTTGTGCAGTCTTAAAAATTAATCCCTTTTAAAGGTAACTTGTAAACTTTGTACTCTTATAAATTTACGAATTTCTAAAAATATTTATTAACCAAACTAGCAGGAGCAAGTCTTAATAAAAATGCAACTAAGCGCCAACGTTTGGTTATATATGCTTTCTTTTTTTTTCGTTTTATTGCAGTATAAATCTGTTTGGTTGCTTTATCTAATGGCGCTTTCCAAAAGGTGTTACCTGTTGCCATTTTTGTTTCTACATAACCTGGTAAAATATTAGTTACTGATATGTTTTTTTTACTTCGATTTGCTTTCATCCAAAGAGATTCTAGGTAACTTGACTGAAATGCTTTAGAAGCAAAATAGTCTGGCACATGTCGATTACCTCTAATAGATGCAATAGAAGTTACACCAACCAAATGTCCATAACCTTGTTTGTTAAAATAGTTATATGCCAATTGAAACATACGTGTATTTCCTAAAACATTTGTTTTTATGGTAGATAATCCAGTTTCCCATTCTAGTTTGTAATTTGCTCCACCAGTACCAGAGTTAACTACGATTAAGTCAATTTTATCAAATTTTAATTCTTCAAACAATTTTCCGCAAGCATCAATATCTGTAATATCATTTTGTTTAATGCTATAACTATCGGGATTGCTTGCTTTAATTTCCTTTAATTTTTCTAATCGCCTACCTGTTATTAAAACATGATACCCATCATTAACTAATAATTTAGCTAGTTCTTTACCTATACCTGATGTTGCTCCGAAAATAATTGCGTTTTTACTCATAATACTTTTTTAGAATCTATTACATTTGCCGATAAATATACAATATGTTTACAACAGGAAGAATAATTTTTACAATCGCTTTTATAATTGTATTTGCAATTGCAATGTTTTTCGCGTATGCAAAGGATAAAAAACATCAAAAGCATTATTATAAAAATATCTGGAAAGTTGCTTCAATAATTATTCTAATTATCGCTGCATTTGCAACACTTACTTTTTGGTTGCATGATTAGTTTGTTACTCAGAGATTTACAAAGATAAAAGTAGATTTACAAAGAAAATCTGTGATTACCTGTCTAAATCCGTGTTATCCGTGTTCCAATTTTATACTTGTTTCACCGAAATTATTTTTACAGGACAGGCTTCTTTCGCTTTTATATTTGCATCTAAAATAGATTCGTCTGGAGATTTAAGCGTGTGAAATCCTCGTTTTTCAACGGATTGTAACAATACCGATTTACCATCTTTTTTAGAAATACGATATTGCTCTGGTGCAAACTCTACACAGTAGTTGCAACCAATACATTTTTTTCTTTGAAGTGTTATTATGATCATTTCTTTGATAATTTTTCACGCAGAACCCGCAGATTTCACAGAATTGCATGAATAATTTTTCTGTGAAATCTGCGAGTTCTGTGTGCTACTTCTCTGCAAATTCCGTTTTAACAATCTTATATAATTTATCCGATTCTCTAATTCTGAAATCTAATTTTAATGTTACAGAATCACCTTTGGTAGCCATTTCTTTTTCTTCATCGTTTACAAACATTTTAGTTAATTCCATTTCTTTTGCACCTGTTGTTGGACCAGTAATTAAAATGGTATCACCAATTTTTAAATCGTATGCATCAATTCTAAATTCACCTACTTTTGCTTTCGGGAAATAATGAATTCCTTTACCTAAAAACACTTTTTTCTGTGTGGCATGAGAACCAGATTCTTTAGACCATTCACCTAATTTTTGACCTAGATAATAACCGTTCCAAAAACCACGATTATAAACCTTGTCTAATTCTTTCATCCAATTAATGACCTTTTCTTTATCAAAAGTTCCTTCTGCAATATTATCAATTGCTTCACGATAACATTTTATAACTTTAGCCACATATTCTGGTGCTCGACCTCTACCTTCAATTTTTAAAACTTTTATTCCAGCATCTGCAACTTGATCTAAAATATCGATAGTACATAAATCTTTTGGCGACATAATGTACTCATTATCTAATTCCATTTCAAAACCAGTTTCTTGGTCGATTACGGTATATTTTTTTCGACAATTTTGCTTGCAAGCACCACGATTTGCAGAAGAATTTGCAGAATGTAAACTCATATAACATTTACCCGAAACTGCCATACAAAGCGCTCCGTGACCAAAAATTTCTACTTCTATTAATCTACCACTTGGTCCTTTTATTTTGTCTTTTTCTATAAGTTGCGTAATGTGTTTTACTTGTCTTAAACTAAGTTCTCTACTTAACACAACAGTATCCGCAAACATGGCATAAAACTTTAATGTTTCTATGTTGGTTATGTTTATTTGTGTAGAAATATGCACTTCCATTCCTTCAGAACGCGCTACTTGAATAACCGCTTGATCCATGGCAATTACTGCTGTAATATTTGCTTTAACGGCTCTTTTAATTAAGGTTTTTATAATCGATAAATCGTGATCGTAAATTATGGTATTTAAGGTTAAATACGTTCTAACATTTTTTTCTTGACAACGACTAGAAATTTCATCTAAATCGTCTAAAGTAAAATTAATAGATGCTCTAGCACGCATGTTTAGTTGCTCTACGCCAAAATAAATGGAATCTGCACCATTGTCTAAAGCGGCTTGCATGGATTCAAAATTACCTGCAGGAGCCATTAATTCTATATGATTTTTTTTTGTCAAAACTTCTTTTTTTTTGCAAAGAACGGTTTTTTATCTCGCAAAGGTGCTAAGTAGCAAAGTTTTTATTCCCAGCGTCCATTTTCAGAAACAGGAAAAATAGTTTTTCCATCATATCTAAAAAGTCCCATCCAACCGCCAAGCCAAAGTCTTTTTTCTTTGTCTTCAAAAATACATTGTATTGCATTGGTTGTTAAACCATCTTTTTCGGTAAAATTTGTAAATGACTTTCCGTTATAGCGATATACACCATGATTTTCTGCAGGAAACCAGATATTTCCTTTTTTATCTTCATAAATACTCCAGACTTCATTACCTTTAATAACATTGTCTTTTGTGAAATTGGTAAACGTTTTTCCGTCATAACGACTTATTCCTTCATGATGTGTTGCAAACCAAAAATTGCCATTTTTATCTTCTAAAACAGCATTAACTGCGTTGTTTGCCAATCCGTCTTTTTCAGAAAGGGTTGTTACCTTTTTTCCATCATAAATAAAAGCACCACCATTTGTACCAAACCACATTTTGCCTTTGCTATCTTCCATAATACTGTGTATTATTTTAGTACTTGTAACACCTCTTAAATAATCTGGTTTAGTATCTGGAAGATTAAAAGGTGTAAAAACTTTGCCTTTAAATTTACTTACACCTTGCATAGTGCCAATCCAAATAATATCTTTACTGTCTATAAAAAGACTCCAAATATTATGACCAACTAAACCATCTTTTTCGGTAAAGTTAGTAAACGTTTTTCCGTTGTATTTGGTTAATCCTCTTTCGGTTCCGAACCAGATATTTCCTTCTTTATCTTCTACAATTCCTCTTACTGCAACACCACCAAAACCTTCGTTTATAGAAAAATATTCAAGAGAATTGCGATTATAACGAATTACGCCATCGCCATTTGTACCAAACCAAATATTTCCTTTTTTGTCTTGAAAAATTCTACGTACAAAATCACTTATTCTTGGAGGTGTAAGTAAAGAAGGTTCGTTTTTTACTGTAGAAATGTTAGTATTGTTTATAACCGTATTTTCTTTTGGTATAGTTGTTTTGACTTGACCTTTACAAGAGAAAAATACTATTAGAATACTACTTAATAAAATGATGTTTAATGATGATTTCATATATAAATTAGTTTTAATTGTAGGTTATAGTTTAATATAACTAATATGTGTTTTAACCACAAAGAACACAAGGAAAGCACTAAGTTCACAAAGTTGAACGGTATATTTTTCTTTGTGCACTTTGTGTAAATCTTTGTGACCCTTGTGGTTAGTTTTTTAAACGCCATTATAAACTATAACCTAATTGTATTGCTTTATTTCTTAAAAGTTGTTCTATCGGAATATAAAAAAGTGATTTTATCTTTTAATTCCAAGATCCTTTTGGGTAACATTTAGAATTTCTCCTTTTAAGTTGATTTTATATAAACCACCAGCACCACCAAACCACATATTCCCTTTTTTATCTTTCTTCATACTCATTATTGAAATAGGGATTTTATAATTTATAAAATTTTTTCCATCAAATTTATACACGCCATTTTTTGTAGTGCTAATCCATATATTTCCTGAATTATCTTTAGATATATTATAAACATCACCATTATTAAATCCTTTTATTTCTGGAAAAGAAATGATTGTATTATTGTCTAATCTATTAACGCCACCTTTACCAAATCGTTTTTTAGGATCTGGGTTATCTCTTTCATTTACTCTAGTGCCAAACCAAATATTGCCTTCTTTGTCTTCTGTTATTTCTGTAATATTATTTGAGTGCAATCCTTCTTTTGTTGTATAATGCGCAAATACGCCGTTATTATACTTACAAGCACCATAGCCATCTCTACCAATCCAAATATTACCTTTAGAATCTTCCATTATTTCAGTTATCCAACCTTTAGTATCTTCATTAATTTTAGTTTCAATAATAGGATTTGGAATTTGAATGCGTGTAAATTTCTCTCCATCAAATTGACATAATCCATTCCAAGTTCTAACCCAAAACACGCCTTTGCTATCTATAAATAAACCACTAATCATATTATCACAAAGACCATCATCTTCGGTAAACAGCTCAAAAGTTTTACCATCATATTTTGATAAACCTACATCTGAACCAAACCACATATTCCCTTTTTTGTCTTCTACAAGTCCAGTAATTCTGTTTGATGGTAAACCATCTTTAGTATTTAAATATTTAAGTGTTTTACCATCATACTTTGCCACTCCTTTTGCGAGAGTTCCAAACCACAAATTACCTTTAGAATCTTCAAATATTTTAACAACATATTCTCCAATTTGAGAATCTATATTTTTCTCAACTAGGTCTATTTCTTTTGAAGAATTCACTTTTTTTTCTTGTGAGTTACAAGAAATTATTAAGGTCGTTAATACTATTAGAGATAGATTTTTCATAATGAATATTTTTTAGCATTTAGGTGATGATATTTCATACTTTCCATCTTTAAAAGATATCATAAAAGGATGTTCTTCTAAAGTACAACGTGGTTCAATGGTAAACCGAACTCGCCCGAATACTTCAAAATTCTGTAGTGTTTTTATGTTTAACTCTTGTCTATATGTAGTGTTTATATGAATCAAATTTACAGGATGTCCTGCATTGTTATATGTTTCTTCTGAACGTGGTGTTTCTATAATTTCACTTTTAAAATCAACGTCTTTATAGCTACCTAAATCCATGTAAAATTTACCTGTAAAATCTAATTTTGCAAACGGTGAAATATAATGAGCATCCTTTTTTAATTCTATAACAATTACTAAAATTGGTTTTTGGTTTGCTTTATTCTCAACTGAAAAATGTAAGTTGTAATAGTCATCATTAATTGTAAACTCATTATCTATTGTTGGTTTATCCGTTTTATTGTTTTCCGTTTGTTTTTGGATTGAATAAAAGGAAAAACTTATAAATACTATTATTAAAATTAGGGTTAACTTCCTCATTTTCTTATGGTTTAAAGATGAATAATATTTTTGTAAAAGTAAAACTACTTAAGAGATACTTTGTAGTTAACAATGTAAAAAAAGTGTAAAATTTTATAAAATCGAATGTAAAATTGTTTAATTTTTATAGTTTTACCGATAATGTAAAATATTTCTTAATAAATGAAATTTAAAAACATCTTTTTAATATTTACTTTTATAACCATTCTATTTACGTTTGTAAATTGTAATGTAAAAAGTGATACCGATTTTAAAACAGAAGAAATTAAAGTGGTTTTAAGAGCAGTTGGTCATGATTTATTATTGCAACATAAAGACAGTACATCTTTGGTATTACCAATTAAAAAATTAGAAGAAAATAAATATGAATTATCATTTCAAAAGCAATTAGAAATTAATCCAGATGGTTTATTAAAAAATATCTTCAAAAATTTTAAAAACACCAATTTACCCAAAAATTATATTATTGAAGTTAGAAACTGTTTAACAAGTGAAGTTATGTACAGTTATCAAATAAAAACAGCGAAAGAAAAAAATATTATACCATGTAGAGGTAGAAATTTACCATTAGACTGTTATATTATTCAAGTTATTTTTGAAAAAAATATTAAAAAGAAGACTGCTTTTTTATGGCTTTTACCAATTATTCTTATTGGTTTGTTATTATTACGTAAGAGAAAAATAACTAAAGAAAGTTCTAAAAACAAAGATTATATTCCTCTTGGGAAATATCATTTTTACGAAAATCAAAATAGTTTAATAATTAGAGATATAACTATTAATTTAACCAAAAAGGAATGTGAAATAATTTCGATTTTAAGTGAAAATAAAAACCAAGTTGTAAAACGCGAATTATTGGTAAAAGAAGTTTGGGAAGATAATGGCGTTATTGTTGGCAGAAGTTTAGATGCATTTATCTCTAAGCTCAGAAAGAAATTTGAACACGATAATAATGTAAATATTGTTAATGTTCATGGTGTTGGTTATAAATTAGAAGTTCGTTAATGTTCGTTAATTTGGTTATTTGACTTTATCATTTATTTTCGCTACCTTTACTAAATTAAACAGTTGATAAATTCAATTAAAACTGAACTTATCTTTATGTTGTGCTTAATCAGAGTACTGAAAGAATTCCGTTGAATATCTTTTGCTAAAGATTAGAGAAATAAGCAAAATGAAGTGAATTAATGAGAAATTCAAAGTTGATAATAAACCATGGAAATTAGAAAAAAGTATAAAATAAAAAAATGAACAGAAAAGCTTTAGATGAAATAATAAAGAATAAATTACGTGAAACAAATAATTTAGAATTTAAACGTGCTGATACTTTATACAACCTCTTAAAGAAAGGAGATAAAGAAATAAATGAATTTACAAAAGATATTACTGCAATTGCAAATTCTAATGGTGGTACAATAATTTATGGAATAGAGGAATATTCTAATCAAAATGATAAAGGAAAAGCAAAAAGCTTACACCCAATTGACAGAAGTATTATTAGTGTAGAATGGATTGAGCAAATGATGAATTCAAGAATTCAACCAAGAATTCAAGATTATAAAATGTATGATATTGATATTTCAGATAACAATTTTGTATTAGTTATTGAAATTCCTCAGAGTAAAACAATTCATCAATCAAATAATAAATGTTATTATAAACGTTTTCA
>JAMONN010000176.1 GCA_027065775.1 Flavobacteriaceae bacterium | reverse complement strand
AGAGAAATCAATTTCTATTGGTATTAATAATTGTTGTTTGCCAATTTCTTCTACTGTTATTTTTGTTAATAATTCTTCGTATAAAACACGTTGGTGTGCTAAATTTTGATGAATTAACAGTAAACTATTTTTTATGGTACTTACAATGTATTTATTTTGAACTTGGTATGTTTTTAATCCTGAATTAGTAGTATCCTCAAATAATTTGGTCTGAGAAAAATTACTTTCAATTGTATTGGCTAAGGTATCAAAATCAACAGAAGTATCTTTTGTGTTTACGTATAGCGATTCCCAATTTCCTCCCGAAGTTTCGGGATTTGGTGTCACATTTCTAGTTTGGTAATTACTTTCCGTTTTAAACGGATTAAAATCAGGATTAACAGAAATAGTTGGCGTAGATTTTAATTTATCTTTATAACTATAAGGTACATCCATACTTTTGTCTCGGTTAAAATCTAACAAAGGCGCAATGTTAAACTGCCCTAAACTGTGTTTAACCGTTGCTCTAATCATAGAATAGATTGCTGATTCGTTTTCAAATTTTATTTCGGTTTTTGTGGGATGAATATTAATATCCATACTTTTAGGATCTACTTCTAAAAAAATAAAATAAGAAGCATGATATTTACTCGCCAAAAGACCATCAAAAGCATTTGCAACTGCATGATTTAGATAATTACTTTTTATAAAACGATTGTTAGCAAAAAAGAATTGTTCGCCTCTTTTCTTTTTAGCAAATTTAGGACTTGTAACAAAACCTGTGATTTTAACCAAATCGGTTATTTCATTAATTGGTACTAATTTGTCGTTAATTCGGTCGCCAAAAATGCCTATAATTCGTTGTCTTAAATTATCGCTAGATAAATGATAGATTTCATTATCATTATGTCGCATAGAAAACGCAATGTTAGGATGCGCCAAAGCAACACGTTGAAATTCATCTATAATATGACGCGTTTCTACGGCAGTAGATTTTAGAAAATTTCGTCTTGCAGGAATATTAAAGAAAAGATTTTTAACCGAAATACTTGTTCCTTTTGGTGTTGAAATAACATCTTGCACTACAATTTTAGAACCTTCAATTTTAAGAATCGTTCCTAATTCTTTATTTTCTTGTTTGGTTTTTAATTCAACTTGAGAAATTGCGGCAATACTTGCTAATGCTTCGCCTCTAAAACCTTTGGTTTGTAGATTAAACAAATCATCGGCCTTTTTTATTTTGGAAGTTGCATGACGTTCAAAAGATAATCTGGCATCGGTTTCACTCATACCAGAACCATTATCTATTACTTGTATTAATGCTTTACCAGCATCTTTAATAATTAATTTAATAGTAGTTGCATTGGCATCAATGGCGTTTTCTAATAATTCTTTAACCACAGATGCGGGTCTTTGAACTACTTCGCCAGCAGCAATTTGGTTTGCAACATGATCGGGTAATAATTGTATGATATCCGCCATTATTTAATGATAGTATGCAAGTCAAATACATAAGCAACAATGCCAACTAATATTGTTATGATAATAATTAATCGTCTGTTTGCTTTTTTATCATGTGCTAAGTGTTTATGTCTTTTCCACTCATTTTTCAAATTAGTTCTTGAAAGTGATGGTTTTTCAATTACAACGTTTGAATTTTTATGATATTTTTCTTCTAACTTTTCAATTCGTTCTTTCCTTTCATCATAAAACCGTGGTTTATAATCAAACACATAATTTGTTCTAGATTTGAATAATTTACTATTAAACATGCCTTTTAAATATACAAACAAATGTACAGTTTTTACCTCTTATTAATGATGTTAGGTTAAAAATATTATTAACAAAAAA
>JAMONN010000175.1 GCA_027065775.1 Flavobacteriaceae bacterium | reverse complement strand
CAGTATTTGTTTTTTTAAAATAATCATTCAATAACGAAATAGATTTTATTAATATGTTTTTATCTGTTAAGACATAGGTAGTTTCTGTGTCTATAGACTGAAACTTTATATTACTCATATTACCAGATATTTGAAATCTATTATTTTTTGAAATCGTATAACTTCCACTATAATATCTACCACTCTCAAATTTTGCTAATCTTCCTTTTGATTTAGGAAAGTTTATATAACCTATAGGATGTATTAAAAATTTTGTGTTCTCAAAATGAACAGGTAAATCTACAATTTTAGAATTATCCGCTTTATTTATATTTAATTCTTTTTTAACAGAATCCATTTTAATATTATTCTTATTGTGTACAATTTTTGGTTTATTATTTTGACAACTAATAAGATTTATAAGCAATATTATTACAGTTATTTTTTTCATTTTAAAGCTATTTACTTTTCCTTAAAAATTAATATTATGTATTTTAATTAGTGTTTTCTATTTGAGAACATCTATGTAATCTATATCAAAACTATTAATTCAAATCCTTTTTTTCTACCACAAAATACATTAGAACACCATAAATAATATGAAAAACTCCAAAGCCAATTGCCCAAAAGTACAAACCATAACCAATATAATTCATAGCAATTAAGCCTAATATAATCTGAGCAATACCTAAATATTTTACATTACTAATAGTATAGTTACTTGCGTTTAAAACTGCCAAGCCATAAAAAATTAAGGTTGCTGGTGCAACAAAACCATAAAGCCCTTGATGTAATAAGATTAAACTAAAAATACCACCAGTTAGTAACGGAATCATAAAATGAAACAATAAGCGTTTTGTTGTAGTATTCCAAATTCTTACATCTTGTTTCTTTGCTTTCTTTTTGGTTAAAATATATGCAGTTATGATGGATAAAAATGCAACTCCTAAAGCAATTCCGACCAATTTAAATTCTAAATTATTTGGGTTTATTGTATTTTGACTATAATTATAAAAACCAGCATTTTGTAATGCGGTTTTTCCTAAATATGCACCAATCAATGCATAAATTCCTGCTAGAATACCAGATAAGCCACTCAAACTCAAAAACCGAGTAGAACGATTCATTATATTTTTAATATCGGATAGATCTTGTAAATAATTTTTTTCTTTCATTTTAAAAAGCACTTTGAATTGCAAAGTTAATATAAATTTTCATATAAAACATTTTTTTTGATAAAAACTTTAGTATATGGCAAAAAACTAAACTACCATCGCCTAAAGGCGAAGGGTTTGATTTTCGGCTAAAGCCGACTAAAGTAACCAACCTGAGTAACACCGTAACTCAAAGTCACAGTATTACTAACTCAAAATAATTTTTTTCAACTGAAATGAATCTTGGTCGAACAGTTGTCTATAATATACAAAACTAAAGTAATCGCCTAAAGGCGAGATGTTTAACTGCAGAATGATACATTAAATAAAAATTTATATATTAATTTTAGTATTAATCGAACTACAGGTTTAAAAGATACTAACTTTAAACTTAGCACAAAAACCGATATTACGTATATTTATTTTTATAGGTATTAACCCGACTTCAATATACCGATATTAAGCTGCATATTTAATATCTTGATGTTTAGTACATGACAAAAAATAAATTCATCAAAAAACAAATAAATTAATCATCAAAAAAATTGCATAAAACATTGATATTCAGTATATTAGCAAAATAAATCTCAAAATATTTTACTGATGAAGAATACCAATGTTAGCCCCAAAAGTAGTGAATTAATCTCACATTTAAACAATCAATTTAAAGGAAAAATAAATTTAGCAAGAGTCAAAC
>JAMONN010000174.1 GCA_027065775.1 Flavobacteriaceae bacterium | reverse complement strand
TTAAAAAAGGAAACTCCGTAAAATTGCATAATCTTGAAAAAACGAAAGAATATTCAGGTAAAGTCATCAGAATAAATGGTAAGGTTGATGCAACTTCTCAAACGATAAAAGCATACATTCAAGTTGCTCATAAAGATTTAAAAGAAGGCATGTATTTAGAAGCAGATTTAGTGGCGAAATCAGAGGAAAATGCTTTTGAAATTTCAAGAAAATTATTGATAGAAAACAAACAACTTTTTGTGGTAAATGAGACTATCCTTAATTTAATTGATGTAAATCCTGTTTATTTTTCAGCAGATAAAGTTATTATTAAAGGTCTTAAAAACGGAACTTCATTAGTGTCAAAACCAGTTGTTGGTGCTTATGACGGTATGTTAGTGAAGATTTTTAATGATGAGAAAATAGAGAAAATAGAAGAGAAAAAAGAAGATTAAAGTTATTTCACAGAAAAAAACACAGTTTCACAGAGGGAATAAAAAAAACATAAAATGAAATAGTTATTTTACAGAGATACACAAAATTTCACAAAGTAAAAATCTGCGTAAATCCGCGAAATCTGCGGGAAAACAAAACAAAATGAAAAAAATAATAAGTTACTTCATAAAATTTCCAGTTGCTGTAAATGTAATAATTTTTGCATTTATTGTATTTGGAATTATTGGAGCAAAATCAATGCTATCCTCATTTTTTCCGTTAACGGATTCAAAATTAATAAGTATTAATTTAATTTATCCAGGAGCATCGCCAGCCGAAATGGAAGAAGGTGTTGTTCTTAAAATAGAAGATAATTTAAAAGGAATTGTTGGCGTAGATAGAGTTACTTCCGTTTCAAACGAAAATTCGGCTAGAATTAATATTGAGATAGAAAGAGGTAAAAATATCGATGCTGTTTTAGCAGATGTAAAAAATGCGGTAGATCGTGTGCCATCTTTTCCTACAGGTATGGAACCGCCAGTAATTGCTAAAGTAGAAACTATGCGACCAACCATAAGTTTTTCTATTAGTGGCGAAAATATTCCGTTAATAACGTTAAAACAATATGCAAGGACTATTGAAAATGATATTCGGAATATTAAAGGAATTTCACAGGTAATTTTATCTGGTTTTCCTGATGAAGAAATTGCAATTTCGGTTCGTGAAAACGATTTAAGAGCGTATAATTTATCTTTTCAAGATGTTGCAAACGCAGTAAGTAAAACAAATATTTTAATTACTGGTGGAAATATTAAAACCGATTCCGAAGATTATTTAATTAGAGCAAATAACCGTTCTTATCATGGTAACGAACTCTTAAATTTAATTGTTAGAGCAACACCAAATGGTACAATTATTAGATTAAAAGATGTTGCAGATGTAAAAGATGCTTGGTCAGAAAATCCTGATAGGACTTATTTTAGCGGTAAAAAAGCCATCAATATTACGGTAAATAACACCAATAATGAAGACTTAATTTCTTCGGCAGAAGAAGTCAAAAAATACATAACAAAATTTAACCAACAACACGACAATGTACATTTAGATGTTTCTAGTGATTCATCTACAACCTTAACACAGCGTACAGAATTGCTAATTAAAAATGCGATTGCAGGTATTTTGTTAGTACTATTTTTCTTAGCATTATTTTTAAATGCTAGGTTAGCATTTTGGGTTGCTGCAGGAATACCAATCGCATTTTTTGGTATGTTTATTTTTGCAGCTCAATTAGGCATTACTATAAACGTATTATCACTTTTCGGAATGATCATCGTAATTGGTATTTTGGTTGATGATGGTATTGTCATCGGAGAAAATATTTTTCATCATTACGAACAAGGGAAAACACCAATTAGAGCAGCAATTGACGGAACAATGGAAGTTTTGCCACCAGTAATTTCGGCAATTTTAACAACTATTGTAGCATTTTCTACCTTTTATTTTATTGATGGTAGAATGGGTGATTTTTTCAGCGAAGTTTCATCCGTTGTAATTTTAACATTGTCTGTTTCTTTATTAGAAGCGTTAATTATTTTACCAGCACATATTGCACATTCAAAAGCATTACAACGTGAAGGTAGAAAAGTGAGTCGAATTGATGCTTTTTTCAAGAAAATAAACAAATTTGCAGATAAATGGCTTATGAAATTTAGAGATGTGGCTTATGTGCCATATTTAAGATTTTTCTTAAAAAACAAATTTTTAGGTTTTGCAATTCCTATCGCATTATTAATTTTTAGTATTGGTGCTATTGGTGGCGGTATTGTAAACACTTCTTTTTTTCCTAGAATTGCGAGTGATCGAATTTCGATAAATCTTAAAATGACACAAGGTACAAATGAGCAAATAACCGATTCTATCATTAGTAGTATTGAGGCAAAAGTTTGGGAAATTAATACAACATATACAAAAAAGCAATCTGGAGATAAAGATGTGGTGCAAAATGTGATAAAACGTGTTGGTCCAGGCACATCTAATGCAAGTTTAACTGTTAATTTATTACCAGGAGAATCACGTGATTTTTCTTCGTTTGAAATCAATAATGCTATCCGTAAAAAAGTAGGTGAAATTATAGGAATCGAAAGTTTAACTTTTGGTTCTAACAGTGATTTTGGTGGTAAACCTGTAGCAGTTTCCTTATTGGGAAATAATATAAAAGAGTTAAAATCCGCAAAAGAAGAACTAAAAAAAGCATTAAAGAATAATTCTTTATTAAAAGATATTTCGGATAATGACCCTGAAGGAATTAAAGAAATTCATATAAAGTTAAAAGATAAAGCTTATTTATTAGGTTTAAATTTAGAAAGTGCTATGACACAGGTTCGTGCTGGATTTTTTGGATTTCAAGCACAACGTTTTCAACGTGGACAAGACGAAATTAAAGTATATGTACGTTATCGAAAAGAAGACAGATCATCCATCAAAAATTTAGATGATATGTGGATTAGCACACCTTTAGGTAGTCGTGTTCCGTTTTCTGAAATTGCTGCGTATTCTATTTCTCGTGGCGATGTTGCTATTAATCATCTTGATGGAAAACGTGAAATTCAAATTACAGCCGATTTAAAAGCATTGGATGTAAGTGCATCGGATATTTTAGATGATATTAAGGAAAATGTGATGCCAGAAATTTCTTCAAAATACCCAACAGTTTCAGCAGTTTTTGAAGGACAAAATAGAGAAGCACAAAAGACAATTAGTTCGGTAAAAATAGTTGGACCAATTATATTAGCACTTATTTATATTATTATTGCTTTTACTTTTAGAACGTACAGCCAACCTTTAATTTTACTTGTAATGATTCCGTTTAGTTTAATTGGTGTCGTTTGGGGACATTACTTTCACAATTTTGCTATTAATATCTTATCATGGTTAGGTATTATTGCTTTAATCGGAATTATGGTAAATGACGGTTTGGTACTTATAGGTAAATTTAATAGTTATTTAAAAGAAGGAATGAAATATGATGAAGCTTTAGTTCAGGCAGGAAAATCGAGATTTAGAGCTATATTTTTAACATCATTAACAACCATTGCAGGACTTGCTCCATTACTTTTAGAAACTAGTAGGCAAGCACAGTTTTTAAAACCAATGGCAATATCTATTTCTTACGGAATTGGTATCGCAACCGTATTAACGTTGGTTATGTTACCACTTTTATTGTCCGTTTCAAATTCTGTTAAAGTATTTTTTAAATGGCTTTTTACAGGTAAAGACGTAACTAAAGAAGAAGTAGAAAGAGCAATTAAAGAAATGAGTTATGAAAATGAAGATTTGGAATAAATAATTAACCATTTAAGTTCATATAAGCAAGATGTAATATTTTTTTTGTGGTTTTTACGTTTAAAAAATAGACAATTCAATAAACCTTATATGTCTTATATGGTTCAAAAATAAAAGAATGAAAATAATATTGAAAACACTAAACCCACAAAGAAAATTCAATTAACCATTTAAGTTCATATAAGCAAGAACGTAATTCCAACAAAACCTTAAATGCCTTATATGGTTCAAACAAACATAAAATGAAAACAAAAACACTAAGCATATTAATTATAATTTTCACATTACAATTAAACGCACAACAAATATTAACTAAAAAAGAAGCATTACAACTTGCTTTAGAAAATAACTACGGAATTAAATTAGCAAACAACAACGTAAAAATTGCTGAAAACAATTCTAGTATTTATAATTCGAGGTTTCTACCAACGGTAAGTTTTAATACTGGCACAAATTATAACAATAGTAATTTAGATATTGAGAATCATGATGGTTCGAACCTGAAGGTTAATGGTGCAGAAACAAAAACGTACAATGCATCGGTAAATGTAAATTATATTATTTTTGATGGTTTAGGTAGAAAATATAACTATCAACAATTAAAACAAACTTATAATTTAAGCGAATTACAAACCAAAGCAACTATAGAGAACACTTATTTACAATTGTTTAATATGTATTACCAAATTGCAAGATTAACTGAAAACACAAGTAATTTAAAAGAAGCATTAAGCATCACCAAACAACGTTTACAAAGAGCAGAATACAAATATGAATACGGACAAGCAAATAAATTAGAAGTTTTAAATGCAAAAGTCGATATTAATAATGACAGTATAAATTTAATAAACGCCAATCAAGAAGTAAAAAACGCCAAACGAAATTTAAATTTGATATTAAATAATAAAGGAAAAGGTTTAAATTATGAGGTAGATACTCAAGTTGATTTTAATGATTTACTGACTTATGAAGATTTACTTCAAAAAGCAAATAAAGAAAACACCATTATAAAACAAGCTGACCAAAATATTGCGATAAACGAATTAAATTTAAAAATAAATAAGGCCAACTTTTTGCCAACCATTGGTTTGTCAAGTTCTTATGGTTGGAACAAAAGTGATAACCCAGCAACGTCTTTTCAAGCAGGTTCTACCATTTTAGGTTTAAATGCAGGTATTAACTTATCTTGGAATATTTTTGATGGTGGAAATACTAAAACAAGAGTAAACAACTCCAAAATAGCTATTGAAAACCAGCAATTAATAAAACAACAGCAAACAGATGATTTAGAAATTACTTTGCATAATACTTGGGATGCTTATCAAAATCAGTTATTTATTTTAAAAGTACAAGAGCAAAATATAGTAACTGCACAAAATAATTTTGAAAGAACAAATGAACGATTTAAAATTGGTCAAGTAAGTTCGGTTGAATTCAGACAAGCACAAGTGAATTTATTAAATAGTAAAACAGCAGTTAATAATGCAAAATATACTGCTAAACTTATTGAAATTCAATTATTACAATTAAGCGGACAACTATTAGATTTTGAGTTTTAAAATGGCAATAAATCGGGTTCTAAAAACTCTTCTTTTGCTAGTTTAGAATGGTAAATATCAAAACTATAATGTTGATTTAATAGTTCTTTAAAATTTGTAATTAATCTTGGGAATTCTAAAATAAAATCTTTAAAAACAACGGATTTAGATTTTTGAACAAAATGGTTTACTGCTTTAACACAAGCAATAGTTATTGTTTTATTATATTTTGTACCATCATCAAAAGTAATGTCAAATATTTTAATTTGTTTACATAAATTGATACTTGCTTGTTCTACGCCATATTTAGTTACATGAATCCATGCTAAACGGATATGCGCTTCGTGACTAAATAATTCAGGTTTAAATGTGCAATTTTCAAGTTGTGTCTCGAATTCTAAATTTGTTAAATTTAAATGAGTGTTCATAATTTACTTTCTTTTGTAAGACACAAAACTATAATCATAAGCATGTTTTTCATCTGCTTTATGTAGTTCTCTTGCTGTTTCTTCCCAAATTGTTAAATCAATTTTAGGAAAAAACACATCGGCTTCAAACTCATGATGCACATAAGTAATTTCTAAATTAGTAGCAGTTTTTAATGCTTGATTGTAAATCTGTGCACCACCAATAATAAAAGGAGTTTCATCTTTTTTTGCTAAATCTAATGCTTGTTCTAATGAGTTTGCAACTAGACAGCCTTCAAATTTATAATTTACATCTCTTGTTATTATTACAGTAGTTCTATTAGGTAAAGGTTTGCCTATAGATTCAAATGTTTTTCTACCCATAATAATATGATGTCCAGTTGTTAGACTTTTAAAACGTTTTAAATCTTTTGGCAAATGCCAAATTAAATCATTGTCTTTACCTAATTCGTTATTTGTACCTAAAGCGGCTATTAAAGTAACTTTTTGATCTTTTTTAAATTGAGCAAAAAAGCCTTTTTTCTTTTGCGAAGTTGGTGTTGGTAAAACACCTTCTTTTTGTAGTTTTTTTTCTAATTTCACTATTTTTTCATCGTGTTTTTGTAAGAGTTTTTGTGTTTGAATTCTTTCCCATTCATCATCAAAAAATTTGGTAGTAATAAATGCTTTAATAAAATGTAGCAGTAGTAAAACAAACCAAATTACAATAAGAATATATATGTAAATCGGACTATTGCTAATATTAAACCCTTTAATTAAAGTTAAACCAAATAGGATAGATGCTCCAATTATAAATAGGATAAAATGCACATAAAAACGTTTTTTTTGATGGATGCGTTTTCTTGCTTTTTCGTATTGTTGATGTGAAGTGTTGTTCATTTTTTTCTTATTTTTTGAAAACCTTATGCTGAAGCATAAGGGTATTATATACTCGTGGCTATGCCACTTTAAGAGATTTGATTAATAAACCATTTTAAAGTTCCATAGGAACGACCCATATAATCGCCTTGGATTTTAATCCAAGATTTTAGAAATTTAAAATTCAGGTTAATTCTTTAAAAATATATTGCTCTTCATAATCAATATCAAATTTATTCAAAAAATCTTTATATTCATCTAAGAAAAGTTGTTTTTTATGATGTTCTTCTTGATTCTCAATATATTTATAAACATTATCTATTGAAGATTTACTATAACTAAAACTTCCAAATCCTTTTTGCCATTCAAACCTATGCTCTAAATAATTGGTTTCATTTAACCATTTTGAAGATTTTGCTTTAGCAATTTGCATCACTTTAGAAATAGAAATTGAAGGTTTTAAACTAAAAAAACAATGTATATGATCTTCAACACCATTAACAATATAAGTTTTACAACCAGTTTCGTTAATTAAATTAGCAACTACAGCAAAAAGTTCTTGTCGCCATTTTTTATCTAAAACAGAATTTCTATATTTAACTGCCCAAACTGCTTGAATGTAAACTTGTGAATATGTGTTTGACATTTGCTTTATTTTAAACAGAAACCTTGCCACGAATTAATGGATGAGGTTCATAACCAACCAATTCAAAATCTTCGAAAGTAAAATCGAAAATATTTTTAATATTTTTATTCAATTTCATTATAGGAAGTTTTTTCACATCTCTAGATAATTGTAATTCAATTTGATTTTTATGATCATTATAAATATGTGCATCACCAAAGGTATGGATAAAATCACCTGCTTCTAAATCGCATACTTGTGCCATCATTAATACTAATAATGCATAAGAAGCTATATTAAATGGTACACCTAAAAAAATATCAGCACTACGTTGATATAGTTGACAAGACAATTTTCCATCAGCGACATAAAACTGAAAAAACGCATGACATGGCGGTAATGCCGCTTTATTATTTGCGACATTTTCTGAAAAAGAAACTGAGGTATCTGGTAACACACTAGGGTTCCATGCAGAAACTAACATTCTACGAGAATTAGGATTGTGTTTTATTAATTCGATAACTTCCGTGATTTGATCGATTTGATCGTCGTTCCAATTTCGCCATTGATGACCATAAACAGGTCCTAAATTACCGTTTTCATCTGCCCAAGCATTCCATATTTTCACACCATTTTCTTGTAAATAGCCAATATTAGTATCGCCTTTTAAAAACCAAAGTAATTCGTGTATTATAGATTTTAAATGTAACTTTTTAGTAGTTAACATAGGGAAACCTTTAGATAAATCAAATCTCATTTGATAACCAAAAACAGATTTTGTTCCTGTACCAGTTCTATCTCCTTTTGCTATTCCGTTTTCTTGAACGTGTTTTATTAAGTCTAGATATTGTTTCATTTTTATTAATTTTCACGCAGATTTCCGCAGATCTCACAGATTTATTCTGCGTAATTTGCGAAAATCTGCGTGCAATTATTTATCCAAGTATCATCCCAGCAATTGTAGCAGACATTAACGATGCTAATGAACCACCAATTAGCGCTTTAATACCAAATTCTGATAAAATTTTACGTTTTCCTGGTGCTAAAGAACCAATACCACCAATTTGAATTCCGATACTTGCAAAATTTGCAAAACCACACAACATATAAGTTGCCATAATAACGGATTTGTTATACGTAAAATGTGTTGCATTTGCTACATTTTTAAGTTCTGCTAGTTGAATATAACCAACAAATTCACTTGCTGCTAATTTCACACCAAGTAATTGTCCCATAAGCATCATGTCTTCTTTAGCAACACCAATTAACCACATTAATGGAGCGAAAATTGTACCTAAAATTGCTTCTAATGAAAATTTCTGATAAGGTGTATTTGCTGCCATCCAATCATTTAGATGCGTTAAGTCACCAACCCAACCAAGTATTCCGTTTAACATGGCAATTAATGCAACAAAAACTAATAGCATTGCTGCAACATTTGCTGCTAATTTTAAACCTTCGGTTGTACCGTTAGAAATTGCATCTAAAATATTTGAACCAATTTTTTCTTTGGAAACATGCACTTCTGTATCAATTTTTTCTATTTGAGGATATAATATTTTTGAAATAACAATTGCGCCTGGTGCTGCCATTACCGATGCTGCTAATAAATGTTTGGCATACATAAGTCGTAATACAGGATCATCGCCACCTAGAAAACCAATATATGCTGCTAAAACTCCACCAGCAACAGTTGCCATTCCGCCAATCATGACTAGAAGTATTTCGGACTTTGTCATTTTTTCTAAATAGGCTTTAATCATTAAAGGTGCTTCGGTTTGCCCTAAAAATATATTTCCTGCAACCGATAAACTTTCCGCGCCAGAAATACCCATTAATTTGGTTAAAACTTTCGCCATTCCTTTTACAATTATCTGAATAACACCTAAATAAAATAATAAAGAAGTTAATGCTGCAAAGAATATAATGGTTGGTAAAATCTGAAATACGAATATAAAACCATAAGATTGAATATCCATTAGTCCTCCAAATAAGAATTCACTTCCTGCTCTTGTATAATCTAAAATATTAATAAAGATTCCACCTACAAATTCAAATATTGCTTGTACAAACGGAATTTTCAAAACACCAACAGCTAATAATAATTGTGCTCCTAAACCAATACCAACTGTTTTCCAATTAATTTTTTTACGATTTGCACTCAATAAAAATGCAACTACAATTAGAGCAATCATTCCGAGAATACCTCTAGCAATTGAACTTACAGAAAAACCTTGACTTGGTATTAATTCTTGCGCTTGCGAAGTAGCAAAGCCTAAAAGCATAATTACTGTGATACATAATTTTTTCATAAATATAATATTGTTAATTAATTTTAGAGTTTACTGGACACTGGACACTGGACACTGGACACTGGACACTGGACACTGAACACTGAACACTGAACAGAACTATTGTCTACTTTCAATCTCATCTCTTATTTTAGCAGCCAATTCGTAATCTTCATCTTCTACTGCTTGGTTCATTTTATTATTTAATTCTTCTAAACTTTCATTTTGATAACCTGATGTTTCCACCAATTCTTCAATTTCTGAAACTATTTCTTGAATATTTAAATCATCATTTTCTTCAATACCTAAAGATAGATCTGTTTCTGTTTTAGGTTTCAGATAGATACCTGCTTTTTCTAAAATATTTTCATAAGTAAAAATTGGTGCATTAAACCTTGTAGCTAATGCAACAGCATCTGAAGTTCTAGAATCTATTATTTGTTCTATTTTATCTTGTTCACAAATTAAACTTGAATAGAAAATACCATCAACTAATTTATGAATAATCACTTGTTTTACAATGATGTTAAAGCGTTCGGAAAAACTTTTAAACAAATCATGTATTAACGGTCTTGGCGGTTTTATTTCTTTTTCTAAGGCAATTGCGATTGCTTGTGCTTCAAAAGCACCTATGATAATCGGTAAGGTTCTTTCGCCTTTTACTTCTTTTAAAACTAAGGCATAAGCGCCACTTTGTGTTTGACTATATGAAATTCCCTTAATATCTAATCTTACTAAACTCAATTTTATTTGGTTTTAGGCTTTAGGCAAAATGCTTTAAGCTTGTGTTATTGGTTTTTTAAATGATTGTTTTTAAACAAAAATTTCTAAGCCACAATTTACTGTTTTTTATTAAATATAGAATATGAATAAAGATAACTTATTCACTTTTTATGTTGATATTTATTTTCCGAATTAGTCATATAACAAAAAAAGTGTCTAAAGTTATTTAACTTTAGACACTCTAGAATATATAATTTAAGGTATTTTTAATTTTGCGCTTTAAATTTTTTTAACTCTTCAATTAATTTTGGTACAACTTCAAAAGCATCACCAACAATACCATAATCGGCTGCTTTAAAAAATGGTGCTTCAGCATCTGTATTAATTACCACTTTTACTTTTGATGCGTTAATACCTGCTAAATGCTGAATTGCTCCAGAAATACCGATTGCTAT
This sequence comes from Flavobacteriaceae bacterium, assembly GCA_027065775.1. GTDB lineage: Bacteria > Bacteroidota > Bacteroidia > Flavobacteriales > Flavobacteriaceae > S010-17. The sequence continues at coordinate 23,013 of JAMONN010000174.1, read as the reverse complement.
ATATAAATTTGAAGCAACTTGTTTTCCTGTTTGACCAACGTGTTCATCGTGTGAACGCCAATCCATATCTGAAACTGGTTTAGAACATGCTGTTGCAGCGCCTAAAATTTCGGCTAATTCCTCTACCATTCCCCAATTTTCAGGACCTTTTAATCCACGACCTGCAGAAACCACAATATCTGCATCTGCGATGGTTACTTTTCCACTTGCTTTTTCAACGGAAGTTGAAGTAGTAGTAAATAAATCATCCGATAAAGTAGGAGTGAAGTCTTCTTCAGAAGAACTCACGGAGTTTTCTACCAAACCGAAAGAATTTTTAGCTAAACCGATTACTTTATTTTCGCTTGCTATTTCCGTAAATTGAAATGCTTTATTAGAAAATGCTTTTCTTTTAACGGTAAACGGGTTTACATTACTTGGCGCTTCAATTACGTTAGATGCTAAACCTGCATCTAAATTTACAGCAACTAATGGCGCTAAGAATAATCCGTTTGCGCTAGAATCGATAACAATTACGTTTGCATTTTCTTTATTTGCAACTTGTTTAATGACACTAGCGATTGCTTTTGCATTAAAATTTTGTAATTTATCGTTGGTTACTTTTATTATTTTTTCTGCTCCGTAATTCTGTAATTCAGATGTATCTGAAGCATTTATAGTAAGAACAACTACATTTGTTCCCATTTGTTCGGCAATTTTTTTACCGTATGATGTTGCTTCTAATGCAACTTTTTTAAATTTTCCTTCCGATGATTCGGCAAAAACTAATACTGACATATTTTTGGTCTTTAGTCGCTTATCTTTGGTCTTTTGTCCAAAACGACATTAATATTTTTATATTTTGTCAATAGTCTAAAGACTAAAGACAATTAGTCTAATGATTAAATTACTTTTGCTTCATTATGTAAAAGCGAAACTAATTCCGCAACATTATCTGCATTAATCATTTTACAAGCCGATTTTGCAGCAGGTTTTTCAAAGCTAGAAGCGTTTGTTTTAGTTTCAAAATCAACTGCTTCGATAACATTTAATGGTTTTTTTCTGGCCATCATAATACCTCGCATATTTGGTATACGTAAATCAGACTCTTCAACAATTCCTTTTTGCCCAGCAATTACTAAAGGTAAGTTAGCGCTTAGGATTTCTTTTCCACCATCTATTTCTCTTGAGATTGTTGCAGAATTACCATCTACTTCAATACCAACACAAGCATTTACAAAGTTGTAATCTAAAATCCCTGCGATTAATCCTGGCACCATTTGTCCGTTATAGTCAATAGATTCTTTACCTGCTAAAACTATATCGTAATTACCATTTTTCACTACTTCGGCTAATTGTTTTGCTACGTAAAAACCATCCGTTGCAACGGTATTTACTCTAATAGCATCATCGGCACCAATAGCCAAACATTTGCGTAAAGTAGGTTCTGTACTTGCTTCACCAACATTTACTACAGTTACTGTTGCGCCCTGTTTTTCTTTAAACCACATAGCGCGAGTTAAACTATATTCATCGTACGGATTTATTACAAATTGCACACCATTAGTGTCAAATTTTGTATCGCCATCGGTAAAATTAATTTTTGATGTTGTGTCTGGTACGTGACTTATACAAACTAAAATTTTCATTATATTTTATCTTAAATTTTTGTACAACAAATTTAAGATATTTTTTTGAATTTGCTATGCATGCATAGCAAATATTTTTATTTGAAAAAAAAATAATATTTTATCTAAAAAAAAACTTGTGGTTTTAAAAGTTTTATTAAATTTGCGCTCGAAATTGGTCTATGGTGTAATTGGTAACACATCGGCTTTTGGTGCCGACATTCAAGGTTCGAGTCCTTGTAGACCAACGGAAAACCCCTTTAAATCTTTGATTTTTAGGGGTTTGTTTTTTTTGATATTTCTAATCTATTTGCTCCATTTTTTAAATAATCAGAAATTGTATTTAAACCCATACTTTTTCTGTTACTTTCAACTTCAATAAGATTTTCAAATTTAGACAAATTGCCATTGAGTATTTGAGTTCCGAAAATTTGAAATTGATTGTTAAGTCCTAGAAATCGATCAACATATAACGAAAATTGTAATTTGTCTAATTTTTTTTCATCAACAAATGTTTTGATTTTCGGATAATAGTACGCCATTAAATCTTTATCACCAGAATGTTGTAGAACTAAAAATATGGTTGAATATGAATTGTTATTTAGTTTCTTTTTATTTAAATCACTACAATTTTTCAATATAGAAATCACTTTAACTTGATTAATAGAATCTAATGCAAACATATCTCCATCATCTGATTTTCTTATATCTTGATCGTCATGATGAACTTTTGCTAATAATTCTTCTAAATTATTACAATCTATTTTAATGTTTTTATAATAATCCAAAACACTATCATTAATATAATTTTCGTTGTTATATTTTTTAAATGTAACATCAATTTCATCTAAAAGTTTTGATTTTTCGCTTTTGCAAGAAAAAAATAGTAGTGTTATACTTATTATGATTGTGAAATATTTTTTCATTTAAATGTTTTTTTTTTCTAACATTAAAAATCAAAATAATTATTAAATACATCCGTTTTTAAACCAAAAGTAAACCAAGTAGTATTTTGATTGCTAAAGTTTGTAGTGTTTGTTTGTGGTGTGAAATCACGATATGTAAAACCAGTAAATAACTGTAAATTAGATGCTGGATTAACTAAATAACCAAGTTGAAATTCTGCATTAAAAATACTGGTTTTGTTGCCTTGTGCATAATCGTTTCCGAAATCAGAAACTCTTTCGGTATACGGAATAAATATATCACCACCATAACTTGTTTCGTCGTCTTCAAAATCAAATCCTTTTTCGCCATAAACTAATTTTGCATTAGCATACCATCTACCTTTTTTATATCTAGCAATACCAATTAATTCGTAAAAATTCGAACCCCAAAGGTGTGCTAATGGTTGATTAAAGTGACTATAATTTAGAGTGCTTTCTCTATGCGAATAGGTAAAAGGTTTAACTATATTTGTTTCACCTTGCAGATATAAGTTATCAATACCAAATGCATTATGGTATTTAAATCCTGCCTGAACACCATATTTATTAGCCCAATAACCATTGCCTTCTTTTAAATGCTCCACACTTAATTCGTCTAATATAAACTGACTGTATAAAAATAATTTCTTATTCCATTTGTAACTTAAATTTAAACCAACTAAAGCATTGCCACCTTTAGAACCTCTGTTAAATTCTGCTGCTCTGTAAAATATTATGGGATTGATAAAATTTGCATCAAAACCATCTTTTCTTTCATTATTTGTAATTACAGTTTCAAATAAACCAACATTTAATTTTTTAGTCACATTGTAACTTAAATGATGTACACCAACATATTTTCTTAAATTAACGCCATCAACTTGAAATTCAGGTCTAATATCATCTAATAATAACCAAATATTAGTATATTTTATTTTCCAAAATTTGGTGGAAATTTTAAAGTAAGCATTTGGTGAGGCAACATCACTTAAAAATAAGGAACGATAACCATCGCCAATAAAATTTTTACCATGTCCTAATTGAAAATTAAAAAAATGATTTGGTGTATAGCTAATATAACCATCCGCTACTGGATAATCAAAAGCATTACCTTTAAATCGTTTAAATTTACCTCTTCCTAAAACAATACTGTGTTCGGTATTAAAATCATTGACATACTCTGCAAATCGACCTTGACTTTCATAAACAGTTGCTGAAAAGTTAAATTTGCTACCTAGACCACCTTGCACATTTATTGCTCTAGTATTGTTATAGGTATAATCTAAATCGGAATTATCTTTACCAATCTGAAGATCCCAAATAGGATCCAAAGTAAACCAATAATCATCACCTTTAACAGAAACAACATGTTCGTTCCATAATTTTCTAGCGACCCAAGAATTTGCTTTTTTGAATAATTGCTGCTTATTTTTGCTTAAATCTACATGTTTTGACACACTATTATAGATATATGGTTTTACAGAACTATGTGTGTTTTCGCCCTGATTATAACCAAATTGTAAAGCATCATATTTCTGATGTGTAAACGGAATATTTAGTTGACTCTCATGTTCAGGAAAGTATTCATTTTTAATAGTAATTTTTTTTATTTCTTTGGTAATATCTTTTTTTATTGTAGTAGAATCTTGTACAATATTATTTTCAGGTATATAACCTATCGGAATTCCTAAAGGTAAGATATATTGTTTTTCAAAGGTTCTGCCATTATATGTTGCAGGTTTAATTTTTGGTAATTTCGCAAAAACTCTTTTCGCTTCCGTTTCTAATTCAGGATAAATAGAGCTGATATATAATATATCGAATTCACCAGTTTTGGTAACATTAAAAACAATGCGTAAAATACCTTTGTAATCTTCTTGCGCTACAATTTTAGGCACAACAAAGTCATTTTCTACCTTTTCTTTTAGTTTGTTAAAAAAACAAGTTTCCGTTTCGGTAATAGAAATATTTTCACAACCATCATATACTGGCGGTTTTTCGTTTTGTGAAAAAGAATTACTTATTTGAAATATAATTATAAGGATTACTATTATTTTCTTCATTAGTATATTATATTTTTTTTACGGTATTGTTTTTTAATTCGTATTTGTCATTACTTTCTTTACAGAATGCAATTCCGTTATTGTTAAACTCTAATCTATGACCATATTCACTAACCCAACCTATCTGTTTTGCAGGATTGCCAACAACTAAAGCATAAGCGTTTATTTCTTTTGTTACAACTGCTCCAGCACCAATCATGGCATATTCGCCAATAGGGTTGCCACAAATAATAGTTGCATTAGCGCCAATACTTGCGCCTTTTTTAACTAAGGTTTCTTTGTATTGATCTTTGCGAATTATGGCACTTCTAGGGTTAATAACATTTGTAAATACCATTGATGGTCCTAAAAACACATCATCTTCACAAATCACACCTGTATATATAGAAACGTTATTTTGTACTTTAACATTATTACCTAAAATCACACTAGGTGAAATGACTACATTTTGACCAATATTACATTTTTTACCAATGCTACTATTTGACATTATATGACTGAAATGCCATATTTTGGTATCTTCACCAATAGTACAATCGGAGTCTATAACTGCGGTTTCATGTGCGAAATAGTTTGTATTCATTATTTAATAATTTTCAATATTTTGTTTTCCTTGTGTTATTTTTAAAGCGGAAGAAGTACCAATTCTAGTTACACCAAGTTCAATCATTTTTACAGCATCATTATAATTTTTGACGCCACCAGCAGCTTTTGCAGAAAGTGGTTTGGCATTTTTTACTATTAATTGCATCGCTTCGAATGTAGCGCCTGCAGGTTTTCCGTTTTCGGTTTTATAAAAACCAGTAGATGATTTTACAAATACATTTTTATAGTATTTTTCTTCAAAATTTTCAAGAACAATATCTCTAATTAATTGTGTAATTTCAATTATCTGAGTATCGTTCAATGCTGCAATTTCGATGATCCACTTAACAATTTTGTTATTTTCTAGGCCTAGTTTTGTTCCTTTTAAGATTTCTTCTTTAATTAAGTCTATTTCGCCATTTTTAAATGCTCGATAATTGATTACATAATCTAAATCATCTACATTATTATCAATTGCAATTTGCGCTTCGGTTAATTTTTCTTTAATACTATTTGTGCCTTCATGAAAACCAATAACAGTTCCAACAGTAACACTTGATTTTGCATTATGGATTATTTTTTTTGCTATAGACACAAACTCGGGCCTTATCATTACTAAAACAAAGTTGTATTTAATTGCTTCGTTAATAAGATTGATTACATGCTGCTTTATTGCTGCTTGCGTAATATTTGCTTGTTCTTTAGTTTTAAGAAAAGTGGAGTCTAAATGTTTGTTGATTTTCATATTATTTACTTGCAATGCAAATGTAAGAAATAATAGTGTATAAAAAACCCTATTGCTTTATTTGAAACAATAGGGTTTTAATAGTTTTATAATTTTAAAATTAATCTTCTACATTAAAATAAATTGGTAGATTAAATTTAACATTTACTGGTTTATTACGTTGTTTTCCAGGTTTCATTTTTGGTAATTTTTTAATAATCCTTGCTGCTTCTTTTTTTAATCTTATATGTGTTGCAGCAGTTTTGATTCCTTCAATCTCTCCTTTTTTATTGATAATAAACTGCACGTTTATTCTTTTTTTGCCAGGAGATAAACCTAAATCTTGGGCTAAATCTACATTAAAATGTCTTTGTATATGTTTTTTTATTTTTTTATTGAAGCATTTTCTTTTTTGTTCATTACTACCTTTGCAACCAAAAAAACTTGGCGTTTCTTCTAAAACAATAAAATCGACTGGTTCTTCATCTACTAAATCTTCTTCTGGTAAATCGCCTAAATCAATCGTTGGTTTTGAAGTAACTTGATTTACATCATTGTCAGTTGGTTTAAAAAGATCTTCTTCAGTTTCTTTTTGTTTATCATCATTATTATCTATTAGTTTAATTTTATCAATTGGTTTTACAACTTTAACAGGTTTGTCTTTGTCTAAAATCACTACTTTTTTAGGTTGCTTTCTAATAATTATAATATCATCAGGCACATAAGTTATTGCTTCTGTTTTAGTTATTGGTTTTTCAAAAACAGCATAATGCATTATGGATTTATGCTCTAAAAGAAAATAAACTGCTAATAAAGCAAGAATTAAACCTAGTTGCATGAAAATTACAGAACTTTTTTGTAACTTTGAGTTTGGTGTTTCCAATTTTTTGGATTTGTTTTTTTTTGTGTTCATCATATTATAATTTAAGAGTTAATAATATATAGTTATACACAAAAAACGTACCAAAAAAAAACCCATATCATCGAAAGATGTATGGGGTTTTGAATTTTAGACTCTTTGTTGAGATTAATCTAGTCTTCTACATTAAATGTAATAGGTAGATTATATCTTACTTTTACAGGTTTGTTTCTTTGTTTACCTGGAGTCATTTTTGGTAATTTTCTAATGATTCTTTCCGCTTCTTTTTGTAATCTTGGGTGCGGTGCTCTAGATTTAATATTGGTAATATTACCTTGTTTATCAATTAAAAACTGAACACTAATTCTTTTTTTACCTGGGGATAAACCTAAATCTTGCGCTAAATCTATATTGAAATTTCTACCAATGTGTTTTTTGATTTTTGCATTTAAGCATTTAGTCAATTCAGCTTTATTACCTTTGCAACCTGGAAAAACTGGTACGCTTTCAATTACTGAAAAAGGTATAATTTCATCAATTACTTCTTCTTCAACAACTTCTTCTACTTCTTCAGGTACTTCAATTACTTCTTCTTCATCTGTTTCAGTAGATTCCATAATTGTTTCTTCAATTTCTTTATCATCTTCCACAACTTCAATCACTTCTGGTGCTGGCGGTGGTGGCGGTGGTGGTGGTTTTACTTCTTCGATTATTTGCTCAGTAATTGGAATTTCTTCTTCAATTTCTTCTTGCTCTGATCCATCACCTAGATTATCTACAACATACGGTGCTTTATATTCAATACCTTTGTAAACTACAAATAAAGCAAATAACAAACCAAGTAACATAAATAACTTAGTGTAATTTTCTAAATTTGCTTTAGGGCTTTTTTTAATTTCCATATTTAATGTGTTTTAATTGTCTGCTAATTTAATAAATTAATTAGTATTACCAAATCTTTTTATTAGGTACTTATAAATATATTTAAATAGTAATGCACTTATTAATATCCCTACACTGTTTGCTACAATATCTGCGTAATCTTTTGTTCTATTTGGTGCAAACCAACCTTGGCAAAATTCTAATAATACACCATATAAAAATACTGCTATAATAATGTAAAGACTATTATTTTTTAATCTTTGCGAAAATAACCATGTTGTGGTTAAAAAAAAATAGGCGCTAAAATGTAAAATTTTATCAAAAAAAGTTATTTCTAACGGATTTTCAATTGATATAGTTTTTAAACTTAAAACAGCTATAATTATCGTTGATAATATCGCAATTATTGTAGCATTACGCTCCAATAAGTTCTTTATATGCTCTAGCATCTAATAAGTTGTCTAATTCAGAGTTGTCGCTAATTTTAACTTTAATAATCCAACCTTTTTCATAAGGATCATTATTTGCCATTTCTGGAGCATCTTCTAAGTCTTCATTAAAAGATACTACTTCACCAGTGATTGGCATAAATAAGTCGGATACTGTTTTTACTGCTTCGACACTACCGAAGACTTCTTCAATTGCTAATTCATCATCTAACGTATCCACATCAATATATACTATATCACCTAACTCTTTTTGAGCAAAGTCTGTTATACCAATTGTTGCAATATCATCTTCAATTTTAAGCCATTCGTGGTCTTTAGTATATTTTAATTCTTCTGGAATATTCATTTTATGCTTTGTTTATTTTTATTATTTAATTTCCGATATTATATCTAATACTTATACCAGTACTTATAGAATTTCTTGGAAATGTAGTAGATATTTTAAATCTTGATGAATTTTGATCATAGAAAAAAGATGCCATCAAGTTTTTATTTAAGTTGTAATCAGCAGTAAATTTAAGTGTAAAAATACGTTGTCCGCCAGTAATTTGATCTGTTTCGTTTGAAATTGATCTAATCATAGTAACATTATCTCTAATACCAAAATCTGCTTTTAGATTAATATCACCTTTAAATACTGTCTTTTTTCCACCAGGTTTAACTGTCCATTTTACATCTTTAAATTTATACCCTAAACCAACAATGTATTCATCACCTTCGATTTCGGTTATAGAACTATTTGCAAAGTTTAAATTAAGAGATCTGTCTTTTCTGATTTCACCTTTAAAAGAAAAGGAGTTTCTCATTTTTACATCTAATTTAATTAAAGGTGAAAATTGCTCTACTAAATTTACTCCTTGAAATTGTAATTTGTTAATGTGATTTCCAACTGCGTCAAAAGGTTCTTGTCCAAACTGTAAGTTACTATTATAACCTAAAATAGAATAAGAAGATTGATAATTATGTTCTAAAGTAATGGTTCTAAATACTTTTTTAAATACTTTTAATTTGGATAAACCTTTATAAGAAACGCGCCAATTTGGGATTGGTATATCTCTAAAAGCACTTGTTTTTACACTATTTACATCTCTGCCTGCATAAGCGGCGAAAAATGCTGGCAGTAAAACACTTTGATTGTTTTCTCCGAAACCGTTTGTATTATTTTGGCCAGCATCACTTGCTAAACGTTCAGCGATTACATTTCTATTACTCAAAAACTCCTCAAATAAGGCATCGCTATTTTTAAATGCAGTACCAATCATGATATTACTAATCGCAAAATTACCAACTTCTGTTATTGGTGATGCAAACGGATCATTTACTACTGTTGTATTTCCGTTTAAATCGATTTCTGTAATAACATCTAACTGTTGTGAGATATTTCTTGTTTTTGTTTTGCTTGCAATTAAATCTATTTTTAAATTTTTTGTAGGTTTTAAATCGAAGTTTAATTTTAAATCTTCAAAATGAGTATTGTTAAATGTTTTACTATAAAACGGACTATTAGGGTCATTATCTCTAGTCACTAACCAGTTATTATCTAGCGCTCTATCTAATATAGAACTTTGACTACCAAATACAAAACCTAATGTTGGTGCTAAACCACCTGAAGCATTATCTCTACCTAAAAAACCGATTTCAGGAACATAACCAGGTAATAAAGTACTGTTATTTTCGGTATAACTTATTCTTACTTTTTTAACCGAAGTAGCAACATCTACTGCTGCTAATATTAATTTTTGTGGAAAAGATAATTTTTTACGGAATGATCTACTTCTAGAACTAGACCTACTGCCTTTTTTACCTTTTACAGAAGAATTGTCTGCGGAACTACTATCTGTTTTAGGTTTTGGGTTAGAAAATGATGTTGCTTTTTTCTTCTTTTCTAATTTTGCAACTAAAATACTATCTCCTTTTTTTAATGCTTCTTTTATAGCTTTAGTTAATTCTTTTGCTTTTTTCTTTTTCGCTTTTTCTTTCTTTTTTAAGCGTTTCGCTTTATTATTAGCACTCTTTTTAAATAATTTATTTACACCAATTTTTTTATACAATTTATTCATGTTTAAATCGGCATTAACATTATGCGTATTTGCATTCTGTATGGTATTACCAACCAAAGCAATATTGTCTATAGAACTTGCTCGCCAATCAAAATTTGCAGTGTAATTATAAGTTGCTGTAATAAAATCAAGAATAGGTATTTTATTAAGTGGTAATTTATAGGTTGCATCTAAAACTTGCGTATAATGTTCTGGCCTACCTATAGTGAAAAATTTATCGAAAAGTTGTCCGTCAATAACTCTATTATCTATATCTCTATCAAATTCATCGTTAATGTAAGTATTTGCTGCTCTAAAATTGAATTGTAATGATTTAGTTAAATCATATGCAATACTATAATCCCAATCAAAAGCAAAACGTCTTCTTTCTAAAGTAGGTAAGTCTGGTAGATTTGTACCTGTAACTAAAGGTCTAGATAATTGCTCGTTATAAGATCTAATAATATTTGAATTCACCGAAAAATTTGATGGTAAAGGATTTATATTAAAGTCTTTTAATATTTTTAGATATTTGTATTTACCTAAAAGTTTTGACTTTTTAAATGGTTCGTAACTTTTAGATTCAAAACTATAATTATAGGTTGCGCCAGCTCTAACATTCTGGTCATTAAATTTTTCTACATTATAATCTTGATGAAAAACATCATTATAAGCAAAGGAAACAGATAGGTTTTCTACATCGTAAATATGTGCTTTTTTCTTATTATTTGTTTTTTCTTTTCTAACGTTTATTAAACTGAAACTTCTCCTTTTAGTATAATCGGTAGCGTTATTTTTATTAGGACTATTAGCTTCTGTAGTCTCATCGAATAAAACATCTTGATATTGCGGATCGTATTTAGGATCTTTAAATTCTTCAGCAACACTAAAATTTAATGGTAATTTTATACCATAATTTTTCGGTAATAATTGCCCTAAGTTAATATTTCCAACAATATCATATTGTTGTGTATCATCTTGACTTCTTTCATTTACTTTTTGATCTAAAGAACCAAATCCTTTGGTTGCCATTGCACCACTAACAGCTATATCTGCAAAATCTGCAAAATTTGCATTTATATTTGCAACAGCAGACCAACCGCCTTCATTATCGAAATCTACAACACGCATTTCGTTAAACCATAACTCGGCACTTTTAGGAGTATTACTAATATTTTTAATACCAAGCATCATGCTTTTTACTTTTGCTAATGTTGGATTACCTTTAACATATAGTTTGTAAGTTCCAAAATCTTTACCATTTTCTGGATATAAAATGTTTGGCTCTGGAGTTGGACTTTCAAAACGTTCTAAACGAAGTTTTCCAAACTCTTCTAAAGCAGCATCTAAATTATTTTTCCATACATCTTCGGCAGAAGTTTCTCCTGTTAATGCGGTTATGTTTAATGGTATTTCTATTTCGTAGTAATTGTCTACTAAATCACTACCTAGCCTAATAATGGCAGCAATTTCGCCATTATCTACTGGGTTGGAACTGTTAATGCTTTCTGCATGTATAAACATTTTATACTTTTTAAACATACGTATATCAAAAGTTGTATTTTTAAATACAGCTCTAGTTTCGCCAATTGGTAAATCGGTTACTTTTATGGTTAAAGATTGTTCGTTTTGCTGTTGAATTGAGGTACTACCTTGTAGACGTTCTCTTACAACTCCTGGAGGTAATATGTAAGGTATTGGTATTCTTCTTTCATTTTCTTGAATACTTACTACACCAACTTCAAATTTTGCTTGTTCAGTATTGTCTAATTCTACTAATGGTATAGGTGTTGGTTCAACTAAAGTCTTGGTATATCTTCTCCAATTACCTCTTACTAATTCTAATTGACCAAATCGTAAAACAATAGGTTTTTGAAATTTAGTCACAAACATTCTTATAAAACGAATAGAATTAAAGCTAGAAATACCACCTATTGCTTCGCCACCACTTTGTACGGGTATTCTAAATTGATACCATCTAGTATCTCTTTCTTGACCATTTGCAAGAGTTACAGAAGTTGTTTTTGAATCAACAATATTGTTTGTGCCAACTACAAAACCGGCTTGACTAATTGGTATTCTATATTGATAATAACCTTCCGCAACACTCATAGTTTGATCTCTATTCAAATCTTCAGCATCGGGAAATTGTGTTGCTGCAGTTGGAAAATCGCCAGAATTGTTTATAGTTTGCGAATTACCTTGTGTACGATTATAGTTTTTATATCTAGATAAAACAGAACCATCTGCGCCAGTTCTAAAGTGTCGGTAATTATCACTAGATATATCATTTTGAGCATCTGTTCTTGCCTGGCCATTTAAGGTGTTCGTAAAAGTGATATAATCGCCAAATCGATGTCCAGGATTAGCAAGTGGTTCTTCATTATTATTAAGATTTTCATTGAATTCATCGGCATCATTTAAACCATCTAAACCAACATCTTGATTAGGTCTTGAATTATCGTCTTCATCAAAAGCATTTAATAAAGATTGTATAGTTGGTATCGAAGAATAATTTGTGAAATTAACATTATCATCATTTATCTGATTGCCATCTTCTGGCAAACCATTTTCAAACATTTTTCTATTATCATGTAAAATATCTTCCGAAATATTACCTAAATTAAAATATAATTCACCCGTATTATTTTCAGGATTAAAATTTGGATCACCACCTTCCGCTTCATTTATAGAATAATTATCGTAAGGATTCATTAACCAAAATTGAATATATTCTACATTTGCTTGTTGAAAATCTGTGGTAGTTAAAGATCGCATAATTCCACCCCAACGTTCTTCGGGATTTGTAAATTCACCAGTATTTAGGTTGATATTTGCTGCATTAGCATCATAATTATAAGAACCACGTTCTTCGGGATAATAAGCTAAATCGAATGTTCTAACAATATTTGTTTGTGTAATGTCTAAATCTAAATTAGGAAATAGTTCATTAAAACCAATACTTCTAACTTCTTCTCTAGACAATTCTTCATCATCAATATTGCCAGGTCTAAGATTAGAACCATAAAATAAACGATCAATATTATACCAAGCTAATCTTGCACGTTTTTTACCAAAATCTAAATTACTACCATCGCCAATAAAATTCAGGGTAGCATCTGTTTGGTTTTGTGGTGTACTTGCCATTTTCCATTGTTCAGGAGAATCTATATTTAATGGTATTTGTGTACCTTCAAAATCATCTAAGTAAGATGCTGCCTCGCCGTTAAGTTCAATACCTTTAGGTGAATTTGGAATTAAATATGCTGCTTCTGCTCTAATAGATAAATTAGACGGCGCATCGGTATCAATATTTGGTAAATAATTTACCCATTTAGTTAATTTTGGCACTTCTGTATTGTAAGTAAAATTAATTCCTGCAATGGAATTATTTACTGGTTCGCTACCAAATTGTGCTTTTTGAGTAAATGGTCTTTCACGCAAATTCAAAAATGTTCCACCAATAGCAAGATTTTCTGAAAATTTATGTTGTACATCTACACCAAAAAAACGTCTGTTTTGAGTAGAAAATGCATTATTTGTTTCTACGGAAACTTGAATTGGAGCGTTTGATGCTATTAAAGATGGATTGATAATTTGCACATTACCAATTTGATAATCTACTACATAATCTACACCTTCGACTAAAACTCTACCGCCAGTTGTTACATTTACAGAACCTCTTGGTACGTTAAACGCACCTAGTGGAATACCATTTCTTCCTTCGGATTTGTAATAACCAGCAATGGTATATCTATCTTTACTTTGAAAATTATTTTGTGCGTCGGCCTGTGTTCTATTATACATTTCTCTAAAGATAAATAGTTCATCATCTGGGTGGTTTAATAATCCATCACCATCCAAACCATCTAAATGGCCTCCAAAAGGTTCTACCATTGGAAAATAAATTAAACCTTGTTGTGAATTTACAGTTATTCCTTCGACATAATCAAAAAAACCATCACCTCTTGGTTCATTATTATCTGTTTGATCTAAACGGTCAAAACGTAGTAAATTTAAAAGAGGTATGTCTCTCACATTTCTAGGAGTAGTAGATCCATTAGTGGTAATATTCTCGGTAGATGAACTTTGTAATACTGTAATTGGTACGCCAGTGGTTGGGTCTTGATACAATATTTCTAATCTAAAACCATCTGAATTCATTTGAAAAGAACGTAAATCATACACATTTTTCATCTGTAAATCCCAAATAGGTAGTGTTGTTGTAATTATTTCTGGTCGTAATAATTTTACAATTAAATTATCTGGCGCATCAATTCCGTTACCAGATAATTCACCTACTTGATAGGTGTTTATTTGACCTGCACTTTCTTCTGTGTATTCATATGCTACTGCAAGTACTTCACTTTCGCTCAAAACTCTATTTAACGAAATATAACCTAAAGATGGATTTATAGTAAAATCTCTACCTACAATTAATTTTTGTGCGTTTTCTAAAATGGTATAATCTGTACCTTGACCAAAAGTTCCTATGGAACTAAATGCAGTATTTATAGTAGAAATAGATCTAATGTCTGTATTTGTAAATAAATCATTTAAACTATTTACTTCATTTGAAGGATTGTGTTGTCCTATAGTTATACTTACATCGGTAGTATTACCGATATTTCCATTGGTATTATTTGAATCTAAACCTTCGGCTAAATCTGCAATAGCAACAATATTTCTAACGTTTTCGGTTTGATTACTTCTGTTGGTAATCCAAACTTCTACTCTTGTTATATTTACAGAACTATTTATTAATGGAAAATTATCTAGCGCCGTATCGTATTTATCCCTAAATTTTTGTGCTAAGAAAAAGTGCCTGTCTTTATCGTATTCGCTTGCTTTTAATTCAAATTCTTGAATAGTTGCACCACCTTGTGCGGCAACACTTCTGGTTTGTGATTGTTGTTTTGCAAAAACGGCTGTAATTTCGGTTGCACCAAATTGTAATTTGGTTTTAAAACCGAATAGATTTTGCGCACCATTAATTAAAGAACTCTGTAATGGCATGCTTACATTACCAACTTCTATTTTTTGAATAATATCATCTTCGGTTGGTGTATATTCTAATTTTATTAAATTCTGAAAATCAAAAGTAGATTGTGTATCATAATTAATATTTACATTTAATCTAGTACCAACTTTTGCGTTAATACTAGCACTAATTTGTTGGTCAAAATCAAATGTGGTACTTTTTCTATTGCGTTCAGATATTCTTGGGTTTTCCGTTTTTTGAAATAAAACACCAAAAGAAACCACGACACTACCTTGTGCATTTACTTCGATTTCGTTTGAACCAAAAATAGATTCAAAAAATTTAGAGTTTACATAATATTTTGGTAATAAATCTTTTTGTGCTTCATCACTACCTTTCTTTTTACCATCTTTTGCGCTTACTTTAGATTTGTAATAATCTAACATGTCACGATTTAATCTATATTCTTTGTATTCTTCAGCAGTCATATAAATTGGCCGTTTGACTAAGTAGTCGCCAATTTTTTCTGCAAAAATATATCTACCAGTTGCGGCATCGTAAATAACTTCCGATTTGGTACTGTTTAAAAATAAAGGTGCATTCTGATTTACGTTAAAATCATATGGTAATGGAGGAATAGAGTCGTTCGCTGTAGTATTATCCGGTGTTTGTGCATTTATATTAAAAGCACTAACTAAAAGGATAATAAAGAATAATTTATATGTATTTTTCACTATATTTTTCTGTTTTTATTACGCATTAAGCGTTATAAGTTTTTCAAAGCTCTTTTTATAAGATTTTCAAGACTTATATCAGGGGATTCTTGTACTATTTTTTGTATTAATTTTTCTACTTGTCTTTTGGTATAACCTAAAACTTCTAAAGCAGATAACGCTTCGTCTTTAATTGTATTGTAAGAACTTGCAGATTCTTCTGTTAAAGTGTAGGTTTTTAAAATTTTATCTTTTAAATCAATAATAACTCGTTGTGCTGTTTTTGCGCCAATACCTTTTACAGATTGAATTGTTGGTATATCACCACTAGCAATTGCTTGTTGTATTTGTTCGCAATCCATTGAGGATAACATGGTTCTAGCAATACTTGGTCCGACACCAGAAACAGAAACTAATAGTCTAAATATTTCACGTTCTAACTTATCGAAAAAACCAAATAATGTATGAGAATCTTCACGAACATTTAAATGTGTGTAAAGTAAAAGGCCTTCTTTATCTGGAATTTTTGAGAAAGTATTTAAAGAAATATTTAGAAAATAACCAACACCATTACAATCAATTATTGCATGCGTTGGGTTTTTCTCCACTAATTTGCCACTTATATGTGTAATCATAGATTTTGAAAAAACTTTAAGATGTCAAATGTACAAATTCTATATATTATATTCAAAATATTGTATTTAAAATTTACGATCTAAAGTAACTACTCAACTATTCAAAGTATTAAGACACGGATTTCACAGATTACACTGATTATTAAATCGTTAAAATTTCACGGATTAAAATTTGCATAGCAAATTAACAATCTGTGAAATATTTAAGTGGTTAAATTCCGTGTAATCTGTGAAATCCGTGTCTTTTAATTTTTATTAGATTGAGTTACATCCTAAAATAGTTCTTTACTTAGAAATTTTCTTTCTGCTTTTTTCTTGCGCATCAATTGCAGCAATTGCAGCCATATTGACCATTTCATCTACACTAGCACCTAGCTGTAAAATATGTACAGGTTTTTTAAAACCTAGCATAATTGGTCCTATAGATTCAGCTTTGTATAATTCTTTCATTAATTTATACGTAATATTTGCAGCATCAAGATTAGGAAAAATTAATACATTTGGATTTTTACCATTCAATTTAGAAAACGGGAATTTCTCTTTTAGCAATTCTTGATTAAAAGCAAAATCCGCTTGAATTGGACCATCAACAATCACATTTGGATGATTTTCATGAATAAATTTAACCGCTTTATCAATTTTATTGGTTTGCTCTGAATTTGTAGAACCAAAATTAGAAAAAGATAACATAGCAATATTTGGTTTTAGACCAAATAATTTAACCAAGTTACTTGTCATTGATGTGATTTTCGCCAAATGTTCTGCAGTTGGATTTATATTTATAGTAGTATCTGCTAAAAATATAGGTCCTTTTTTAGTTAGCATAATATTACATGCGGCTACTCTAGAAACTCCTTCTTCTTTACCGATTAATTCAAACATCGGTTTTACAATACTTGCGTAATTTCTTGAATAACCAGTAATCATACAATCGGCATGATTTTCATTAACCATCATGGCAGAAAAATAATTACGTTCACGCATTAATTTTTCAGCATTAAGTAGTGTTACTCCTTTACGTTGTCTTGCTTTCCAATATATTTTACCAAATTGCTTTCTTCTTTTTTTCTCTTCTTTAGTTTTTGGATCTATAATGGTTACATCTGTATCAAAACCAATTTCTTCTCTTAATTCATTAATTTTTTCAGCATTACCCATTAAAATAGGGATACCAATTTGCTCATCGCTTACAATTTGAGCTGCTTTTAAAACATCTAAATGATCCGCTTCAGCAAATATGATTTTTTTAAGGTTAGATTTTGCTCTATTATGTAATTGCCTTATTAATTTATTGCCCGTACCAAGGCGTTCCATTAATTCGGTTTCGTATTTATCCCAGTTTGTTATTGGGTTTTTGGCAATGCCAGAATCCATTGCTGCTTTTGCAACTGCTGGAGGAATTGTATAAATTAATCTAGGGTCAAAAGGTTTTGGTATAATATAATCGCGACCAAAAGTTAAATTAACTTCATCATAAACAATATTAACCTGTTCTGGTACATTTTCTTTTGCTAAATTGGCTAATGCGTGTACAGCGGCCATTTTCATTTCCTCATTAATACCTGTTGCTCTAACATCTAAAGCACCTCTAAATATAAAAGGAAAACCAAGTACATTATTTACCTGATTAGGATGGTCAGAACGACCAGTTGCAAAAATTAAATCTTCTCTAGAATTTATTGCAGTTTTATAATCAATTTCGGGATCTGGATTGGCCATTGCAAATACAATAGGATCATTTGCCATGCTTTTTAGCATTTTTGCAGTGACAATTCCGCCTTTAGATAAACCAATAAAAACATCGGCATTTATCATAGCATCTTCTAAAGTATGTAGGTCTTTTTTAGTAGCAAAAAATTGTTTAGATTCGGTTAGATTTCCTCTATCGGTTCTAATAACGCCTTTACTGTCGGTCATTACAATGTTTTCGATTTTTGCGCCTAACCGTATGTATAGTTTAGTACAGGAGACAGCAGCAGCGCCAGCGCCACTAACTACAATATTCACTTTACTAATATCTTTTTTGATGATTTCTAAAGCATTTTTTAATGCTGCAGTAGAAATTATTGCAGTACCATGTTGGTCATCATGCATTACTGGGATGTCTAACTCCTCTTTTAATCTGCGTTCTATTTCGAAGGCTTCTGGTGCTTTGATATCTTCTAGGTTAATGCCGCCAAAAGTTGGTGCAATTGCCTTTACGGTAGCGACAAATTTATCAATATCAGTTTCGTCTACTTCAATGTCAAAAACATCAATATCTGCAAATATTTTGAATAACAAACCTTTTCCTTCCATTACGGGTTTAGACGCTAACGGACCGATATTTCCTAAGCCTAAAACGGCAGTTCCGTTAGAAATTACAGCAACTAAATTACTCTTTGCGGTATATTTATAAACATCGTCTGGGTTCTTTTCAATCTGTAAACAAGGTTCGGCAACTCCTGGAGAATATGCTAAAGATAAATCTCTTTGTGTGGCATATTTTTTAGTAGGAACTACCTCAATTTTACCTGGTTTTGGTTTTGCGTGATAAATTAAGGCTTCTCTTTTTATTCTGTTTGAACTCATGAAATTTTCGTTTAAAAGCGAATTGCAAATATAGTTTTTTTTGAGTTAGTGTGTAAAATTATCTTTTTAAAAAGATGACAAAACACACCTTTTATTCTAAAATATAAGAGTATTTTTGCGAAAATTAAAATCATCCAAAAAAAATGAAAAACTTGAATAAAATAATTATAGTATTAGTTATAGCATTTACATTTGTTGCATGTAAAGAAGTTAAAAAGGCAGACTCTATTAAGGAAGTAAGTTACCTTTCGTTTGGCGAAAAAATCTCGGCAGATAATCATTTGTCAAAAACAGCTATGTTTTCAAAATTTAAATCTTTGAAAAAAGGAGATACAATTAATGTAAAATTCGCTTCAAAAATTAATAAAGTTTGTAAGAAAAAAGGTTGTTGGATGCGTTTAGATTTAGGCGACAAAAACGAAACTTTAGTACGTTTTAAAGATTACGGTTTCTTTATGCCATTAAATGCAGATAGTAAAGAAGTGATTGTTAACGGAAAAGCATATTTAGATGTAGTTACTGTAGCACAATTAAGACATTATGCAGAAGATGAAGGTTTAAGTAAAGAAGAGATTAATAAAATCACCGAAGACGAAGTTACTTTTGCTGTAGAATCCGATGGTGTTTTAATGGTGAAGTAGTTAATCCCATCTTCCGTCTTCCCTAAGGGAAGAAACCACTAATCATTAATATAAAAAATTAATAATGAAAAATATAATGCTTATTTTATCACTTCTTTTTGCGCTTATTTCTTGTGAGAAACCTAAAGAAAAAGAGCAAAAAGAAGAAATGATAATGTACGTGCCGTCAGAAATGACTGTGCTTATGCGTGAAATGTTTGAGTTTCAAGAAAAATCGAAAAAGCAAATTGAAAATGGCCAGTTGCCTTTGGGTTTTCCTGAAAAATTCAAGGAAATTCATTCGGCAGAATTATCCGATCAATTTGAGCGAGATGCTTCTTTTAAAGGTTTTACCAATTTATATTTTCAAGATATAGAAAGGTTAAATAGTTCTACTAAAGAAACCGCAAAAAAGAATTTTAATCTTGCTATAAATACTTGTATTGCTTGCCATAATACTACTTGTCATGGACCAGTTACTAGAATTAAAAAGTTACTGATTAAGTAGGTTGGTTTTTTAAAATTTGACTTTGTTATTTATTTTTACTAGCTTCGTCATTCGTTATATATAAAACATTGAAACGATTTTATATATAATCGTTAGCAATAATTAAAAAACTGAATTGAGAATTCAAGAACTATTAAAAGGAAATATTATGAAAAAATTTGAGATAATTAAGATTAGTGAAATGTGGTCGACTGAAAAATTGCGAAAAAAAGTAGAAGTTCTAATCAATGAAAAATCAAAAGAAGGATTTGAAATTGTAACTGTTGCCTTTGGTGTAAATTTATGGTGGATGCCAACAGCCTATATAACAATTTGTAAATAAAATAAGATATTGTACTATGAAATTCTCGCACACTTGTACGAGAATTTGTATTTTTGTTTTCTCTCACAGTGTGCGAGAATTAATAAACAAATTGAATGAGTAAGTTAACAGCATATAATGATTTCTTTAAAGCAGTAATTGATACAATTAATTCTGCAAAATATGAAGCATATAAATCACTCAATAAGTATCATATTGGTCAAAATTTTGAACTTGGTAAGTTGATTGTAAAAAATCAAGAAAATAATAATTGGGGAAAATCTATTGTAGATACATTATCGCGAGATATTAACAAAACAGTTGACGGAGCAAAAGGGTATTCATCTCAAAACCTTTGGAGAATGCGTCAGTTTTATTTGGAATATAAGGATAATACTGAACTTTTAAAAATTGCATTAACAATACCTTGGGGACAGAATTTATTGATAATGCATCAAATTAAAGATGATAAAGAAAAATCATATTATCTAACTGCAACCGACAAATTAGGATGGAGTAGAGCTGTTTTATTAAATCAAATTAAGGCAAATGCATATGAACATCATCTTATAAATCCAAAACTCAGTAATTTTGACAGAGCTTTGCCAGTTCATTTATCAGAACAAGCAAATGAAGCAATGAAAAGTGAATATAACCTTGATTTTCTTGGAATAACTAAACCAATATTGGAAAGAGAATTAGAAAATCGACTTGTAGAAAATATCAGAGATTTATTATTAGAACTTGGTTATGGATTTACATTTATAGGAAACCAATATCGACTAAAACTAAATCAAAAGGAGTATTTTATTGACTTGCTTTTCTATCACAGATTTTTAAAATGCTTAGTAGCAATTGAATTAAAAACTGTGGAGTTTGAGCCTGAATTTGCAGGAAAAATGAATTTCTACCTTGAATTATTAGATGAACAAGAAAAACAAGTAGATGATAATCCATCAATTGGAATTATACTATGCCCTACGAAAGATAATATTGAAGTAGAATATAGTTTAAGGTCAAGTTCAAAACCAATTGGAGTTTCTGAATATAAATTAACTCACGAATTACCGAATAAATTAAAAGGGAAAGTCCCGACAGCAAAAGAATTAAAACAAATGCTAACAACAGCTATGGTTAATACGAGGTTTAGTGATAAAGACAAAGATTAGTCTATTAAATAAACTTAGTGCTAAACCTAAAGTTCAGTTCTTCGAAATCCGTACTAACCATAGTCAAACGAGAAACGTAATTACACAAGGTTAATTATGTCTTTATTTTAAAACCAAAAGAATATTAAATCATAAAACAACTATTAACAAAAGTTTAATACTATAAATAAAGTATTTAAAACAATGTTTTGCTATAATTTAGTAAATTCGCAGATTAACAAAACATAAAATAGCACAAATGCTTTCATTTAGTTATAAAAAGTACAATAATATTTTTGGTTGGTTGGTTTTTGCAATTGCATTAATTACCTATACTTTAACCTTAGAACCAACAGTTAGTTTTTGGGATTGTGGCGAATACATTTCCACAGCAGTTAAGTTAGAAGTTGGACATCCGCCAGGAGCACCATTATTTCAAATGTTAGGTGCATTTTTTGCTATGTTCGCTACCGATGTAACGCAAATTGCCAAAATGGTAAACTTTATGTCGGCACTTTCAAGCGCATTTACCATTTTGTTTTTATTTTGGTCTATTACGTATTTAGGTAAAAAAATGTTACTTAAAAAAGGAGAAGAATTAAAAAAAGGTCAAGCATTCGCAATTTTAGCAAGTGGTGTTGTTGGTGCATTAACGTATACGTTTTCAGATAGTTTTTGGTTTTCGGCAGTAGAAGCAGAAGTATATGCCATGTCTTCATTTTTAATGGCATTGCTACTTTGGTTAGGTTTGCGTTGGGAAGCAGAAATGGATAAACCAAGAGGTCATAAATGGTTATTATTAATAAGTTTGGTAGTCGGTTTATCTTTTGGGGTGCATATTTTATCGCTATTAGTAATTCCTTCCGTAGTATTTATATACTTTTTTAAGACTTATGAAAAAGTAACCGTAAAGAATTTTTTATTAGCAAATGTAGTTGCTATTTTAGTATTGGCATTTGTGTTTAAGTTCTTGTTTCCGTTTACATTAAAGTATTTTAGTTTTATGGAACTTACTTTTGTAAACACCTTAGGTATGCCATTTAATTCAGGTAGTATTTTTGCTGCTTTGTTATTAATTGCAGGTTTTTATTATGGTTTAAAATACACGCGTAAAAATAATTTAAAGATTGCAAACCTATTAGTTTTGTGCGTTTTGTTTATCATGATTGGTTTTTCTTCTTGGTTAATGTTACCAATTAGAGCAAATGCAAATACTACTATTAATGAGAATAATCCGTCTAGTGCTAGGGAATTATTAGCCTATTATAATAGAGAACAATATGGCGATGCCAATGTTTTTTATGACGATTTCTACACTACAACATACGACAGAACACAAGATGAAGACAAACCGTTTTTAGATGACAAACCTAAATATGAAAAGGATGAAAAACTAGGTGAA
>JAMONN010000173.1 GCA_027065775.1 Flavobacteriaceae bacterium | reverse complement strand
AGGACTTGAACATAAAGAATAAGAACGACGAATAGTTTCTTTATTTATTATTGATTTTAAGGTTAAGTATTGGCCTTGTTTAAATTGAAAATCTTTCTGTAACTTATTAGGAATATCAAATTCAACTACTACAGTATCTTTTGTTTCTTTATATAAATCTGCTACTTTTATGCTATGGAAATCTGACATTTTTTTATATTATTATATTAACTAACAAGTGTTAGTTACGTGTACAAATTTACAAAATAAAATATAATTATTTGCTAATTCCGTTTAAAAGAATATTATTAAGGTTTTTTGTTAATTTAAAAATGTTTAATTCCTCTTTTATTGGAAGCCAGATATACAAAGAGCGTAGCGTTGAAAGGATAGAAAACACAATAACCTCTGCGTTTTCATTTATAATTTCATTATTACTAATTCCTTTTTTGATTATTTCTCTAAAATTATCTTCATAATTTTTACGCAATTCTAAATAGTAACTTAGCGTTGCTTCTAAATGCATCCAATCGTTATTTAATGAAGCCATTCCGAATTGATTATTAGAAGTAATGGTAATATGTAAATTAATTATCTGTTTTAATTTTTCAACACAATTATTGTTTGAATTAATTATTACAGTCATACCTTCAGTAAATTCTTCTGCAAGTGAGATAATAAGTACGGAAAGTATCTCTTGTTTTGAAGTAATATGGTTGTATAAACTGGCCGCTTTAATACCCATTTCTTTGGCTAAATCACGCATTGTGACTGCGCTATATCCTTTTTCTTTAAAAAGTTTTGAAGCAGTGTTTATTATTTCAGTTTTTCTGTTTTCGTTTTTCATGTTTTTGCACGTAGATTTTCGCAGATCTTGTAGATTTATTTTTGCATACTTAATTAAGTAGCAAATCGTTATTAATTTAAAATCTCTGATTTCATTAGTAATAATTTGAAGTTTCGTTAGTAGCGAAATTATTAATTTTACTTATCAAATAATTCGCAAGTTTGAAAATTTTGAGGACTTTAATATATACTTAAACTTTGTTTAAGCAAAAACATAAAGCACTAATTTTATATATTATTGGCAGTTGTATTTCTATCTTTACTATGATTTTCAAATATTTCAATAGCCGATTTTAAAAATCCAATTAACCCTATTGAGAAAACAATTGAACCAAATGAAAGTTCCTTTAAATTTTCATTCTCAGTTATAAAATATCCGAAAATTCCATAACTCAAAAACAAAAAAATAACCAAGCATATAATAAGTATTACTCTTTTTCCCTTTTTCGGATTTTCCCAAACTTTTTTTGAAAATTTATTTTGAATTTTAGTTGTATCTTGAAGTGTTGAGAAACTTATCCCTAATCCTGCAAAAATTAGAGTGTAATTATAATTTTTAAGTAATATTGATGGGTTTTTAACTAAATATTCGAATCCATCAAAATATGGTTTAACAGAAAAAAACAATGCCAAAAACATTAATGGATATTGCAAATAACTTAATACTTGAAAAAAAAATCTAAATTTTCCCATTATCTTTCAACATTTTAAAGAACCCAAAAACGATTATTAACACTCCTGAAATTGACATAATTAAAGGCAATTTTCCTGAATTTTCCTTATTTAATAATACCATACTAAATATTGAAAATAAAAATCCAATATTAATAATTAATATTCCTATATATTTTTTTTTTGGTTTAGTCATAGTCTCAATTATTCATAATATTGCCAACAAACTTATACACTAGTAAAGGCGTGACTTTTCTTTTCTTTCTTAAATTTAGTCACGACTTCACTAATTTGTGTTTTTAAGCGTTTTCTTTCTTAATTAAGTTTAAAGCAGAACCTTCTTTATACCAAGCAATTTGACCTTCATTATAGGTATGATTTAACTTAATAGCATCTTTTGAACCATCTTTATGCTCCATTTCTAAAGTTAATTGTTTTCCTTGTGCAAATTCCGTTAAATCTGTAAAGTTGAATGTATCATCTTCTTGAATTAAATCGTAATCAGATTCATTAGCAAAAGTTAAACCTAACATGCCTTGTTTTTTAAGGTTCGTTTCGTGAATTCTTGCAAATGACTTTACAATTACTGCAATAACTCCTAAATGTCTTGGTTCCATTGCAGCGTGTTCTCTTGAAGAACCTTCGCCATAATTATGCTCGCCAACAACAATACTTGCAACATTTGCTTTTTTGTATGCTCTTGCGGTAGTTGGTACTGCACCAAATTCGCCAGTTAATTGATTTTTTACTTTATTGGTTGCTTCGCCAAAAGCATTTACTGCACCAATTAAACAGTTTTCTGAAATATTATCTAAATGACCTCTAAAACGCAACCAAGGTCCAGCCATAGAAATATGATCTGTGGTACATTTTCCTTTTGCTTTTATTAATAATTTTGCTCCTGAAACGTTTCCTTTTATAGGAGTAAAAGGTGTTAATAATTGTATTCTTTTTGAAGTTGGATCTACGGTTACTTCAACACCAGAACCATCTTCTATTGGCGCTACAAAACCAGGATCTTTTACATCAAATCCTTTTGGTGGTAATTCAAAACCTGTTGGTTCTTCTAGCATTACTTCTTCACCTTTTTGGTTGATTAATTTATCCGTCATCGGATTAAAATCTAGTTTTCCAGAAATAGCAACTGCTGCAACCATTGATGGAGAACCAACAAATGCGTGTGTATTTGGATTACCATCTGCACGTTTAGAGAAGTTTCTATTAAAAGAATGCACTATCGTGTTTTTTGGTTGACCTTCAGAACCTTCTCTTGCCCATTGACCAATACAAGGTCCACAAGCGTTTGTGAATATTGTTGCTCCTAAATCTTCAAAAATATCTAAAATACCATCACGTTCTGCTGTATATCTTACTTGTTCAGAACCTGGATTTATACCAAATTCTGCTTTTGCAATCAAGCCTTTTTCTACGGCTTGTTTTGCAATTGATGCTGCTCTAGATAAATCTTCGTAAGACGAATTTGTACAAGAACCAATTAAACCCCATTCTACTTTTAAAGGCCAATCATTTTCAGTTGCCTTTTTAGTCATTTCATTACCAACTGGTGTTGCTAAATCTGGCGTAAAAGGTCCGTTTAAATGTGGTACTAAAGTATTTAAATCAATTTCAATTACTTGATCAAAATATTTTTCTGGGTTTTCGTAAACTTCTTTATCACCAGTTAAATAATCTTTTATTTCATTTGCAGCATCTGCAATATCTGCTCTATTTGTTGCTCTTAAATATCTTTCAATAGATTCATCGTAACCAAAAGTAGAAGTCGTTGCTCCTATTTCCGCACCCATATTACAGATTGTTCCTTTACCTGTTGCTGATAATGAAACTGCACCTTCACCAAAATATTCTACGATACAATCTGTTCCGCCTTTTGCTGTAAGAATTCCTGCTACTTTTAAAATAACATCTTTTGAAGCTGTCCAACCAGATAATTTACCTGTTAACTTCACTCCTATTAGTTTAGGAAATTTTAATTCCCATGGCATTCCTGCCATTACATCTACTGCATCTGCTCCACCAACACCAATAGCAATCATACCTAATCCACCAGCATTTACTGTATGTGAATCTGTACCAATCATCATTCCTCCAGGAAATGCATAGTTTTCTAAAACTACTTGATGTATAATTCCTGCGCCTGGTTTCCAAAAACCAATTCCGTATTTATTAGAAACCGATGCTAAGAAATTAAATACTTCGCTTGAAGTATTTATTGCTTCTTGCAAATCTTTATCTGCTCCTATTTTTGCTTGTATTAAATGATCACAATGAACTGTTGTTGGTACTGCAACTTCCTTTTTACCTGCTTGCATAAATTGCAATAATGCCATTTGTGCAGTTGCGTCTTGACATGCGATACGATCTGGAGCAAAATCTACATAATCTTTACCTCTTGTAAATGCTTTTTTTGAATTCGCTTCCCAAAGGTGATTATAAAGAATTTTTTCTGCTAGAGTTAATGGTTTCCCAACTATTTCACGAGCATTATCCACATTTTTTTTCATGCGATTGTATACTCCTTTAATCATATTAATATCAAATGCCATAATCTATTTGTTTTAGTGTTTTGCGAAATTACAAAATTTGATGGAGATTTTGACTTGAATAATTAGCTTATTCATAATTTTTATGAGATTCTTAAAAACCATCTTTTAGATTTTGAATATGTGAAATTAAATTTGAAAAAAATTAGATTTTAATATTTGGTGAATAATTACAAAATAGCATTATTCAATAAATGACTTATGACCGCTTCGTTTTTAGACATAAGACGTAAAACTAATTGTAACTTTAAAAGTGTTCATTTTACGACTTACAAACCGTAATAATCTTTACTTCTTAATAACTTTGCAATAAAACAGTTTAAAAAAATATACTTGCTTTGTTCAGGGCAGACTCATACTTTGTTTTTAATCTCGCAAAGTCGCAAGGACGCAAAGAAAAAGAGATAATATTTAAGTTATGGTCTATGTTTTGTAAAACAAACATTTGCGTCTTGCAAACCGTAACAATCTTTGCGTCTTAGCGACTTTGCGAGAAAATATTTTAAAGTAATTTTGGAAAGTATGCATTTGCCCTGTAGTTTTGTTAGTCAACAAACCACGTCAAAATAATATTAAGTACTTTTGTGAAAAATCTCTAATGTCACAATTTATAAAAATATATGAAGAAAACCCAAATCAAAAAGAAATTGATAAGGTTGTTTCTGTACTTAAAAAAGGTGGTTTAATTATTTATCCGACAGATACTGTTTACGGTTTAGGTTGCGATATTACTAATACGAAGGCATTAGAAAAAGTGGCAAAAATTAAAGGTGTAAAATTAGAAAAATCTAAATTTTCGTTTATTTGTAATGATTTAAGTCATTTATCTGATTATGTTCGACAAATAGATCAATCAACTTTTAAATTACTAAAACGTGCCTTACCAGGTCCATATACTTTTATTTTAGAAGGAAATAATAATTTACCAAAAGCTTTTAAAAAGAAAAAAAATGTTGGTATTCGTGTTCCTGACAACAATATTATTAGACAAATTGTAAAAACTCTAGGCAACCCAATTGTAACAACTTCTATACGTGATGAAGATGAAGTTGTTGAATACACAACCGATCCTGAACTAATTTTCGAAAAATGGCAAGACAAAGTTGATTTAGTTATAGATGGCGGTTATGGCGATGTTTTTGCCTCTACAGTAATTGATCTTTCACAAGGTACAATTGAAATTATTAGAGAAGGAAAAGGTAGTTTAGATATTTTATAGACTTCTTACCTTTGAGATTTAGTTTAAAATACTAAGTTACAATTTAATATAACATTATTTGTCTATATCCAACTAGACACCAAAACATCTATTTAAGGAAAAATACTAATTTATCTTCCGATTTTTGAATTTCCTCTTTATTTAAAAGCATTTTAAAAAACTTCCCTTTAAGGTAATGCTGCGCTTGATCTTTATAATGTTTACTAAAAACATTACCCGATTGCCCTGTAGGTATTATTGCCAAACTACTTTCAACATCACTAAAGTCTATTATTCTTCTAGTTGAAGGTCCAGCATCTACATTGTACAAACCAGTTCCGTTTATATCAAACATCTGATTGTTAAGCACTTCATTTGTTCCATGAATTGGAAATGGACCAACATTAAAATTAATATTTAAAAAACTTAAAGCATCACCTATCGGATGTTTATATTCAACTGTATGCACTTTACTCCAAGTCCATTTATTAATTAATTGACCATGTTGGTTTTCTAAAAATTTAACAGTTTCTCTAAAAGATTTAATAATATTAAATTGCTTATTTTCAATTACGTTTTTAGTATTCACATTATCGTTCCAAACAGAGGTCTTTCTTAATAAATGTTTTCCGTATTGTCGTTTATATAACTGTGTTTTTAAAAATTGCTTAAAATCTTGTTGACCTAACTCATCTTCAAAAGTATTCTTAATAAACTCGTATTTAAACTTTGTATAAATAGTTGGTGCCACTTGATTTAATTCAAAACTATAATCCCAATTTCTTAAAATTTTATATGCTAAGATTTCATTATCTTTTAAAGTCTTTAAATCAATATTTGCTAAAATCTCAGGTATTATATCTGGCAAAGTTGAAGAAGTAACATCATTTACTAAATCTTTCATATCATCAACGGTAATATTAGATGCTTTATCTAAATTATTCACAATACGTTTTGCGCGATCTTTAGGCAAATAATAACCAGGATAATAACTGCCAGCGACTTTGTCTGGTTGATTGTTTGCTGAATACACATAACCTTCTGGTGGATTTATTGCTTGTGGATTTTGCGCAAAATTTAAATACGTAAGTATATCATCCTCACCATTTGAACCATCCAAAATAAATTTTGTACTAACATTATTATCATGTTCGTATAATTTTCCTGCCGCAAACCAAGCAACATTATTTTGAGCATCACCATACATTACATTTAGACCTGGCGCATGTATTTTTTTTACACCTTCTTTAAATTCTAATAAATTGGTTGCGTGAGAAAGTTCATAAGATCCATCTAATACTTCATCCTCTAATTTTGTAAATACCCAATCCATTGCAATTGGTTGTGATTTATCATCTAAAACCAAAAAATCATTCATTATCGAACCATGTTTACTTATTTTAACATCATAAGATTCTGTGGTTCCGCCTTTAATTTGTATAATTTCTTGTCTAATCTGAAAAGGCACATATTCGCCTTGTCTTAAATATTCATTGTTATTATTAGGATTTACTTCTTCTCTATAAAAATCAATATCATCATTTTCGAACATTGTTAATCCGTATGCATAACTACGATTATGCCCTAAATGTGGAAAAGGATACAAAGCCAAATTAAATCCATACATTTCATAATCAGGGCAAACAATATGTGCTTGATACCAAACCGCAGGTTGTGAAAAACCAATATGCGGATCATTAGTTAATATTACTTTATTAGAAAGTGTCTTACTCGGTCCAACAACCCAAGAATTACTACCAATAAATGGTGGTATTGGTAAACCGTCCATAATTTTATCTATAGAAGTTACTAAGTTATCGGTATAAACTTCACCTTCCGCAAATATCGGAATTAATGTTGCAGAAGTATCCATTTTAATATCGAGTTCCTTTAAATATCTATTGTCTAATTTTGCTTTTAAATTAGTAAGTAAAGGATCTGTTTTATGTGCATTTGCAAAACTAAACGCCATATAACCCATTACATTATACACATCTAATAATTCATACTTTTCTTTTTCTACACCAACAAGTGTGAATTCTATTGGCGTTGGACCTTCATCAATAAACTGATTAATACCATCTAAATATGCTTTTGTTAATTTATAAGATTGCTTTGTTGTATCTAATTGGCTTATTGTAGATTTTGCTTTATCCGTAATTCCTAGACTTAAAAAAAACTTATCCTTATCTAAAAAATTAATCCCATTTTTTTGTTTTCCGAATAATTCTGACAATCTACCCGAAGCAATTCTTCTAACCAATTCCATTTGCCACAATCTATCTTGCGCATGAACATAACCTAGAGCAATATATGCATCTTTTTGATTTTGAGCATAAATATGTGGCACACCAATACTATCATAAAACACCTCTACTTTTTCTGAAATATTTTTTAATTTCAAACTGCCTTTGTATGTCGGTTTTAAATGCTGCTTATAAAAAAACAACGAAACAATTAATATAACAATAATTGAAAGGAGAAATATTGTTATTTTTTTTAATATTCGCATAATTTGAAGTTAATTACTGCAAAATAAACATTTTTTTAGAAACAAGACTTCTCTATCATTAAAAAATTATCTTTGCCGCAGAAATAAATTTGAATTATGAATAGTATAGTTGCCATTGTAGGAAGACCAAATGTTGGAAAATCAACCTTTTTTAATAGGATGATTCAGCAAAGACAAGCAATCGTGGATAGCGTTAGTGGCGTTACAAGAGATAGACATTATGGTAAAAGTGAATGGAACGGTAAAGAGTTTTCCTTAATAGATACTGGCGGTTATGTAAAAGGATCGGATGATATTTTTGAAGCAGAAATAAGAAAACAAGTTTATCTAGCAATAGATGAAGCGGATATTATTTTATTTATTGTAGATGTTACTTCAGGAATTACACCAACAGATACCGAAGTTGCAAATCTTTTAAGAAAGACTAAAAAACCAGTTATGTTAGTAATTAACAAAGTGGATAATGCTATGCGTATAGAAAACTCCTACGAGTTTTACAATTTAGGTCTTGGCGAAATTTATAACATTTCGGCAATTAATGGTAGTGGTACTGGAGATCTTTTAGATGAATTGGTTAAAAATATGCCAGAACCCGAAGAAGAAGTAGTATCTTCCCTACCAAGATTTGCTGTAGTTGGTAGACCAAATGCAGGTAAATCTTCTTTTATTAATGCCTTAATAGGAAAAGAACGTAATATTGTTACAGACATTGCTGGTACTACACGTGATTCTATCGATACAAAATTTAATAAATTCGGTTTTGATTTTAGCATTATTGATACTGCTGGAATTCGTAAAAAATCGAAAGTAAAAGAAGATTTAGAATTTTACTCGGTAATGCGAGCAGTTAGATCTATAGAAAATTGTGATGTTGCTATCTTAATTATTGATGCAACTAGAGGTTTTCAAGGACAAGATCAAAATATATTTTGGTTGGCACAAAAAAACAGAAAAGGAATCGTTATCTTAGTTAATAAATGGGATTTAATCGATGATAAAAAAACAAATACCGCAAAAGTATTCGAAGAACAAATAAGACACGAAACTGCACCTTTTAGAGATGTGCCAATTGTGTTTACTTCTGCTTTAACCAAACAACGTTTATTAAAATCTTTAGAAACCGCTGTAGAAGTTTTTAAAAATAGACAAAACAAAATTGCAACTAGCAAACTAAATGAGGTTATGTTAGAGGTAATACAACGTAATCCGCCACCAGCAATTAAAAGTAAATATGTAAAAATTAAATATTGCATGCAATTACCGACAGCAACACCACAGTTTGTGTTTTTCTGTAATTTACCGCAATATGTAAAAGATCCGTACAAACGTTTTATCGAAAACAAAATGCGAGAAATTTATGATTTTTCTGGTGTACCTATTACTATTTATTTTAGGAAGAAGTAGTAGTTAATCAATTACGGCTAAGTT
>JAMONN010000172.1 GCA_027065775.1 Flavobacteriaceae bacterium | reverse complement strand
AATATCTGTTGTTGGAATTAACTGATTTTCATCAAAATCATTCGTATTCAACAAGGTGTTTTCTGTCGTTACATAATCTTCCGTTTGTGTTTTAGATTGATTTTTTAGTGCCGCAATTGCATCCGAGAAATCGGCATTAAAAAAACCTTTATTCTCATCATCCGCAACATCTAAACTTTTTTTAGAGATAAACTCTACATCTTTAACTTCAATATCAAACAAACTAATTTGGCCAGTTACATCATCTTCAACTAATTGATGCACAATTTTTGCTGCTACATTTTCTATTTTATCTTCTGTTTTTTTAATTGGAATGACTTTGTTTTTCGACACAAAAGTAGTTTCCATTTTAGTAGACGAATCTTCTAAATTATAGATGACTTTTTTACTTTCGATCATAGATATTTCGGATTGCTGTTCTTTATTAAAACCTGTAGCAACAATAGTTACTGCTATAGATTCGCCTAAAGATTCATCTTCACCAACACCCATAATAATATTTACGTTTCCTTTTGCTTCCGATTGAATGTAATCGTTTATCTCACCAATTTCGTCAATGGTTATTTCGCTAGTTCCCGAAACAATTAACAACAACACATTTTTTGCGCCAGTTATTTTATTATCGTTTAATAATGGTGACTCTAATGCTTTTGTGATTGCTTCTTGAGAACGGTTTGAACCAGTTGCAGTTGCAGAACCCATAATTGCAGAACCACTATTAGATAAAACTGTATTTGCATCTTTAAAATCGATATTTTGCATATAATGATGCGTAATAACTTCTGCAATTCCTGAAGCTGCAGTTGACAATACTTCATCTGCTTTAGAAAAACCAGTTTTAAAACCTAAATTACCATAAACTTCACGTAATTTATTATTATTAATTACAATAATAGAGTCTACGTTTTCTCGTAATTTATCAATTCCTTTTTGCGCTTGTCCGTTACGAGTAGTACCTTCAAAACTAAAAGGCGTTGTTACAATTGCGATGGTTAATAAGCCCATATCTTTTGCCATTTTGGCAATAACTGGTGCTGCACCTGTACCTGTTCCGCCGCCCATACCAACAGTTATAAAAACCATTTTAGTTTTTACACCAAACATTGCTTTAATTTCATCTTCGCTTTCTAATGCTGACTGCTCACCAACTTCTGGATTTGCTCCAGCACCTAAACCTTCGGTTAGTGTTGCTCCTAACTGAATTTTAATTGGCACAGGACTATTTGCTAATGCTTGTGCATCTGTATTGGTTACTACAAAATCAACACCTTGAATGCCTTTTCTGTACATGTGATTAACCGCATTACTTCCGCCGCCACCAACGCCAATGACTTTTATTACATTGGATTGATTTTTTGGTAAATTAAAATCGATGTTGTCAAAAATATTATTTTCCATGGTTATTTGCTTTAGGCAATATGCTTTTGGCTTTTGGCTTTAAGCAATATGCTAATATCATATTTTTTTAATTACATCTTTTTGCATAAAGCATATAGCTTACAGCATAAAGCGTATTATTCTGCATTATCTAAAAACTCTCTTAAGTTCGAAATAAATCGATCAAAAAATGAATTCTTCTTTTCTTTTTTAACTATTTTTTCTTCTACTACTTCTTCTTCCTTTTCGATTGTTTCTTCTACAACAACTTCTTGTTTTTCTTCTACTTCTTCGATTTCTGGTTCTGGATGTTTTGCTTTTTCTTGCAAACCTTTTATTACCAAACCAACTGCTGTTGCATACATTGGACTGGATAATTTTTCTTCAGAATCACTTGCCAAATGCTCATTTGGATAACCAATTCTTGTATCCATACCAGTAATATATTCAACTAGTTGTTTAATATGTTTTAATTGTGCGCCACCACCAGTTAATACAATTCCTGCAATTAATTTTTTCTTTGGCTCTTCGTGTCCGTAATTTTTGATTTCTAAAAATACATCGTCAATTATTTCTAATGCTCTTGCATGAATGATTTTTGACAAATTCTTTAAAGTAATCTCTTTTGGATCTCTACCTCGCAAACCTGGTATCGAAACAATTTCATTATCTTTATTTTCGCCTGGCCATGCTGAACCAAATTTAGTTTTAAGTAATTCGGCTTGTTTTTCTATAATTGAACAACCTTCTTTGATATCATCCGTTATAACGTTACCACCAAAAGGAATCACTGCGGTATGACGAATAATACCATCTTTAAAAATGGCTAAATCGGTAGTTCCGCCACCAATATCGATCATAGCAACTCCTGCTTCTTTTTCTTCTTGACTTAAAACTGCTTCGGAAGACGCTAAAGGTTCTAAAGTAATGTTAGACATATTTAAACCTGCGCTAACAATACAACGACCAATATTTCTAATCGATGCAACTTGCCCAACAACTACATGAAAATTGGCTTCTAATCTGCCACCAAACATGCCTATTGGTTCGTCTACTTCTGCCTGACTATCTACTTTATAATCTTGAGGTAAAACGTGAATTATTTCTTCACCTGGTAACATTACCAATTTTAATACTTGATTTTTTAAACGCTCAATATCTTCATCATCAATAACGCTTTCTGCATCTTGCCTAGTTATGTAATCACTATGATGTAAACTGCGTATATGTTGTCCTGCAATACCGACTACAACATCTTTTATTTCGATATTACTTTCGTTTTCTGCTTCTTCTACCGCTTGTTGTATAGACTGAATTGTTTGCGTAATGTTATTTACAACACCACGATGAACACCCATACTTTTTGCCTTACCAGTACCTAAAACTTCGATTTTACCGTATTCATTCAT
This sequence comes from Flavobacteriaceae bacterium, assembly GCA_027065775.1. Lineage (GTDB taxonomy): Bacteria > Bacteroidota > Bacteroidia > Flavobacteriales > Flavobacteriaceae > S010-17. Next base: position 6,419 of record JAMONN010000172.1, on the reverse strand, counting down.
ACGACCAATCATTGCCACAATTTTAGTTGTACCTATGTCTAAACCTACTGCTATTTGATTTTCCATTATTTTTGTTTATCGCTCTAACTTTTACCTAAAACCTTTAACCTTTTAATCTATAAATATTACGTTCCTAACAATCTATAGATATTACGTTCCTAACGGAACTTTATTTTCACCTTTTATATTTCTTCTATAAATATTACGTTCCTAACGGAACTTTATTTTCACCTTTTATATTTCCATCTATAGATATTACGTTCCTAACGGAACTTTATTTTTACCTTTTATATTTCTTCTATAAATATTACGTTCCTAACGGAACTTTATTTTTACCTTTTGTATTTCTTCTATAAATATTACGTTCCTAACGGAACTTTTATTTACCTAATTAAACTTTCACCTAAAACCTTTAACCATTCACCTTTTTCGTACACACTACTTGGTTTTTAAATTTCAAATTTATTTTACTGTACTTTTTTAATGTTTTGTCTGCGATTACTTTCTGATAAAACGCTTTTAACTTTTTAATTTTTAATTCTGATTTTGATAAATTTCCAAATAAAATAACTTGATTACCTAATCTTGTTTTTAATTTTAACTCGTTTCTTCTAACTTGAATACCTATAATTTGTTTTTCCATAAACGTATCCTTAAGAACTGTATTACAAAATTGATACACTAATTTCAAATCTAAATCACTTTGTACGCCTATCACAATTGGTACTCTTGCGGAATAATTTTTAGACAATGGCATCTTTTTACCTTTACTGTCTAAATAATACGCACCGCCGTTAACTTGTATTCTTGCTATTGGTTTACGCTGTGTTATTTTTGTTTTTAATTCGCCATTAACACTTAAATATACCTCTGCATTTTCAATCATTTCATTTTCTTCGACTTTTTCTTCGATAACTTTCAAAAATATGTTTTCTTTTGATTTATTTTTCAGGTTTCCGAAATTTTGTATTAACAGGTTATTAACCGTTTCATCTGTAATAAATAGATTGTCTCCTTGTTCAAATTCTACTTGAATATCGGTTATTATTCTATTGGAATTTCTATGATTCACAAAACCAAACAACCCTAAAATTAATAGGATGAATACTGTTGTTTTTATGTGTGTTTTGTATTTTATCATTAGATTTTCTTATTTGCCCGCAGATTTCGCTGATTTTCGCAGAATTGTGCGTTTACACTTCTATACTTGTTGTTTTAATTTTATATACGCTGTTTATTAATTTACCTATATCGCCTGCTCCAAGCATTGCTATTACCGAATTTTTTTGATTATTTATGATGCTTAAAATCTCTTGCTCGTTAAAACGGATGACTATTGCTTTTTTACTAATTTTATTTATTTTTTCTACTAACCAATTAGATGTAATCCCTTTTATAGGCAATTCTCTTGCTGGATAAATATCTAGTAAATACACTTTGTCAAATTGCGCTAGACTTTTTACGAAATCATCTGCAAAATCTCTGGTTCTACTAAATAAATGTGGTTGAAAAATAACCTCTTTACTTCTATTATTATACAACTGACTTACGGTTTGAAAAACAGCATCTATTTCTGTTGGATGATGCGCATAATCGTCTATCAAAACTAATTCATCTGTATGTATCTTTATGTTAAAACGCCTTTCAATTCCTTTAAAAGTTGCTAATCCTTTTTTTAATTTTTCAACCGAAACACCATAACTTTCTGCCATTGCAAATCCTGCTAATGCATTTAAAATATTATGATTTCCGAACATTTGAAATTCTACATCTTTTATTAGTTCGGTTGGCGTTTTGATATCAAAAACTGAAAAACCATTTTCTGTCTTAATATTTAATGCTTGATAATCGGCTTTTTCTTCTAAACCGAATGTGATTCCATTTAAAGATAACCCGTATTTTACAAATAGTTTATCGGTTACTTTATTAGCAAATTCTTGGAAGGATTCTTCTAAAGCATTTGCTTCTTCATAAATATCTAAATGATCTGCATCGGTTGATGTGATACATGCAATATTCGGATTTAACTGTAAAAAAGATCTATCGTATTCATCGGCTTCCACTACAGAAATTTTATCGCCACCTAATATTAAATTGGAATCATAATTTACTGCAATTCCGCCTAAAAAGGAAGTTGCATCCACATCAGATTCTTTTAAAATATGCCCTAATATTGTGGAAGTTGTTGTTTTACCATGCGTTCCTGCAACTGCAAAACAAAAAGTTTCGTTTGTTATTAATCCTAATATTTTTGCTCTTTTAAGAATGGTAAATCCGTTTTCTTTAAAATAATTGAATTCTTTATGCTTATTTGGTATTGCTGGCGTATAAACAATTAATGTTTCCTCTTTGTTCAAAAATGATTTTGGAATGTTATTTATTGCATCTTTATAATGAATTTCTATTCCTGATTTTTCTAAGGTTAAAGTTAATTTCGTTTCTGTTTTATCATAACCAGCGATATTTTTATTGCTTGCTGAAAAATAACGTGCGAGTGCAGACATACCAATTCCGCCTATTCCTATGAAGAAAATGTTTTTCCATCCTAAATCCTTCCTTAAAGGAAGGACTTTTCTCGTCTTTATGTCATTCTGATTACTCAAATTTTCGCTTCTTTTTTATTTATTTTGCTTTTCGGTTTCTTCCCTTTGGGAAGACGGAAGATGGGCTATTTTTAAAACCTCATCTACTATATTACTTGTTGCATTTGGTAATGCTAATTCTTTTATATTTCTACCTAATTGCTGTTGTCTTTCTTCATTATCAATCAAACCAGCAAATAGAATTTGAAATCTTTCTAACTCATTTTCTTTTATTAGTATTGCTGCATCTTTATCGACTACTGCTTGTGCGTTTTTTGTTTGATGATCTTCTGCTACATTCGGACTTGGTATAAATATGGTTGGTTTCCCAACGATACATAATTCCGATATAGAACCTGCACCAGCACGACTAATAATTAAATCTGCTGCCGCGTAAGTGAAATCCATTTTATTTAAAAACGCATGTGTTTGCACATTATCTATTTTATCGTATTTTTTATATTCTTCGTAATACAATTTACCTGTTTGCCAGATGATTTGTATGTTTTGTTCTACCAACCAATTCACTTGACTTTCCACTAACTTATTTATTGCTCTTGCACCTAAACTTCCGCCAATTACAACTAGTGTTTTTTTCGATTTATCTAGTTTAAAATACCTTATTGCTTCTTCACGTTTGCTATCAATACTTAATAAATCTTGCCTTACCGGATTACCTGTTTTGATAATTTTATCTTTCGGAAAAAATCGATCTAAACCGTCATAAGCAACACAAATTTTATTTGCTTTTTTACTTAATAATTTATTGGTAATTCCTGGATACGAATTTTGCTCTTGTATTAAAGTAGGAATTCCTTTTGCACTTGCTCTCATTAAAGTTGGTCCTGATGCAAATCCGCCAGTACCAATTACTATACTTGGTTTAAATTTTCTGATGATTTTATTCGCATTCCACAAACTACTTATTAACTTAAACGGAAAACTTAGGTTCTTTAGTGTTAACTTTCTTTGAATACCACTAATCCATAAACCTTTTATCTCGTAACCGTTTTGTGGCACTTTTTCCATTTCCATTCGGTCTTTTGCACCTACAAACAGAAAACTTGCATTAGGAAAACGAGATTTTAATTCGTCTGCTATTGCTATTGCTGGATAGATGTGTCCGCCTGTTCCGCCACCTGAAATTAATATGTTGATGTTTTGTTTAATTGTTTATTTGTTTATTTGTTTATTTGTTTATTTGATATTACACAAAACTTTTAACTTTCTACTTTTAACTTAATTATCCAATCGCTTCGTGTAAAACATCTAACGGATTCTCTGAATCTAATTCTTGTCTAACTTTATCTACATCTTCATCTTTTGCGGCACTTACGCTTAATACAATTCCTATAGCGAAGCAAGTCATCCAAATGGAAGTTCCTCCTGCGCTAATTAATGGTAATGGTTGGCCAGTTACCGGAAATAATCCAACAGCGACTGCTATATTTGTAAATGCTTGAAATACTATCGGGATTCCGACACCAATAACTACCAAACTTCCGAAAATAGTTTTTGTTTTTGTTGCTACAATTACGATTCTAAATAATAATAACAAGTATAATGTGATTACGGCAAATGCACCTAACAAACCATATTCTTCTACTATAATTGCAAAAATAAAATCGGATGATGATTGCGGTAAAAAATTCTTTTGAATACTCTTACCTGAACCTCTACCAAAGGTATGACCTGCATAAATTGCTACTTGCGCTTTATGTGATTGGTAATTTTCTTTACTATCTTCATCGGAGAAATTATCGACTCTATTAATCCAAGTTTGCACTCTTGAATTTTTAAAACTATCTGGAAATGCTTTTACTGTTAATATAAAAAGCATAATCATAATAATACCTAATGCACCAATCGATAAGATATATTTTACAGGATAATTACCAAAAAACGCTAACATTATCACCATTACAAATAAGATTGCTGCTGTTGAAAAATTGGCTGGAAATATCAAACCAATTACTGCTAATACTGGCAACCACAATGGAACAATACTTTGTTTAAATTCGATTTTTTCGTCTTTATTTCTTGCAAAATACCTAGCGATATATACCATTAAAATTACACCTGCTAGAGTTGATGTTTGAAACTTAAACCCTGTAAAAGGTACCGAAATCCATCTTGCTGCCATAATTGCATCTTGATTTCTAGGTTGTAACAATGTATATGCAAGCAACAACAAAACCACAGGAATCATAATAGCCGATAAACCACTAAAATATCTATACGGAATACGATGTGTTGCATAAATAATAATGAATCCTAATGTTAATAATACGGCATGTTTTAATAAATGTCCGCCAGTTGTTCCGTTAGAAACAACATACACCAAGTTTGTACTCGCACTGTAAACAGGCAAAAATGAAAATATAGCAAGCATACCGACAATTGCCCATATTGTTTTATCTCCTTTTATATGTTTTATGATGTTGTTCATTTTAAATGAGTGCCTAGAGTTTTACTTTGTGCTAACTATTAATTTTTATTATTAATTCAAATTTTATCTTTACTATCAACTTTTAACTTTAAGTACTCTAAATACTTTAGGCACTCTAAGTACTTTTTTTATTATAACTGTCTTACTGCGTTTTTAAATTGTCTACCTCTATCTTCGTAACTTTCGAATAAATCAAAACTTGCACATGCTGGTGACAATAAAACAGTATCTCCTTTTTCAGATAATTTATAAGCAACTTTTACTGCTTCTTCTGCACCTTTTGTTTCTACTATAATATCAATTACACCAGAAAAGGTTTCTAGAATTTTCTCATTATCTTCGCCTAAACACACAATTGCTTTTACTTTTTCGTTTACAAAAGGTAATAATTCATCGTAATCGTTTCCTTTATCAACGCCACCAACAATCCAAACTGTTGGTGAATTCATACTTTCTAAAGCATAATATGTTGCATTAATATTAGTTGCCTTACTATCGTTTATATACTGAACGCCATTAATTTTTAATACATTTTCTAAACGATGCTCCACACCTTCAAAGTCAGATAAACTTTTTCTGATAGTTTCTTTTCTTACCTTTAGTAATTTCGCTGCCATAGTTGCTGCCATGGCATTCTTTACATTGTGCTTTCCTAATAATGCTAATTCTGCTATACTCATCGTAAATGTATTTTTATCTATTATTACTACTATTTTATTATCTTTTATAAATGCTCCTTCAATTTGGTCTTTGGTCTTTGGTCTTTGGTCGCTCTCTTTGAATGACAAAGTTTCTAATGACTTCTTATCACCAAGTGTAAATGGTAATAATTTAGCTTTCGTTTTATTGTTTTTTAACCATTTCTGAATGGCTTTATCATCGGCATCAAAAATTAAATAATCTTCTGCTTTTTGATTCATTGTAATCCTTAGTTTTGAATCGATATAATTTTGATACTTATAATCGTATCTATCTAAATGATCTGGTGATATATTTGTAAGTATTGCGATATGTGGTGCAAAATTTACAATACCATCTAACTGAAAACTGCTCAACTCTAACACAAACAAATCATTTTCTTGTTCTGCTACTTGCAAAGCGAAACTGTCACCAACATTACCTGCTGTTCCAACTTTTTTGAATGTTGTCCCGAATTCTCGGGATTGGATGTTGGATGTTGGATTTTCTAATTCTTTATTCAGAATGTGACTCAACAATAAAGTTGTGGTTGTTTTTCCGTTGCTTCCTGTAATCCCGACTATTTTTGCACTTGTAAACTCATTTGCAAATTCGATTTCTGAAATTACTGGGATTCCGTTTTCTTTAATTTTTTTTATTAATGGAATACTATCTGGAATACCAGGACTTTTCATCACTACATCTGCTTG
>JAMONN010000171.1 GCA_027065775.1 Flavobacteriaceae bacterium | reverse complement strand
TAGAACCATCGGTTAGTGGTTCAGATTTTTTAGAACAAGTAATTTTAATTTTAGAGAAATTAAAAAACACTACTAAAATTACAAAAGCATTAAAAAATTTAGCAACTAAGGTTACTAATTTAGATAATAATATAGGTAATAAAACAAGTGTTTATTTCGATTTGGTTTCCGAAATTAAAAAATTAGAAACTACTTTTGAATTAAAATATTTATTTCAAACTGACTTATTTACAAAGACCAAAAATAACACCTTAAATACAAATACTGTAAACGCAGTAAAAAAAGGCATGGTTTTGTTAAACAAAATGACAGCACCTTATAAGGTTACCAATTTATCTCAATTTAGAAAAGCCTTTGTAAAACGTTATGAGCAAGAAGAAGTGCCTTTAACATTAGCGTTGGATATTGAAATGGGTATTGGTTATTTGCAACAATCTTTTGCAGCAGATGATAATCCTATTTTAGACGATTTACAATTACCTATTAATAATAAGGAGCAAAAAACACTAAGTTGGACTAAAACACAAGATTTATTGCACAAAAAAATACTTCAAAATAAAGACAACTATATTTTAGAATTAACCGAAAATGATTTTAAAAATTTTGAAGAAGATTGGAATGATTTACCTGATACCATTTCGACTTTAGCTGAAATAATTTTAATAGACGGAAAAGAGATGGTTTATTTTGATTCGGTAGGTGGTTCTAGTGCAGGTAATTTATTAGGTCGTTTTTGTAGTGGAAGTGAATCATTACTTAAGCACACACAAACAATTATTGCAAAAGAAACGGAATTACAAAATAATAAAATTTTAGCAGAAATAGTACATCTACCACAAGCAAGAACAGGCAATATATTAATACGTCCAAAGTTTAGAACTTATGAAATACCCTATTTAGCAAAATCTAATGTTGCATTAGAACATCAAATTGCCATAGATGATTTAATGCTTTCCGTTAAAGGAGATGAAATTATATTGCGTTCCAAAAAACACAATAAAGAAGTGATACCACATTTAACCAATGCACATAATTATAGCAATGGTCTGCCAATTTATCATTTTTTATGCGATTTACAAACACAAAACTTACGTAGTAGTTTGTATTTTTCTTGGAGAAACGCAACTTTAAATCAATCATTTTTACCCAGAGTTGTTTATAATAATGTAATTTTCCATAAAGCAAGTTGGATTATTAAAAAGGAAGAAATAACGCCGTTTTTAAAATTAAATAATACTAATGAATTGTTAGATGCTATAAAAAAATGGCGATCCAAACTAAAAATGCCACAATATGTGCAATTTATTGAAGGTGATAACACCTTATTAATTAACCTTAATAATATAACAAGTGTTAAAATGCTTATGCAAAGTATTAAAAAAAGAGAAGAATTTATTTTAGAAGAATTTTTGTTTGCGGATGATGGTGTTGTAAAGAGTGAAAGTGGATATTATACCAATCAGGTTGTTTTTCCTTTTTATAAAGGGTTGTAACACAGAGTTACACAGAGAAAACTTTGCGAATAAAAAATAATACAAAGACAAACTCAGCGAACCTCTGCGATACAAAAAAACAAAAAACTCTGCGTACCTTTGCGAAAACTCTGCGTAACAACAAAAAACAAATAATGATAGAAAACGAAATATCAAAAAAAATTATTGGTTGTGCCATAGAAGTACATAAAAATTTAGGAGTAGGATTATTAGAGTCTGCCTACCAAACCTGTTTAATGTACGAACTGCAAAAAGCAGACTTAAAGGTAATCAAAGAAAAATCAATACCAATTATTTATAAAGATATAAAATTAGATCACGGCTATAGAATTGATTTATTGGCTGAAGATAAAGTAGTTATAGAACTTAAAACCGTTGAGTTTTTAACAGATGTGCATAAAGCACAAGTACTTATTTAAGATTAGGTAATTACAAATTAGGTTTACTTTTAAATTTTAAAGTGACATTACTTAAAGATGGAATTAAACGAGTAATAAATTCTAGAGGATTGTAACGCAGAGATACACAAAGGCCTCGCCAGAGTTACACAGAGAAAACTTTGCGCAATAAAAAAAAATATGACCAAACAAAAGTTCATAATAGGCGAAGAATGGCTCTACTACAAAATATATTGTGGTGTAAAAACCGCTGATTTATTATTATCCGAAATACTAAAACCTTTAATTGATGAATTGTTAGAAAACAACAAAATAAATAAATGGTTTTTTATTCGCTACAATGATCCAGATGCACATTTGCGATTACGGTTTCATTTTGCAGACTTAAAACATATAGGTTTTGTTATTAATGCTATAAAAGATGCATTGCAAGATAGTATTACCAATAACAGCATACATAAAATACAGTTAGATACTTATAATAGAGAATTATACCGTTACGGAAATAACACTATTGAATTTGCCGAAATCCTTTTTTATAATGATAGTAATTGTGTTGCAAATGCTTTGCAATTAATTGACGATGAAGATTTATTACTACTTTTCACACTTAAAAACACAGATAACTTACTAGAAAATTTCGGATTAAATGATAAACAAAAATTAGATTTTACAAATACACAAATGCAGTATTTTAAAGAAGAATTTAATGTAAATAAAATGGTAAACAAACAGTTAGTTAAAAAATATAATGAACGAAAAACTACCATTGAGCAATTTTTATTGTATTTTAATAATTTAGAAGAATATAAATTATTAAAGCAGTTTTTTAGTATTAAAAATAAAAAGGATATATTTGCCATAGAGCAAGTTTTAAAGTGTAGTAATTCTGTAATAGTAAGTGATAAATTAAGCAGTTTTATTCATATGAGTATTAATAGAACTTTTAGATCTAAACAACGATTGTATGAAATGTTGTGTTATGATTTTTTAGTACGGTTTTATAAATCTAAAATTGCTCGTGATAAGTATGGTGTTTAGCGTTCAATTACAATGTTCATAAGAAAGTACAATGTCATTCCGACAGATTGAGTAACGAACGACGAGGAATCTATACTTAATAAAAGTTCAAAATAACGTGTGTGTTATCTCTTTTAAAGTTAATTTTCAATTCTAAATTTTTGAAATAAATTAACAACTAACTAAATGATGCATTTTCTTTTAAAAGAAAAATTTCTATTTTTATTTTTTCTGAAAACTGGGTTTTTTACCTTGGTTTTTTTGTTTAGTGTTTTTGGATTTTCTCAAGATAGAGGTTTTGTTGTGCCTGATTCTTTGAGAAACAAAACGTTTAAGGAGTTAATTAATTCTTTTTATGATAATGAAACAAAATATGAACTTGCACAAATTTATGCTAAAACGTATTTGCAAAAAGGAAAAATTTTAAATGATACTTTAAAAATTGCTGAAGGATTTCATTTTATGTCCTACTTAAATAAAAATACAGATTTAGAATTACCATATTTAGATAGTATTATTTTTGTTGTTTCTGATAAAAAATATAAAAGTTATCCTACTCTTCCATTTTTATTAAAAGCAGATCATTATTATGAGAAAAGAAAATTAAAAGAAGCCTTAAATTATTATTTAAAAGCTTATGATTCAAGTGATGAAAATGAACTTATTAGGAATCAAATACGACATGGCATTGGTATTCTTAAAATTGATATTGGAGAATATAATGCAGCAAAATTATTATTTAATAAATCGTTAAAATATTTTAAGAATAAGGATGATGAATCTTATTTATCTTCTCTTTTCTCGTTATCAACTGCACACCTTCATTTAAAAAACATTGATACTACAACGTTTTTAAACAAACAGGGAATTGATGAATCTTTGCAATTAAAAAGTGATTTTTATTATAGGTTTGTTTTAAATGAAGGTGTTAATTTATATCAGCAAGGAAAATATTTTAAAGCAATAGATAGTATAAAAAAAGTGATTAAGTTGATAGATAATGATTATCCAAATTTAATTATTGCTAATTATTATTTAGGTAAAGCTAATTATTATTTAGGTTTTAATAAAAAATCATACACTTATTTTACAAAAGTTAATGATTTGTCATTGAAAATCAATAATGTGATACCTGAATTACGAGATAATTTTGAAATATTATATCAACATAGTATTGATATAAATGATAAAACAAAACAATTATATTTTCTTAATAGAATTGTTTATTTTGATAGTATTATTAATACTAATTATAAATATATAAATAAAAATATAATTCAAAAGTATGAATTAAAAAAAATATTATCAGAAAGAGATTCAATAATTAGAGACATAAATGGTAAAGAAAAAAGAACAAGAATATTTCTATTTATTTCTCTATTTTTATTATCAATAAGTTTCATTTATTTTGTTAAATATTTAAATAAACAACGATTTTATAAGAAAAAATTCGATGAGTTATTACTTGATTTAAATTCAAAAAAAAATGCTATAAATATTTCGTTAACTCAACCCATTAAATCAGAATATTTAATACCAAAAGAGAAAGCGGAACACATACTAAAAGAACTTAATCAATTTGAGTTAAATAAAGGTTTTTTAGAAGTTAAATTAACACAAACAAAATTAGCAAAATTGCTTAATACAAATAGCACTTATTTATCTAAGGTAATAAATCAATATAAAAATACGAGTTTTAGCAATTACATGAATGAATTGCGTATTAATTATTGCATAATAACCTTACAAAATAATAAAAAATTATATATTTATACGATAAGTGCATTGGCAAATGAGTTTGGTTTTAATAATCCAGAATCTTTTTCTAAGGCATTTTATGCCAAAACAGGTTTATATCCGTCATATTTTATCAAACAGTTGAGGAATTTAAGAATTTGATTGTCAATAACTTAATAATTAATTTACTCTAAATTTATAAATTTAGACAACTATCGTATAAAATATATTGTACATAAAATATTTTTGCTATAGTTTTGAAATCAATATTAACAATATAAACTTATTAATTATGAAAAAACAAACAATGAAAACAAAATTAACTTTAAATAAATTTAAGGTTGCAAGTATTAGTAATTTTGGAAAACAAAGAATTATCGGTGGAGATGGTACTGATGATGGAGATATAACAATTACAAAACCTACTTCATTTTCAAGACCAACAAGACCAACAAGATAGATCTATATAAATTAATATTTTTTATGAAAACACAATATTTTTTAATTTTAATTTGTCTGTTTAGTTGTAACAAAATGGATAAAATTTTGCAAAATTCAATTAACCAAAATAATATAAAGTTATCCATGCAAGCTAAAAAAACATGGCATAATAAAGATATAGTTTTAGATTCGATTCCTGGTATAAGTCTTGATAGAGCATATCAGGAATTGATTAAAAATAAAAAAGGAAAAGAAATTATTGTGGCTGTTATTGATACTCAATTAGATATTCATCATAAAGATTTAAAAAATAATATTTGGATTAATAAAAATGAAGTGCCAAATAATAATATTGATGATGATGATAATGGTTATATTGATGATATAAATGGTTGGAATTTTTTAGGTATAAATAAAGATAGTACAATTTTTAATGAAAACTACGAATGTGTTCGGATAATAAGAAAATACAAATCTAAATTTTATAATGAGGATAAAAACAAGATTAATACATCAGATAAAGAAGAATACAAACTTTATCACAAGGCAAAAAAAAAATATAAAAGCAAACTGAATGATTTGAATTCAGAATTAGAGTATATTAATTTTTTAGTAGAAACATTTCCAAAATCAGTTTCAGCTTTAAAGAAAATATTTCCAAAAGAAAATTATTCCGTTAAACAATTAGATAGTTTGTATCAAAAAATATCAAAGAATAATAAAGAATTAGGTGATTTAGTTTTTTTTATGTCTGATTATAAAAAATATAACCTTTCAGATAAATGGATTAACAATTATAAGAATAATGTTTATCGAAGAAAAGATTCTCTACTTAATTTAGATTTTGATTCAAGAAATTTTATTAATGATGATATTAATGATATAACGGATATTGGTTATGGCAATAATAATGTTAATAAATATTCCAAATATTTTTATCATGCAACAGAAGTTACAGGTCTTATTTTACTAAAACGAAATAATAATGGAGTTAGCGAAATAGTTAACAATATAAAAGTAATGCCCTTAACAATATCATGTGCAGGTGACGAGTATGATAAAGATATAGCATTGGCAATTAGGTATGCTGTAGATAATGGAGCAAAAGTTATTAATCTTAGTTTCTATAAAACACTATCATTAAATCCAGATTGGATTAAAGAATCTATTATTTATGCAAAAAATAAAAATGTTCTTTTGATTGCTGGTTCTGGCAATAATGGAATGCCCGTTTTATCAAAATATCCAAATGACACTGACAGTAATGGTAAAGAATATACAGATAATTTTATAAATGTTGGAGCATCATCTTATCATTTAGATAAAAACTTATTATCCAATTTTTCGAATTATAGTAAAACTAATGTTGATTTATTTGCTCCTGGAGAGGAAGTTTATACAACTTCACCAAACAATGAGTATAAATATGATAGTGGCACCTCATTATCAACACCAATAGTCTCAGGAATTGCAGCTTTAATAATGTCATATTACCCAAAACTAAAAGCACATCAAGTAAAAGAGATACTTTTAGCATCAGGAGTTTCTTACGATATAGACGTAGAGATTACTGATGAAAATGGTAAAAAGAAGTTAGTACCATTTAGCAGTCTATCTAAATCTGGCAAAATAGTAAACGCATACAACGCCTTATTATACGCAAAAAATTACAAAAAATGGAAAGCAGGTAAATGGCCTAAATAATTTATGATTTTAGATTATATAAAATATAAATTGCCCTAAATTAAATGAGTAAATTCCCACATTTTAATCAATACGATACAAAAGATTGTGGTCCAACTTGTCTAAAAATAGTTGCTAAATACTATAAAAAAAACATACCATTACAACAATTACGAAAATTAAGCGAGACTACTCGTTCTGGCAGTAGTTTGTTGGGAATTAGCGAGGCAGCAGAAAAATTAGGTTTTAGAAGTCTTGGTGTCAAGATTACTTTAAAACAGTTATTAGAAGCACCATTACCTTGTATTCTACATTGGAATAAAAACCATTACGTGGTGCTTTATAAAATAAAGAAAGACACTTATTACATTAGTGATCCAGCACACGGTTTATTAAAATACACCAAAGAAGAATTTCTAAAACATTGGATAGGTAATAATGCCACTGATAAAACCGAAGAAGGCATTGCATTACTTTTAGAAACTACACCAAAAATTTTTATAGCAGACTCCGATATACATCGGAATGACAGTCAAAAAGAAGACTTCGGTTTTAAATTCCTAACCAAATACGTCATAAAATACAAGCAATTTTTATGGCAATTAATTATTGGTTTATTAGCAGCAAGTTTATTACAATTAATATTACCTTTTTTAACCCAATCTGTTGTAGATGTTGGTATAAAAAACCAAGACATACATTTTATTTACTTAATTTTATTTGCACAATTAGCCTTGTTTATTGGTAGAACTGCTATTGAGGTTATTAGAAGTTGGATATTATTACATTTAAGTACACGCATAAACATTTCTTTAGTTTCTGACTTTTTTATAAAACTAATGAACTTGCCCATTGCTTTTTTTGATACCAGAATGACAGGCGATATTTTACAACGTATCAATGACCATAAACGTATTGAGCGTATTCTAACAACTTCAAGTTTAAGTGTGTTGTTTTCTATGATGAATTTAATTGTGTTTAGTATTGTTTTGGCATATTACAGTTTGCAAATATTTGGCATTTTTGTTATCGGAAGTATTTTATATTTTTTA
>JAMONN010000170.1 GCA_027065775.1 Flavobacteriaceae bacterium | reverse complement strand
AAATTTGATATTCATGGAGGTGGAATGGATTTAAAATTCCCACACCACGAATGTGAGATTGCACAAGCACAAGCATACAATCATAAAACACCAGTTAATTATTGGATGCATACTAATATGCTTAACCTTAACGGGAAAAAAATGTCTAAATCAACAGGAAATCATATTTTACCACAAGAAATCTATTCAGGAAATAATAATATATTGTCTAAAGCATTTTCGCCAAGTGTTACTCGGTTTTTTATGATGCAAGCACATTATTCTAGTGTTTTAGACTTGTCTAATGATGCTCTTTTAGCAGCCGAAAAAGGATACAATCGTTTGATGGATGCTGTAAATTTAATGAGTAAGTTAGAAATTTCTAAAACAACATCGATAAATGTAAAAAACTGGAAACAAAGGTGTTATGATGCAATGAATGACGATTTTAATACGCCAATTTTAATTGCACAATTATTTGAAGCAGTTAAGTTTATCAATTTAATAAAAGATAAAAAAGAAAGCATTTCTAAAGAAGATTTTGTCGAATTTAAAGAAACTCTAAATGCTTTTGTGTTTGATGTTTTAGGTTTAGAAAACAAGGACAATGATATTTTAAATGACAATTCCAATAAATTAGCAGGAGTTGTAGAGTTATTAATTCAAATGCGAAATGAAGCAAAGGCAAATAAAAACTATGTTTTATCCGATGAAATAAGAGATAAGCTATTAGAAAAAGGAATACAGTTAAAAGATGGAAGAGAAGGAACAACCTTTTCAATTAATTAAAAAATATAGTTTAACGAATGTTTTATTTTTCATAAAAAAATTAGAGGTAAGTAGAATTTTATACCTTGTAGATTGCCTTTTCTTAGGATTCTTTGCGTAATTATAAGAATTGATTGGCTTTACGCTCTTTGCGAAAAATAAAAACAAGTTCTACGCAAAGAAAAATACACAAAGAACGCTAAGAAAATATAGTAATAAAAAGATATTTAAATAGGAACCTATTTTACTGACTTCTAAATAAGATACAACTGTGGAATCATGGAATTGTTAAATTTATTAAATGATTTAACAAATTAAACGAATAAACCAAATAAACAAACAATTAAAAACCTACTAACATATCCATTTTTATTAATCATTCGCTTTTATCAAATAGCAATATCGCCATACACACCAGCAAGTTGTAGATTTGAACCGACTTGCTCCCATTACTCTGTTGAGGCATTAAAAAAATACGGTATTTTCAAAGGCGGTTGGTTAGCTATAAAACGTATTTTTTCTTGTCATCCTTGGGGAAAAAGTGGTTATGACCCAGTACCTTGAAATATAAAGTAAGATTTTTTAATAATAATACGTCTAAAAATTAGCTATATTTGTCACTTTAAAATTTAACAAATGATATTAGGTATAAATTGGAATCCATCTCCCGAAATGTTGAATATTTTTGGCATATCCGTACGATATTACGGTTTAATGTTTGTAGTTGCATTTATTTTAGGAGCATATTTACTAAAAAAAATATATAAAAACGAAGATGTAAAAGTAGATTATATTGAGCCTTTGTTTATGTATGTTGTATTAGCTACGATTATAGGTGCTAGACTTGGAGAAGTTTTTTTTTATAGTTGGGATTATTACCAACACCATTTGTTAGAAATATTATTACCAATTAAAGAGCAAGAAGGTACTTCTATGTTATTTGGCTTGATAAAAGGTTATGAATTTATTGGCTTTAGAGGTTTGGCAAGTCATGGAGCTGCAATAGGTATTGTATTGGCAATGTATTTATATACTAAAAAATATAAATATAAACCTTTATTGTGGATTTTAGACCGTATAGTTATTCCTGTTGCAAGTGGCGCAGCATTTGTGCGAATAGGAAATTTAATGAATTCCGAAATTATAGGTAAAATCACCAATTCTAATTTAGGATTT
>JAMONN010000169.1 GCA_027065775.1 Flavobacteriaceae bacterium | reverse complement strand
TAAATACTAGTAATTACTATTATATTTTCAGTTTAATAATCACCGCAAACGTGATAATTATTTTTCATGCTATCTATTTTTTCAAGGCATTAACCGAAAAAAAAGTAACTAAGCATAAGGTTATTAGTAAAACGCAATCGGCTAAATTTGAGAGTTTAAAAAACCAATTAGATCCACATTTTTTATTTAATAGTTTAAATGTATTGACTTCTTTAATTGAAGAAAATCCTAAACAAGCAGAAAGATTTACCACAAAATTATCTAAAATATATCGTTATGTGTTAACTCAAAAGAATGAAGATTTGGTTTTAGCAACCGAAGAATTAAAATTTGCAAAGACCTATACCGATTTGTTACAAATGCGTTTTGAAGATGCGGTAGTGTTTAATATACCTGAAAATTTAGATGTAGAGAACTTAAAAATAATTCCATTAGCACTTCAGTTATTACTAGAGAACGCAGTGAAACACAACGTAATAACATCTAATAAAAAATTAGAAATTAGAATTTATCAAGAAAATAATTATTTAGTAGTTGAAAACAATATCAATAAAAAATCAACTATAGAAAAAAGTACCAAAGTAGGTTTGCAAAATATTGTAGATCGTTATTCTCTAGTAACTCTTAGTAAAGTAATTATAGAAGACAACAATAAAACATTTAAGGTAAAATTACCTTTATTAATCCAAAAAACTAAAATTATGAATACATCATATAACAAAGAAGAAAAATATTACAAAGCAAAAAAACAAGTTAAGAAAATTAAAGACTTTTATACTGCTTTATTTATGTACTGCCTTTTCATACCATTTATCATCTTTATTTGGTACAACTATTCAAGAGGTACTATGCAATGGTTCTGGTTTCCTATTTTAGGTTGGGGATTGGGTTTATTCTTTCAAGGTGCAGATGCCTTTAATAAATTTCCTGTATTTGGAAACGATTGGGAAAAACGAAAAATTCAAGAATTTATGGAAGATGATGAGCAAGTACGATTTTAATTAGTGTTTAGTTCAGTGTTTAGTGTTCAGTTCAGTGTTCAACAAGAAAAAATCCGTGATAATCTGTGAAATCCGTGTCAAAAAAGACCCGAGTAATCAGTGTTTATTAATCAATAAAAAAAACAAAATAGATGAAAATAATAAATAACAATAACGAAAAATACCAACAAGCAAAAGAACACGTACATAAAATAAAAAGTTTCTATACACATTTAACCGTATATATAATAGTAAACACTTTCATTACAGGTATAAATATATATTATAGTGGTTTTGAAAGGGTTCACTTTAATATTTTTTCAACCTGGTTTTTTTGGGGAATAGGTGTTTTCTTTCACGGAATGGGCGTGTTCGGAAAAAACTTACTCTTTAGTAGAGATTGGGAAAAAAGAAAAATAAATGATTTAATAGAGCAAGAAGAAAATGAAATGAGGTTCTAAAGGTTCTAATTTAGGTTGTAGGTTTAATTGTGTAATTGTTTAATCGTTCGCATTATCTTTTCGATTAAACAATTACACAATCAAACGATTAAACAGACTAGCAAGCTTTTTCTTTCTCCATTTCAATAGTTACCATTTCAACATCGCCACCAATTGGCGGATTTAATTTAGAAATTTTAACTATTGCTTTGTTCACTAATTTAGCATCTAAAAAAATGCGATTTAAAATACGACTAGCAACAGTTTCTAGTAGTTTTGATCGTATTTCCATTTCTTCTTTAACAATGTTATTTAGCAATACATAATCAACTGTATCTTTTAGATTATCAGATTTAGCAGAAGGTTTTAAGTTTGCATGAACAGAAAGATCCACAGTATAATCCGACCCTATATGTCCTTCTTCTATTAAACAGCCATGATACGCATAAACACGGATGTTTTTTAAATGTATTTTTCCCATTTTAATATTATTTGATACAAAATTACGACTTTAATTAAATAATTAAAACAATTATTTTAAATTCGCAATTCAAAATAAAATTTTAATATGAAAGCGAAACAAATATTTCTTCTTTTCTCTATTTTTTCCATTTTAGCAATAGTTATAATTGCTCAATTATGGTCACCAATGTATTATTTCTTAATTTTAGTACTGCCTTTAATTTTTATGGGAGTTTATGATTTGTTACAAAAAAAGCATACCATCCGTAGAAATTATCCGCTAGTTGGTAGAATACGCTATATTTTAGAATCGTTTCGACCAGAATTAATGCAGTATTTTATTGAAACCGATACACAAGGTAGGCCAATTAACAGAATTTGGCGTTCTTTAGTTTATCAACGAGCAAAAAAAGTAAATGATACTACGCCATTTGGTACGCAAATGAATGTATATAGGTCTGGATATGAATGGTTAGATCATTCTATGTATGCAAAAAACAATGTAAAAGATATTCACAAGCAAGATTACCCAAGAGTTACTATTGGCAATAAAAATTGTAAACAACCTTACGATATGAGTTTGTTAAATATTTCTGCGATGAGTTTTGGTTCGCTAAGTAATCGTGCCGTTTTATCGATGAATAAAGGTGCTAAAATTGGTAATTTCGCTCAAAATACTGGCGAAGGTGGCATTAGTCCATATCATTTAAAACATGGTGGTGACTTAATATGGCAAGTTGGTACTGGTTATTTTGGTTGTAGAGCAAAAGACGGTACATTTAGTGATGAAGCATATAAAAACAACGCTACTAGACCCGAAGTTAAAATGATAGAATTAAAAATTTCTCAAGGTGCTAAACCTGGTCATGGCGGTATTTTACCAGCAAAGAAAAACACACCAGAAATCGCAAAAATTAGAGGGATTGAACCTTATAATGACGTGCATTCGCCACCAGCACATTCTGCTTTTTCTAATCCAGAAGAGTTTATGACTTTTATTCAAAAATTAAAAGATTTATCTGGCGGAAAACCTGTTGGTTTTAAATTATGTATTGGTAAAAAACAAGAATTTATCGATTTATGTCAAGCAATGTTAAAAAGTGGTATTATTCCAGATTTTATTGCTGTTGATGGCGGCGAAGGCGGCACTGGTGCTGCACCTGTAGAGTTTTCGAATTCTATTGGTATGCCATTGCGTGAAGGTTTAGTTTTTGTACACGATACTTTAGTTGGTTTTGATTTAAAAAAAGATATTAAAATTATTGCTGCAGGAAAAATAATTACTGGTTTTCATATGGCAAGAGTTATTGCTTTAGGTGCAGATGTTTGTAATAGCGCAAGAGCAATGATGTTATCTATTGGTTGTATTCAGGCATTACAATGTAATACAAATACGTGTCCTGTTGGCGTAGCAACACAAAATAAATCTTTAATTAAAGGTATTGATGTAAATGATAAAGGTCAAAGAATTGCAAATTATCAAGAAGAAACCGTGCATAGTTTTTTAGAAATGATTGCTGCTGCTGGTTTAGATAAACCACAAGATATTGAGCGAAGACATATTAACAGAAGAATTGGCATGCACAAAATAGCAAAATTTAGTGAAATATATCCTGTAATGATTCCTGGTAATTTATTGAAGAATGTAACTAGACCTTTGGAATATCAGCAGTATTTTTAGGTGTTCACGCAAGGCGTAAAGTTTAGTAAAGTTGCGAAGTAAGTTAAACTCTGTACTATTTTTTTTACTTTACCCTTTATGAAAAAAATAGTCAATATGCTATTATAAAAATATTTTAAACATTCTAACAACAACTATTTTTGTTTTATGAAAAAACAAATTGCTATTATAGGTGGCGGACCATCAGCTTTTTTATTAGCTAGTTTTTTAGATACTGAAAAATTTACTATTACCATCTATGAAAAAAACAAAACCGCTGGTCGTAAATTTTTAGTTGCTGGTAAAGGTGGTTTCAACTTAACTCATTCAGAACCGATTGATCAGTTTATTAAACGTTATACACCAAATGATTTTTTTGACAATGCTTTACTTAATTTCACCAATACTGATTTTAGAAATTGGCTCGATCAAATTAAGATTCCAACATACATAGGTAGCAGTAAAAGAGTATATCCAAAAGAAGGAATTAAACCTATTGAAGTGCTGAATGCAATTCTTAAATCGCTCAAAGAAAAAGGAATTATTATTAAGTATGAACATACTTTTTCTGATTGGGACGATAATAGTAATCCGATTATTAATAACAAACCAATACAAACAGATTATACCGTCTTTTCTTTAGGCGGAGGAAGTTGGAAGATTACTGGATCTGATGGGAACTGGCTCAATACTTTTTCAAAAAAAGGAATCAAAACAAAAAAAATTCAAGCATCAAACTGCGCTTATCAAATTGATTGGAAACCTAATTTTATTCAAAAACACGAAGGAACTCCTTTAAAAAATATTGCTGTTTCTTGTAATAACGTTATTCAGAAAGGAGAAGCGGTTATTACTAAATTTGGATTAGAAGGAAATTCTATTTACGGACTAAGTCCACAAATTAGAGAACAGTTGTATTCAAATTCAAAAGCAACCGTTTTTATCGATTTTAAACCTTCGTTAACATTAGAAAATATATATTCTAAAATAAAATCATCAAACTATAGAAATACTACCGAAATCTTAAAAAAAGAACTCAAACTAAGTGCTTCTCAAATCGATTTATTAAAAATGTATCTATCTAAAGAGTCTTATTTAAATACAGAATCATTAATAAAAACCATCAAAAAATTTCCTTTAGAAATAATAAATACGGCATCCATTGACGAAGCAATTTCTACAGTTGGTGGGATTGATTTAAATGCGATTTCTAAAAACTTTGAAATTAAAAATATGTCCAATCAATTTTGTATTGGCGAAATGTTAGATTGGGACGCTCCAACTGGCGGATATCTATTGCAAGCTTGTGTAAGTACTGGCGTTTATTTGGCCAATTATTTGAATAAAAATAATTAAAAACGCGTTTATATCAGAAGTATTTCTAGGTGTTTTTTTCACGCAAAGACGCAAAGTTTAGCAAAGTTCGCGGAGAAAGTTAAAAATAAACGGTCTTTGTATTTTATTTTTTTACAATCTTTTTTACGCCAAAATTTCCGTTTACATCTTCTGCTTTTACAAAGTATAAACCTTGCGTTAGATTGGAAATATCAATTTTATTTTCTATTGTTTCTTTTATTAACTGACCTAATTTACTGTAAATTTCTATTTTAGTTATTTCTGTTTTTGATTTAATATTCAAAATGTTTTCTGTTGGTGTTGGATAAACTGAAAAATCTAATAACCTATTTTCATTTACTGACAAAGCATTTACTATGGTAGTTGTTGCTATATTTGTTTCAATTGCTTCGTTAAAATCAAAAAAGATGTCTGCTTTGTTTGGTATAACGTCGCCAAGTGCAATGTCTGTTTTTGGTTTTATTTTATATGCTATAAAACCGTGAGAGTTTGGTTCGTCTGTTGTGCTATCTGGTAAATTTATATTTTCAAAAATAAATTCTATTTCATTACCGTTTTTTATAGCAACTCTGTTATTATGACTTAAACTTTCTAACTGTAAAGTTGACCAATCTAAATTTGCATCTAAATCATTGGTTACAACTACATTTATTGCACTTGCTGTACCAGTATTTTGAAAACGTATTAGATAATGTAAATATTTATCTGTATCTGCTAATAATATTTCATTGCCTTCTAAACAAGTAATGTCGTTTGGATCAAAAGAACCAATAACGGTTTGATTAAATGTAAAAATATTATCATCTGCTGTAAAATCTCCTGCAATTGGGTTTATGGTTGCTGTAAAATTTAAAATATCGCCTATTTCAACAGTTGGTGGCGCAAATACGTTAAATTCTAAATCTATGGTTCTTGTTTCAAACGGATTTAGATTTGTATAATTAAAAGTTAAACTATTACTTGTTTGAGAATTTACGGTTTCACTTGCGTTTAGAAAATTTAATTTTGTATCATCAAATTCTAAAGTTATATCGCCATTTAGTTGTGTTGTACCTATATTTTTATAAACTATTCGGTATGTTGTGTTAAAACCTGGTCTTGCTTCGCTTGTTGGTAATAAACTAATATTAACATCATTTACCGTTTGGTTTGGTTCTATGCAGAAATCTGCTGTAAAGGTGTTGTCAAAACCTGTGAATGTGTTGGTTTCTGAATTTGGATTTATGGTAAAATATTTGGTAAATTTGTTGTTACTTCTGTTGTAAAATCACCTTCGTTTGTGTACAGTAAATATTCTCCGTTAGTTTGGGTAAAAGTTGCAAAGTTATCTGTACCATTATTTGAAAGTATCATTAAATTTGAAATGAAAGCATCAGTTGCATCACAACCATTATTGTTAATATCTGATTTACTATTTCCATTTATTTGGTTACTTAATGCTGGTTCTAAACTACAGTATTCTGTGTAATTTACAGAGTGACCAACATCATTATTTATCCTCATTACTAAATCTGAATTAATATCATCGACACAAACTATTTCTAAATTTGGTAAGTTTCCAAAACCAAAATTGGCACCATTAGGAACATTGAAATTAATATTATTTCCATTTTTTAAATTAAGATAACTTAAATTAGGATTATTGGAACAGTTTATACTATTAAAATTATTAAAATTGGAAATATTAATAGTATTCAATAAATTATCTATACAGTTTAGATTTCTCAAATCTATTATGTCATTTAAGTCTATTTCAGATATTAAATTACTGCGAAATCTTAAACTTTTTAATAAATAATTATTGTTCACATTTAAATTGGTCAAATCATTATTGCTCACATTTAAATTAATTAAATTGGTATTATTATTCACATTTAAATTGGTCAAATCATTAAAGCTACAATTTAGATTGGTTAAATTAATATTATTATTCACATTTAGATTGGTCAAATCGTTAAAGTTACAATTTAGATTGGTTAAATTAATACTTTGAGAAACATCAATATTTTGTAAATTATTATTTGAACAATCAAAATCCAGTAATTCCAATTTATCATAAACATCTATACTTGGTATATTGAGACCTTTAACATCTAATAACTCCAAATTATTTGAGTTACTTATATTTAAATTTGGTATTGATATTTCGGCAAGTAAATTATAAAATAAACCATAAAAAAAAGGATCATAATCATTAGCATTATTTATAGTTACCTTTTTTAAATTAGCATTATTGCTTAAATTTATATTTGTAGGGAATGTTTCATCATATATGACATCTGTAAAAACAATTTTAAACGTTTCAAGATTGTTAAAATTAGAAATTATCAAACTATTTGTATGACTTACGTATTCTAAAGCAATGTGAGTAACATTTATAAACGCCTCTAAACCTGTTAAGTCAGTAATAACACTTTGAATTAAAAAAGTGTCATTTGTAATTAAATCAATACAATCATAATAATCTTGAGAACCATTGGGATATAATGCCTCACAATCCGAAACTCCAAAACTCGCATTAACTAACTCGTAATTCACATAAAACAGGCCGCCAGTATATGCTTCTGCTTCACTTATTTGTATTTCATTATCATTATTAGTGTCAATAATTGGGTCGTAATTTAATAGTGCATTCTTAAAATTTGCATCAGGTATATTCACAATTTGTGCTTGAGTTATACCAAAACTAATTAATGCAATAAATAGTAATAATTTTTTCATTTGTGTTTTTTTTATTTTAAAGACTTATGGTTTTAATGGTTTTAATAATTACAACCATAGACTAAACAAATTATAGACTTAAAATTTGTTTTATAGTTTTATTTTTACAATTTTATCACCTTGCATTATTACAAGTTCGCTATTTTTTTCCTTTTTAAATATGATAAGTTTTTCGTATACTTTTTCAAGTCCTTTTACGATTTTATCCTTTAATTCTAACTGTTTATCTTTTTTCGTCATAAAATTTCTTTAACTGGTTAAACTTATTAATAGCCATTTTTGTTATTTTTTTCATTTCCTATTTTATGGGTAAAGTTGATGTAACAAATAATTACTGATTTTAAACACCAAGACTTGGATAAACACTAAACTTTGTAAAATTACAAAATTTTTGATTAAGACGAAACCGTAAATATATAATGTCATTTCTGTTTGATAGACTATTATGCAATTTTTAATTTCGTGTTATCTAAAATAACATTAAAATTTATTTCTCTAATTATCGTTCCGATAGTTGCACTATTTGCATTATTTTCAAGTTTTGAAATTTGAGATTTATTAACACCTATTAATTTACCCAATTTTTCTTGAGTTAATTTTTTTTCCTTTCGAGTTGTTCTTATCATCTGTCCTAATAAATCCATTCTCAACTCGTATTCATAGTTATCTCGTTCTTTTGTTCCTTTTTTTCCGATATATTTATCTTCCATTTCTGATAAACTGTATGTTTTCATTTTTGCCATAACTTTGTTTTTTATTATTTTAAATATTTTTTTAGTATTTGTTCTGCTTTATCTATTTCCTTTTTTGGCGTTTTTTGTGACTTCTTTATAAATCCATTTGTTGCTATTACTAAAGTATCTTTTTTATTTCTTCTATCCCAAAATGCGAGTAAGCGAATTTGTTTGTTAGAATATCTAACTCGAAATTCCCAAATATCTTTATTGAGTTTTTTAAAGAATTTTGGATTTCTTGTTTGTTCCGCTAATCTTATATTTTGGAATATTTTTTTTTGAGTTTTAATATCTAAAGTTCTGATAAATTCGTCAGCACTTTCCGAAAATATAGTTTTAAAATTATTCAAATCTATTTATTTTAAGCAATAATACAAAAAGTTTCGATATTTAGAAACTTTTAAATATGTTTTTTTATTTTTTAATAGTTCTATCACTAATTTAATCTCATTCCTGTGAAGGCAGGAATCTATTTATCTTTTATGAGATTCCTGCCTTCGCAGGAATGACATCATCAAACCTCAAAACCATTCCACTTTCTAATTCAATAGGTTTTTTATGCTGCATAAATATTCTAGCAGTTAATTTTCCTTTTAAAGTTATGATATTACCAATAACTTCCAACCAACTTCCTTCTCGTAAACCAATAACTACTTTATCATTAAAACAATGAAATTCATTAATTCTAGTTTCACGAGTTTCGCCTTTATGTGTAGAATTTAGGTCTGGATCTAAATAATGCGGATTAATATTATAAGGTATTAAGTTTAGCGTATCAAAACTTGGCGGATATACAATTGGCATATCGTTAGTAGTCATCATTGTTGGTCCACAAATATTACTTCCTGCGCTTGTGCCTAAATATGGTGTTCCTTTATTTACAGCAGTTCTAATTGCTTTAATTATATCGTTTTTATATAATTGATTCACTAATTCAAACGTATTTCCGCCACCAATAAAAATTCCTTTGGTATTTGCAATTGCTTCTTTTGCAGAAGAAAAC
>JAMONN010000168.1 GCA_027065775.1 Flavobacteriaceae bacterium | reverse complement strand
ATTAGATAATTTTTTTTCATGATAGAAAGTTTACTAGAATTATTTAAAATGCTAATTTACTAAAAATTAAAAACTTTCCGTACGAACTGTGGTTTCAATTAATTCAACTAATACTAAAGATATTTTAAAAATCGTCATATTTTTACCAATCTAGTATTTAAATTTTCTAGATGTTTTGGGTTTTTAAAGAAATCTTTAAGAGTTTAAAATATAGGAAATCGTTTTTAAGGTTGTAATCGTTCTATTTTAAAACTAAAATCGTCTTGTAAAGTAAATCGAATTCTATCGTGCATTCTATTTGGTCTTCCTTGCCAAAATTCGATAACTTGTGGTTTTATTAAATAACCGCCCCAATTTTTTGGTCTTTTAATTTCGTTGTCACGGAATTTATTTTCCATAGCAATAAGTTTTTCGTCTAGTTCATCTCTAGAACTAATAATTTCACTTTGTTCGGATGCCCAAGCGCCTAATTTAGAACCTTCGGGTCTAGATTCAAAATAACCATCCGATAAATTTTCAGCAATTTTTTCAGCAACTCCTTTAATAATAACTTGACGTTCTAAACCTTGCCAGAAAAATGACAAACAAACATTATTGTTTTTTGCAATTGCTTTTCCTTTTTCGGAATCATAATTTGTATAAAAAACAAAACCTTCCCAAGTAAAACGTTTTAATAATACAATTCTATTTTTAGGAAAACCGTCTAAACCAATAGTTGCTAAGTTCATGGCATTGGCTTCGCCAGATTCCATTTTTTCAGCATCAAAAAACCATTTTTGAAACAATTCCATTGGGTTGTCTGGAATATTAGTTTCTAAAAGTTCGTCTTTTTTATATGTTTTTCTGTGGTTGCTTAAATCTTTCATTATATATTATTTATCCGACCAAACTGCTAATTCATTTCCTGAAGAATCTAAAAATTGAAATCTTTTTCCGCCTGGAAAAGAAAATATATCTTTTGAAATTTTTCCACCAAACGCTATTATTTTCTCTTTAATTTTGTTCAGATTTTCACAATACAAAACTATAAGAGCACCATTTTTAATGGGTTCATTAGTGAATTCAAAACCACCATTTACACCACTATTGCTATCAGAAAAAGAAGCGTACATTTTCCCATAATCTGTAAACGACCAACCAAAACATGATGTGTAGAAATGTTTTGTTTTTTCTAAATCCGTAGTTTTAAATTCAATATAATTTATGTGATTATCTATCATTATTCTTTCTTTCTAATTAACCAAAGTCCAATAAAAGTAAAAAGACCGTTCAAACCTAATAACTCAAATCCAAATTTATAACCATTAAACCAATTAACCGAATTTTCTTTAAGTAAATAACTAAAAAGTACAGAAATTGAACAGATTAAAATTAAAGATAAATAACTTTCTTTAATTTTGTGTTTGGTAAAAATACCAAAGAAGAACAAACCTAATAATGGTCCGTAAGTATAAGTTGCAATGGTAAATAAACCATTAATTACACTTCGCTCTAATACTTTTTCAAATAAAACAACTACAATAACTAATATAACAGAAACTGCAATATGTACTTTTTTTCTAAGTGATTTTTGAATGGATTTATCACGTTTTTCGATATCTAAAAAATCAACACAATACGATGTTGTTAATGAAGTTAATGCAGAATCTGCACTTGAATATGCTGCTGCAATTATCCCCAAGATAAAGACTATGGCTAATGGTGCGCCTAAACCACTTTTTACAGCAATCATAGGAAAAAGTAAATCGGTTCGTGTAACGCCATCAATAATTGGTACTGATAATCCGAATTTATCCGCATAAATATATAATAATGCACCAAGTGACAAAAAGATGAAATTAACAAATACTAAAAGAATAATCATAGAAATCATGTTTTTTTGCGCTTCCTTTACATTTTTACACGTTAGATTTTTCTGCATCATATCTTGATCAATTCCAGTCATCGCAATTGCCATAAAAACACCGCCTAAAAATGATTTTAGTGCAAATAACGGACTCTTAAAATCGTCTAAAAATAAAATTTTATTGTATTTTTTTAATTCTTCGGATTTTAAAAATTCAAAAAAGGACCATTCTAATTTCTGATTAATAAAATAAATTGCAAAACCAACTGCTAAAAGCATAAATAGAGTTTGTAAAGTGTCAGTCCAAACAATTGTTTTAATTCCTGCTCTGTGTGTATAAACCCAAATAAGTAAAATCGAAATAATTACGGTTACAAAAAAGGGTACGTTCCATTCTTCAAAAATTAAATATTGCATAGCAAGTGCAACTAAAAATATTCTAAAAGCAGCGCCAATAGTTCTAGATAATAAAAAGAAAAAAGCACCAACTTTGTGTGTTTTACTTCCTAATCTAATATTTAAATATTCGTAAATTGAAGTTACATTATGTTTATAATATATAGGTAGCAATACGTAGGCAATCACAAAAGTTCCGGCAACAAATCCAAAAACCATTTGCATATAACTAAATTGTTGTGTTGCAACAGTTCCAGGTACAGAAATAAAAGTTACACCAGAAAGCGTTGCGCCAATCATACCAAAAGCAACAATAAACCAAGGTGATTTTTTATTTGCTTTAAAGAAAGAATCATTGCTATCATCTTTTCCTGTTAGACAGGAAATAAGATATAAAACTCCAAAATATATTGCAATGATTATTAAAATAGTAGTTGGATTCATTTTTTAATTTTCAGTTTAGTACAAATACAAAGAAACAAAATTTTAAATTTTAAATCATTTAATTTTAAATCTTATTTCAGTTACATTTGCAAAATGGAATTTTCTTCAAAACTTTTAGAAAATGCAGTAAACGAAGTTTCGTTATTACCTGGCATCGGTAAGCGTTCGGCTTTACGACTAGTTTTACACTTGCTAAAACGACCAAAAGAGCAAACCTTATATTTGGCAGACGCATTGAGTTCACTAAGAAATGATATAAAACATTGTTTAAATTGTCATAATATTAGTGATGTAGAATTATGTCAGATTTGTGCTAATAAAAAAAGAAATTCAGAAATAATTTGTGTTGTAGAAGATATTAGAGATGTAATGGCGATTGAAAATACAGCGCAATTTAAAGGTTTATATCATGTTTTAGGTGGAAAAATTTCGCCAATCGAAGGAGTTGGACCACATAATTTAACTATTGAAAGTTTAGTAAATAAAGTAAAAGAAGGTAAGATAAATGAAATTATTTTCGCCTTAAGTTCTACTATGGAAGGCGATACAACTAATTTCTACATCTATAGACAAATTGAAAATTATAACATAAGAATTTCTACAATTGCACGTGGAATTTCGGTTGGTGATGAAATTGAATATGCCGATGAAATAACCTTAGGTAGGAGTATTATTAATAGAATTCCGTTTGAAAATAGTTTGAAAAGTTAGGTGAAATTAAAGTGAGATTGTATTAAGTAAAAATAATTTGTGAAACAAAAATCAAAAGAAAATATTGACCTTTCTATAATTATTGTAAATTATAATGTGCGTTATTTTTTAGAACAATGTTTGTTGAGTGTACAAGATGCTTGTAAAAACATTTCTTCGGAGATTATTGTGGTAGATAATAATTCGCACGATGAAAGTTGTGAAATGCTTGCTGAAAATTTTCCAGAGGTCGTACTTATTGCGAATAAAGATAATACCGGTTTTTCAAAAGCAAACAACCAAGGTGTAGCAATAGCAAAAGGTAATTATGTTCTTATTTTAAATCCTGACACTATAGTGTCGGAAGATACTTTTGAGAAAATAATACAGTTTGCTAAGACTAAACAAAATTTAGGAGCATTAGGAGTTAAATTAATTGATGGAAAAGGCAATTTTTTAGCAGAAAGTAAACGTGGCATTCCAACACCAAAAGTATCCTTTAATAAATTGTTAGGTGTTTCGAGTAAACAAACAGGAAAATATTATGCCAATCATTTAACCGAAAACGAAACTGGTGTTATCGAAATTTTAGTTGGTGCATTTATGTTAATGAAACGTGATGTTTATAATGAAGTTAAGGGTTTTGATGAAGATTATTTTATGTACGGTGAAGATATTGATTTAAGTTATAAAATAATAAAAAAAGGCTATCAAAATTATTATTATTCCGATACTCAAATTATTCATTATAAAGGTGAAAGCACCAAAAAAGACGTTAAATATTTACGTTATTTTTATGGTGCAATGAAAATTTTCTATAAAAAGCATTTCAAGTTAAATGTTATCTATGATTTTTTAATGAGTTTTGGTATTCAATTTTGGTTTTTAATAAAGTATCTAAAATTAAAAACGGTAGATTCTTCTAACGAGAATAATTCTAATTTTATTTATATAGGTGAAAACCCTAGTACATTTTCAAATTTAAAAACTACTATTAAACCTGAATTAGCAGTGCATCATACTAGTATAAGTATTAATGATATACTTGCTAATAAAATTGAAACTATTATTTTTGACAATAATAATATTTCTAATAAAGAGATAATAAATGCTATATATAAATTAAGAAATAATCATTATTCCTTTAGATTTATACCAAGAGGTTGCACTTATATTATAGGAAGTGACACTTCAATAGGGAAAGGAAATGTTACGAATTTTCAATAAAAAAATCCTACAAATCTGTAAAATAAGTAGGGTATTTTCTAAGATGTAATAAAATTATTTTTTTCTTTTAACTTTTCGTTTGTGTTTTTTTTGTTTACTCATTCTGTGCATTTTCATTTTTTTCCATTTTTCAAATTGTTCCTTATTAAGAATAGATTGCATCTCTTTTTTATACGCAATTTGTTTGTCTAATTTTGCCATTTTATGTTGGTAGCGTTCATTAGAATTCGGTTTTATATTATTGTTTTCTCTTTCTTGTGATTTGATTTTTCGTTCTTTAGCACTTATAAGATTTATATTATAAACTTTATTTTGTTGTGCTTTTGTTAAATCTAAATATAAAGTCATTTTTTTTGTTTTTAGATTTGCGATTTGTGCTGCACTTAAATCTTTAAAGAATTCTTTTTTATGGTTTTTCTTTTCTTGATTACTTGGTTTCTGTGCATTAATTTGTAATGTGAAAATTGCAATGACAATTAAAAATAATTTGTTCATGTGTATATATTTATAGTTATATCATTAAGACTGAAATTTTATTAAATGGTTTAATCTTTCATTTTATTTTAACGTGAATTTAACAATTTAGAAACTTTCTGTTTCTTTGTTAAACTCGGTGAAATAATCTAAAAAAAACTGTAACTTTGCCCCGTAAAATAAGCATCAAGATAATGGCAAAGTTTGAAATAAAATTACCTAAAATGGGCGAAAGTGTTGCAGAAGCAACAATAACTTCATGGTTAAAACAAGTTGGCGATACCGTTGAATTAGACGAAGCTCTTGTAGAAATAGCAACCGATAAAGTGGATAGTGAAGTGCCAAGTGAAGTAGAAGGAACAATAGTAGAATTATTATATAATGTTGATGATATTGTTGCGGTTGGAGAAACTATTGCTATTATTGAAACCGATGCTAGTGCTACTACAACTGTTTCAGAACCGAATTCTGAAAAAGTAGAAACACCAAAAGCAACTAAAATAATTGAAGAAAATGTGCAAAAAGTTGTTGCAGCTACTTCAGTAAATACACCAATCTTAAAAACAGGAGATTCTGGTAAATTTTATTCGCCATTAGTTAGAAATATCGCACAAACTGAAGGAATTTCTATGGAAGAACTAGAAGCAATTTCTGGTACAGGAAAAGATGGTCGTGTTACTAAAAATGATATTTTAGATTATATTGAAAACGGAAAATCAAGTACTAAAAAAGAAGTTGTACTTGAAACACCAAAGGTAATTACTCAAGAAAAGACAAACCCAAAACCCAAAACCCAAAACCCAAAACCCAAAGTTGCTTTACAAAAAGGCGATGAAATTATCGCTATGTCTAGAATGGGCAAATTAATTGCACATCATATGGTTGCTTCGGTACAGACTTCTGCTCACGTTCAAAGTTTTGTTGAGGTTGATGTTACCAATGTAGTAAAATGGCGTAATAGAGTTAAAGATGCTTTCTTGAAAAGAGAAGGCGAAAAATTAACGTTTACACCAATTTTTATGCAAGCAATTGCAAAAGCGTTAAAAGATTTTCCGATGATTAATATTGCCGTAGATGGCGATAATATTATCAAACGTAAAAACATAAATTTAGGAATGGCTGCAGCACTTGCTGACGGAAATTTAATTGTACCTGTAATTAAAAATGCTGATCAATTAAATTTAGTTGGTATGGCAAAAGCAGTAAACGATTTAGCTTCTAGAGCAAGAAAAGGCGAATTACAACCAGACGATATTCAAGGTGGAACTTATACAGTTACTAACGTTGGTGGATTTGGTTCTATTATGGGAACACCAATTATAAATCAACCTCAAGTTGGTATTTTAGCACTTGGTGCGATTAGAAAAACACCAGCAGTTATCGAAACTTTAGAAGGTGATTATATTGGTATTAGACATAAAATGTTTTTATCACATTCTTACGACCATAGAGTTGTAAACGGTGCTTTAGGCGGAATGTTCGTAAAAGCAGTAGCCGATTATTTAGAAGCTTGGGATGTGAATATGGATTTCTAATTATAGAGATTATAGGAACACGAATTTTCACGAATTATATGATAAATTTCTTTTGTGCCTTTTGTGGTAGATAGATAGGAATACAGATGACACAGATTACTTATATGACCTTATAATCCTTATATGGTAAATTAGTTTAATAAAAAGTATTGTCTTTACGTTTACGTATTTCTATTTTCTTTTTTCTATTTTTACCAGATGAAACGAACATTAAAATTATCTATTTTAAATAAGAGGTTTTTTGTGAGTTCCATCTTCAATAATATAAAATATTAAAGCACGGATGAAATTAAACCTAAAAAAACCAATTGTATTTTTTGATTTAGAAACTACAGGAATCAATATTGCAAAAGATAGGATTGTAGAAATATCCATCTTAAAAATTCTTCCAAACGGTAATAAAGAATCTAAAACTTGGTTGGTAAATCCAGAAATGGAAATACCAAAAGAAGTGACCGAAATTCATGGTATTGACAACGAAAAAGTAGTAACCGAACCAACTTTTAATGAGTTAGCATCAGAAGTTAGTAAACTAATTGAAGGTTGTGATTTAGCAGGATTTAATTCCAATAGATTTGATATTCCGCTTTTAGCCGAAGAAATGATGCGTGCTGGAATAGATTTTTCTATGAAAGATAGATTGGCGATAGACGTACAAACTATTTTTCATAAAAAAGAACAGCGAACATTAACTGCTGGTTATAAATTTTATTGTGATAAAGATTTAACAGATGCACATTCTGCCGAAGCAGACACCAACGCAACCTACGAAATTTTATTAGCACAAATAGAAAAATACGACGATTTAGAAAATAATATGGAAACTTTAAATGAGTTTTCGCATCATAAAAAAAGAGCCGATATGGCAGGTTTTGTTTTATTTGATGAAGATGAAAACGAAATATTTTCTTTTGGTAAATATAAAGGCAGAAAAGTAGTAGATGTTTTTAAAGAAAATAAAGGTTATTTTAATTGGATGAGTAATGCAGATTTTCCGTTATATACCAAAAAAGTGTTAAAAGAAATAATGGATAAAATGCAAGGAAAAAATCATAGTTTAGAAGATTTACAGAATAAATTTAATAAGAAATTATAAAAAAAATGTTTGTAGATTTTAAAGAAATATCAAAGACTTCACGAGTTTGGATTTACCAATCGGATAAATATTTTTCTGATATTGAAGTAAATAAAATTGGTGAAAAAATTAAAGATTTTATACAAAATTGGAACAATCATGGCGAAGGTTTAAAAGGTTCTTATCAAATAAAATATAATCAGTTTATTATTTTAGTTGTTGATGAAGATCATAAATTAGCTTCTGGTTGCTCCATAGATTCGTCAGTACAATTAATAAAAAAAATAGAAAATGAATTTTATTGTGATTTGTTTGATAAATTAAAAATAGCATTTAAAATTGAGGAGAATATCAATATCGTTTCGATGTTAGATTTTCAGAAATATGCTAAAGGAAATAAAATTACTAAAGAGACCATTGTTTTTAATAATTTAGTAAAAACTGTTAATGAATATGAATCTGGTTGGGAAGTTGCGGTTAGTGATTCTTGGCATGCGAGATTTTTTTGATTTACCACAAAAGAAACAAAAGGGCACAAAAGTTGCCTGAATAAAATTAAGAATCTTTAGTTTATGGTTTAGTAAAACACAACAATAAAATGGAACTCACAAAATCATATTTAAAAAATTTGACTTATAAAGTTACCGGAGCAATAATTGAAGTGCATAAACATTTAGGTTCAGGTTTATTAGAAAGTGTTTATCATAAATGTTTGAAACATGAACTTGCATTAAGAGGAATCGAATTTAAATCAGAATTAAATGTACCAGTTCACTTTAAAGGATTAAATTTAGATACGGATTTAAAATGCGACTTATTTGTAGAAAATATTTTACCAATTGAATTAAAATCAGTTAAAGAAATATTACCAATCCATGAAGCTCAATTATTAACTTACATGAAATTACTAGACGCTCCAAAAGGATTATTAATCAATTTTAATGTTAAAAATGTTTATAACGAAGGTCATAAAACTTTTGTTAATGAACTATTTAGAAATTTAAAAGAATAAAAACGCATCAAACTTCAGAACACTTTTTGTGATCTTTTGTTTCTTTTGTGGTTCAAAAAAAATATGAAAAAGTTAATTACATTAATACTAATAATTACAGTACTGTTTTCAAAAGCACAAACAAATCCACTACTAACAAAAGACATTCTAGCACAACAAAAATGGACAGATTCCATTATGTCAAAAATGACTATCGACCAAAAAATCGGTCAGTTATTTATGTTAGCAGCATATTCCAATAAAGATAAAAAACATACCGATTTTATAACTTCGGTAATAAAAAAATATCAGATTGGTGGTTTAATTTTTATGCAAGGAACGCCAGAAAAGCAAATTAAACTCAATAATAAATACCAGTTTTTATCCGATGTACCTTTATTAATTGCTTTTGATGGCGAATGGGGTTTAGATATGCGATTAAACAATACCTATCGTTTTCCGTGGAACATGACTTTAGGTGCAATTAGAGATGATAAATTAATTGAAGAATTTGGAACAAGACTTGGCGAACAATGTAAAAGAATGGGAATTCATGTAAATTTTGCTCCAGTAGTTGATATAAATACAAACCCGAAAAACCCAATAATTGGCAATCGCTCTTTTGGCGAAAACAAATATAATGTTACTGCAAAATCCATTGCTTTTACAAACGGATTACAAAGTCAATATGTAATGGCTTGTGCAAAACATTTTCCTGGTCATGGCGATACAGAAACTGATTCACATAAAATGTTACCAACCGTAAAATTTACTGCGGAACGTATAGATTCCGTTGAATTATACCCATACAAACAACTCTTTAAAAACGGAATTGTTTCGGTTATGGCAGCACATTTGTCCGTACCAAGTTTAGAAGAAAACATAAAATTACCAACATCCTTATCACCAACTGTTTTAACCGATTTACTTAAAAATAAAATGCAGTTTAAAGGGTTAATTTTTACCGATGCACTTAATATGAAAGGCGTTTCTGAATTTGTAGAAGATGACTTAGAAATATCAAACTCTTTAAAAAACAATAAAGGAAAAGTAGATTTAAAAGCACTTTTAGCAGGTAATGATGTGTTGCTTTTTTCTGAAGATGTTGGCGCAGCAATTAAACAAATTAAAAACGCCCTAAAAAACAAAACTTTAACCGAAGAAAGAATAAACGAATCGGTTATAAAAATACTAAACGCAAAATATTGGTGTGGTTTACATAATTATGAAAATCCGAAACTAGAAAATGTAGTTGCAGATTTAAATACTATTAAAGATGAAGTTTTACACAGAAAATTAATCCAAAATGCAATCACTTTAGTGAAAAACGAAAATGCTATTTTTCCTATTCGTGATTTAGTAAAATCAAAAGTTGCTTATATCAAATTTGGAGATTCAGATAGTGATACCTTCAAAAATAGATTAAGAAGTTATACCGACATTACTGTTTTTGATGGAAAAAATTTAGAGTTTATTAAATGGATTGGCAATTACAATACCGTAATTATTGGTGTACATAAATCGAATGCAAACCCATGGAAAAGTTATCATTTAACTAAAACTGAATTAACAAATATTAAATCTCTTACTAATTTATATAATTCTAAAAATTTAACGAAGACTAAAATAATTTTAGACATTTTTGCAAGTCCATATGCTTTATTAGATTTTGAAGATTTTAATAATATAGATGCCGTTTTAGTGTCTTATCAAAATTCAAAAATAGCACAAGATTTATCTGCACAAATGATATTTGGTGCAATTGGCACAAAAGGAAAATTACCCGTAAATATTGGTACTCATTTCTCGGAAGGTTTTGGTTTACAATCGCAAGATTTAAAACGTTTAACTTTTGGTTTGCCAGAAGAAGTTAACATGAGTAGTTTAAAACTAAAACGAGTAGATTCCATTGCAAAAATAGTTTTAGATAAAAAAATGGCTCCAGGTTTACAAGTGTTAGTTGCAAGACATGGAAAGGTTATTTTTAATAAAAATTACGGTCATTATACCGATAAAAAAATCAAAAAAGTAACTGACGAAAGCATTTACGATTTAGCTTCATTAACTAAAATATTAGGAGGTTTACCACAAATTATGAAAGCGGAAGAAGAAGGTAAATTTTCCATACATAATCGTTTTGATGAGATTTTTCCTGTTACAAAAGGTTCCAATAAAGATACCGTAACTGTAAAAGAAGCATTAGCGCATACAGGTAGATTGCGACCTTGGATTCCGTTTTATGTTAAGACTTTAGATAGCATAACTAAAAGACCTTCAGCGAAATATTATCGAAATCAAAAATCGGATAAATTCCCTATAAGAATTGCAAAAGATTTGTATTTGCGTAAAGATTATATGGATACTATTTATCAGCGAATTGCCGATGCACCACAACGAATTAAGTATAAATATAAATATAGTGGTTTTGCATTTTATTTATTTAAGGATTTTATTGAAAAACAATACAAGCAACCTTTTAATATTTTGAATGATAATGAATTTTATTTGCCATTAGGTGCAAAGACTTTAACATATAAACCACTCGAAAAGTATAAAAAAGAACAAATTGTACCAACCGAAAAAGACACTTATTTCAGACATCAATTACTACAAGGCGATGTGCATGATATGGGCGCAGCAATGCTAGATGGCGTTTCTGGTAATGCAGGATTGTTCGGAAATTCATTAGATGTCGCTAAAATGATGCAACTATATTTGCAAAAGGGTTATTATGGTGGAAAACGTTATTTAAAAACAAAAACAATCCAAAAATTTAATACACAATATTTTAAACACGAAGACAATCGTAGAGGTTTAGGATTCGATAAACCGCAAATAAATAAGGAAGAATTAGCAACATGCGATTGTGTTTCCGAAAGTAGTTTCGGGCATTCTGGTTTTACAGGTACTTACGCTTGGGCAGATCCTGAAAGTGGCATTGTATATATATTCTTGTCTAATAGAGTTTATCCAACCATGGCAAATAAAGGATTAACAAAAGAAGATATTAGAACAAAAGTGCAACGTATTATTCAAGAAGCTATTATAGACACGGATTAGCACGGATTTAAACTCGAATTATATAATAAAATGAAAAGATTAATTTTAGTATCACTATTAGTTATAATTTCTTGTAAAACAGAATCGAAATTAAAAAGTAATGCTATTAATAATAGTACTACATTTTATTTTTTCCGTCATGCTGAAAAAGAATTTGATGGTACGCATAATCCTGATTTATCTATTGCAGGAAAAAAGAGAGCGCAAAATTATGGAACATATTTTAAAGATATTAAAATCGATGCAATATATACTACAGATTTTAAACGTACTAAAAATACGATACAACCAATTGCCGAAAATAAAAAGTTAGAACCTATTATTTATAATCCATCTCAAATAAATTATACAGACTTTGTTTCAGAACATAAAAATCAAACGCTTCTAATTGTTGGGCATAGCAATACCACACCAGATTTTGCTAACAAAATTATTGGGAAAATGACTTACGATCAAATAGATGAAAATAATTTTTCGAATATTTACAAAGTCACTATTATAAATTCTAAGATAATTTCTGAGTTATTAAAGTAGCACAGAACTAAGCAATTAAGTATAGCCGTTGTTGGCAACTGTAGTTTTTATTATTTGTTCAGATTCATTTTTTATTCCTTCGTATTTTTTAATAAATTCTTCGCACTTTTCATTCGCTTTTGAGTTTATGCATTTTACTCTCCCAGCCTTTTTTCCAAGAAATTCGAAAGATTCATTGTATTCCCAACATAATTCCCAATTTCCTCCTTTTGTTCCGCATTCAACATTTGGCAAAGCGGTTTCTAAAAATGCATATTCTTTAGTATTTAATGTTGCTCTTCCAATTATTACTCTCTTTAATTTATTCAGTTTTAGAATTGGTAAAAAAGCAGGAAATTCCGTTTTGTTAATTATAAAACCTAAAGAAAAAACTTCGAGGTTCGGTAAGCCTTCTAAAAATTCAAAATTTTCAATCGGTTGATTCCAGTCAAGTGTTCCGTCAATGTGTAAATATTTTAAACTTTCAATTCCTTTAAGTTTGTCAAAATTCGAAACCCTGCGTAGATTCTCAAAATGAAGTGATTTCAGTTTCTTTAGATTTCGTAAAGGTGATAAGTCAGAGAATCCAGAAACATATTCAAAAACAATCTCTTCTAAATTGATTAATTCTCCAATAAACTCAATATCTTTTGTTCGCAAATGAGTAATTCTCAATCTTTTTATTTGAGTTAGTTTGCTAATACTTTGAACTTGTTCTTTACTTGATTCGTGTAAAGTTATTTCCTCAATATTTGGGCAATTAAAAACTTGATTCCAATTATTGTCATTTTTAGAAATCGTTAAAATTCTAACTTCTTCTTTGTTCTTTATTTCCTCGTTTGCAGAATAGGCATACCTTTCTATATTCGGAACAATTGTCCAATAATTATCAGTTCTATCTAAAAAATCTCCAAAGTGATGTTTCATTCGTTTGAGTGAGTTCTATAGTTGCCAACATCAAGATATAATCAGTTTTAATTGATTATATCAACTGTTAAAGTTCAAAGTTAGAATTTTATTATGATAATATTAAGTAAAGTTAATAAAAGATAAAAATCTATAAATTAGAAATATGATTTAAAAATATGATTTTTACACTTTAAAAAGGCATTGATTTATAACAATAAAAGTCAGGGTTTCACTCTAAGTGAAGTCCTGACTCATTAGTTAACTCACGCCGTGACTCAAAGTCACGGCGTGAGTATTTTTATTAAGAAACCAAAACCTCACCACGAGATTCTCGCTTTTTTAAATTCTTTACTAACTCTAAAGCATCTGGCACAACATCGGAACATAAAATAATTAAAGTGCCTTTTTTAGCATTTTTAACTGCAAATAAAATTGCTTCTTTTTCCGAAGGAATAACAGTTGTTTTTTTATTAGGATCTTTTGCTATAATACCATCATTCAGCATTTTAATGAGTTCTTCTTCTGTTTTGCCACGTAAACGTTTATCTTGTCTTATGATTATTTCATCAAACATTTCGGCAGCAATACTTCCCATTTCGTTATTGTCTTCAACTCTACGGTCGCCAATTCCTGCTATGATTCCTACTTTTACCGTTGCATCTAACTCATCTGTAAATTGTTTTAATGCTCGCATTCCTGCTGGATTATGAGCATAATCTAACAAAATACTAAAGTCGTTAAACTTAAATAAATTTAAGCGTCCTGGTGTTTGTTCTGCCGAAGGAATAAATGTACTTAAACCTGCTTTAATATCTTCATTACTCATGCCATGAATATTTGCAGCAAGCACAGCAGCCAGTACATTCTGAATCATAAATTTCGCTTTTCCACCATACGTTAACGGAATATTTTCTGCTCGCATAATACGCATTTTCCATTCACCTCTGCAAATGGTAACAAATCCGTTTTCGTAAACAGCAGTAATTCCGCCATGACGCTGTAATGCTTTTACGTGTGAATTATTTTCATCCATAGAAAACAAAGCTAAATTACAATCTATATTTCTTCGCATTGCGTAAACCAAATCATCATCAGCATTTAAAACAGCATAACCATCTGGCAAGACTGTTTCTGGAATCACGGCTTTTACTTTGGCTAATTGTTCAATGGTATGAATACCTTTTAAACCTAAATGATCTGCTGCAACGTTGGTAACAATACCAATATCACATTTTTTAAATCCTAAACCGGCACGTAATAAACCACCTCTAGCCGATTCTAAAACAGCAAAATTAACTGTTGGATCTTTAAGTACAAATTCTGCACTTGCAGGACCTGTACAGTCGCCCGTCATTAATAATCTGTTTTGAATATAAACGCCATCACTTGTCGTATAACCAACTCGGTAACCATTCATTTTTGCAATATGTGCTAATAATCTAGTTGTGGTTGTTTTCCCGTTTGTTCCAGAAATAGCGACAATTGGAATTCTTCCATTTTTCCCTTTCGGGAATAATTTATCGATAACAGGAGCAGCAACATTTCTTGGTAAACCTGTAGTTGGTGCAAGATGCATTCTAAAACCAGGTCCTGCATTTACTTCTAAAACAGCACCACCAGTTTCAGATAATGGTTTAGAAATATCTGTTGTCATAATATCTACACCACAAATATCTAAATCAATTATTTTAGAAATTCTTTCTACCATAGATACATTTGCAGGATGCACAATATCGGTTACGTCTTCGGCAGTTCCACCAGTACTTAAGTTTGCGGTATCTTTTAAAATTAACATTTCGTCTTTTTTAATAACGGAATCTAAAGAATAACCTGCATCTTTTATCAATTTTTTGGTTAAGTCGTTTGTAGTAATTTTAGTTAGTACATTTTCGTGACCGTAACCTCTACGTGGATCTTCGTTTACTTTATCTATTAATTGTTGTACTGTTGCTATTCCATCTCCAACAACATGTGCTGGTGTTCTAACAGCTGCTGCAACTAAAACATTATTAATTACTAGCAATCTAAAATCACGACCTGTAATAAATTTTTCTACAATTATAGCACCACTTTTTGAACTTTCTTTTGCAATATGAAATGCTGTTAACGCATCTTCATAATTATTGATATCTACGGTAATTCCACGACCATGATTGCCATCAATCGGTTTAAGTACTAAAGGAAAGCCTACATAATCGCAAGCATCTTTTAAACTTCTTTCTCTTCGGATAATATCGCCTTTTGGTACTTCAACTTCAGCTTGTTCTAATAAGTATTTGGTATCCTCTTTATCGCAAGCCAACTCAACACCAATACTACTTGTTTCACTTGTTACAGTTGCTTGAATTCGTTTTTGATTTGCACCATAACCTAACTGACAAAGTGAATATTTATTTAAACGAATCCATGGTATTCCACGAGCTTCAGCT
Source organism: Flavobacteriaceae bacterium (assembly GCA_027065775.1). Lineage (GTDB taxonomy): Bacteria > Bacteroidota > Bacteroidia > Flavobacteriales > Flavobacteriaceae > S010-17. The sequence goes on along the minus strand of JAMONN010000168.1, from coordinate 18,834 downwards.
TCTTCAATAATAGAACCAGTACTTGGTCCTAAGCGAACATCTTCACGAATTTCTCGCATTTCTTGAATATCAGCATCTAAATCGTAATCTTTACCAGAAATTAATGCTTCACAAATCCGTACAGCTGATTTTGCAGCAAATCGCCCAACATTTTCTTCGATATACGAAAAAACTACGTTGTAAACACCTTCTTCGCCATAACCTCTTGTCCGACCAAAACCAGTATCCATTCCTGCTAAAGTTTGTGTTTCTAAAGCAATATGTTCTATAATATGACCCATCCAGGTACCTTCTTCTACACGTTGAAAAAAGCCGCCACGAGAACCAACCGAACAACGATGCTCTACCATAGTTGGAAACATTTTTTCTAATCGATATCTAAATCCATCTATTTTATCGGATGGCATTTGCTCCATTTCTAGCAAATCTAAAACCATTACAATTAATTTGTGTCTTCTAACTGACCAATAATTTGGTCCTCTCATTGCATTAATACTTCTTATTTCCATTTGTTTGGGTTTTAGTTAGTTTATTGTTTTTTTTGTTACTAATGCACTAATTTTACTTGTCTTTTTGTCACTAATTCACGAATGTTTTTTACTCTATTTTCATTTGTCTTTGAAAAAAATTATCACGAATACTTAAATATTTTTATTTGTGCATTCGTGGCAAAAAAAACTAATAAACTACTCGTTTGTAATTTAATTGTGATTCTCCAAAGTTTACTATTAATGCTAATTTATTCAGAAACTTTTAAATAGTTAATTGCTTGCGCAATAAATTTAGGATGAATTTCTGAAACGGCTTTAATTTCTAAAATAATTTTATCAAATATAACAAAATCTGCGTAAAATTTATGTGGTAATATGATACCATCATAATTTACTGTATACTCTTTTTCTCTTTCAAATGGAATATTTGATTTTTTAAACTCATATTCTAAAGCATCTTTATATACTATTTCTAAAAAACCAGCACCTAAATTATTATGTGCATCGAAACATTTTCCAATAATTTTATAACTTTCTTGTTTGTAAATTAAACTCATCTAGTATAATTTAAAATATAGTTTTATCACTAATCTAATAATATGATTTTATGCAAAATTAAATTCGTGAATTTATGGCATAAAATTCATTAGAATACATAAAAAATCAATTCGTGCATTCGTGGCATTTTAAAACAGAAAGATATTAAAAAAACTAACACTTTGTGAAAAATATTTAGTTTATTTTCGCAAACTAATTATTAAGAAATGAATTTAGTAAAAGGAACATTAATTCCGATAGGAGGAAACGAAGATAAAGGTTCGCATAGTGAGAATGAAAATTACACTTTAGAATTTATTGAAGAAGGTATCTTATGGCATGTTGTAAAAGAAGCAGGCGGAATTGATGCAAAAATAATTGTTATACCAACAGCATCAAGTATTCCTGTTGAGGTTGGCGAAATGTATTTAGAATCATTTACTAAATTAAACTGTACAAATGTTCATATTTTAGATATTCGAAGTAAAGAAGATTCTGAAAAACCTTCTTCTATTGAATTGATAAAATCTGCTGACTGTGTAATGTTTTCTGGCGGAAATCAATCAAAAATCACAGATAGAATTGGCGGAACAACTATTCATAATATTTTATTAGATCGTTATCAAAACGAACATGATTTTGTTATTGCAGGTACAAGTGCTGGTGCAATGGTAATGGCTAATGAAATGATTGCTGGTGGTTCTGCAACCGAATCCTTTATTAAAGGTGCGGTTGATATGTATAAAGGTTTAAATCTAATTCCGGAGTTGATTATCGATACACATTTTATTCAACGTGGTCGTTTTGGGAGGCAGTCTGAAGCAGTTGCGAAATTCCCTAACTTAATAGGTTTTGGTCTAGCCGAAGATACAGGTTTAATCATTAAAAACGGAAACGATTGTACGGTTATTGGTTCTGGAATGGTCATCGTTTTTGATGGTAGTAAATTATCTCATAATAACGAAAAAATATTAGAAGAAGGAACACCAATGACTATGGCAAATCTTTGCATACATGTTTTGTCTAATAGTGACATGTATGATATAAAAAACAGAAAAGTAAGTGTTTTGGCTATTGATGCGCCTTTTGTATAGTTCTTAACCGCAAAGACCGCTAAGTTTTCGCAAAGGATGTAAGGATAATTGATTTAAAAACTTTGCGGACCTTGCGATTTTTTTCTTTGCGACCTTTGCGGTTAAGATTATTTATAAATCAAAATTTCTTCATTTCCTTCGGAAGTTTTACTTGCACGATACATTCCTTCGGTATTAAAAGGCATCGCAATATTTCCGTTTTTATCAACTGCAATTAAGCCGCCATCGCCACCAATTTCTAAAATTCTTTTATGGATAACTTCTTCTGAAGCATCAGCAACCGAAAGGTTTTTAAATTCCATTAAACAAGAAACATCATAAGCAACAACACCTCTAATAAAAAATTCGCCAGAACCAGTACACGAAACAGCACAAGTTTTATTATTAGCATAATTTCCTGCTCCAATCATTGGTGAATCTCCTACGCGACCGTATTTTTTATTAGTCATTCCACCAGTGGAAGTTGCAGCAGCGATATTGCCGTTTTGATCACAAGCAACTGCGCCAACTGTACCGAATTTAGAATCTTTTTTTACGGAATGATCTAACTGAAAACTATCCGTATCTCTAATTTCTAACCATTGGTCATGTCTTAATTCATCATAAAAATAAGCTTCATTTTCTAATTGATAATTATGTTCTTTTGCAAATTCCATAGCACCTTTTCCTGCTAAAAAAACGTGTTCGCTTTTTTCCATGACGTCTTTTGCAAGTGATATCGGATTTTTAATGCCACTAATTAACGAAACTGCTCCTGCATTTAATGTTTTTCCGCACATAATACTTGCATCCATTTCATGAGTTTCTTTAGCCGTAAAAACAGCACCTTTTCCCGCATTAAATAAATGAGAATTCTCTAATACAATTACTGCTTGTTCTACTGCTTTTGTTGCAGAACCACCATCTTTTAAAATAGTATATCCTTTATTTAAAGCGTCTTGTAAAGCAGATTTATATGCTTTTTCTTTTTTGGGTGTCATCATTCCTTTTACTAAAGTTCCTGCGCCACCGTGAATTGCTATGGAGAATTTTTGCATTTAATCTTATATTTTATAATTCTTCAAGGGTTTAAAATACTTGAAGGATTGTTTTGGTTTTAAAACGGAAAATTACGAATTAATAATCTAAATAAAATTCTTTTTTTGTTTTGAATTTTTGAAATAATTTTTTTGCTTCAATTGTAGAGATTTCAATTGGTTTTACAATTTCTGTAAGTTTTATTTTAGGTTAATAATATGTTTGCAAAACAAGCAACTAATTTCTCGAAATCCTCTTTAGTATTATACAGATGTGAAGCAACGCGAATAGCATTACCTCTAAAAGAAACAAAAATATTGTTTTTGGTAAATTTAGTTTTTAATTTTTCTAAATCTATATTTTCGGGTAAATAAACACCAAATAAATGTGAACTTCTGTAATTTTCTTCTTCAATAAAACAACCTAAATCTTGTAGTTCTTTTATGGCACTTTTTGAAATCTCTCTACAATATTCTTGAATATTTTTTGGTTGCCAATCTATTAATTGCTCTAATGATTTAATTAACATTGGTGTTAATGTAAAATTACTCATTTCACCAACGTTAAATCTTCCTGCTTTTGGTTCATAATCTTTTTCATAATTTACCAAACCTGTAAAATCTTGACTATTTTTTCTGTTTATCCAATTTTCTTCAATAGGTTCTGCGTTTTTACAAAAATCATCGGAGTAATATGCTAAACCAATAGAATATGGTCCAAGTAACCATTTGTAGCCTGCACAAATTAAAGCATCGGGTTTTATTTCTTCAGCCGAAAATGGTAATGCACCAATACTTTGTGTTCCATCAATAATTAATAAAGCATTGTGTTTATTTGTTTTTTCTCGAATTGCTTTTATATCAAACAAAGTTCCGTCGCTCCAATGTACAATTGGTAATGACACAACTTTTGTTTTATTTGTAATGGAATCTAATATTAATTTATTCCAGTTTCGGCCTCTATCTTTTACTAGTTTAGGTGCTTTTGCTGTAATAATTTTAGCGTCATATCTAATTGCTAATTTTTGCCAAGAATAAATATTACTGGGAAATTGTTCATCAATAACTAAAATTTCATCCTCTTTTTTTAAAACAATATTATTTGTCACATTTGCTATTCCGTAAGAGACGGATGGTATAACGGCAATATTTTGATAGTCTTTAACTTCAACTAATAACGCAAATAATTGTTTTAATTTATTGGTTTGCAAGAAAAAATCTTCCCCAATAATTTGATAAGGGAAACATTTTTGACTAACTGATTCGTGACCAATTTTTTCTACTTCCTTTAAAAAAGGAGACATGAATGCACCGTTTAAGTAACTTATATTGTTAGGTAGTTTAAATTTATCTTTTTGATTTGATATCATATAATAAAGGTAGTTTTTCGTGATACGAAATTAACAATGAAAACCAAAAATAAGGATTATTTTTCAATACTACTTTGAAAAGAATAATACGCTCTTTTTGAAGCAATTTCTTCGGCTTTTTTCTTTGAAGTTGCTCTTCCTTTGGAGATAACTTTGTTATTTATAGATAATCTAACCGAAAAATGTTTTACTTTTTCTTTTGCATTATCTTCGTAAATGTCAAATTTAATTTCTTTCTTCTTTTTTTGACAATATTCTATTAAAACACTTTTGTAACTAGTTATTTTTCCTTCTAGTTTTTCTATATTTACGTAAGGTTTAATGACTACTTTATGTATAAATTTTTCACAACCAGAATAACCTTTATCTAAAAATATAGCACCTATTAAGGCTTCAAAAATATTTCCAAAAATATTTTCCCCAAATTTTTCTTCCGCTACTGTACTATGCACATATTTTGTTAATTGTAAATCTTTACCTATTTTATTTAAATTTTGACGACTTACAATTTTAGAACGCATTTGTGTTAAATAACCTTCGTCTCTTAAAGGTGCATTCTTGTATAAATAATTTGCAATTATAGCATCTAAAAAAGAGTCTCCTAAAAACTCTAAACGCTCATAATTATAAGGTTTGCCATCTTTAATTTTTTTAACAGAACTGTGCGTAAATGCTTTTTTGTAGTAAAATATATTTTTTGGTTTATACCCAATAATAGATTTTAAAGAAATTAAAAAGGCCTCATCTTCTTTAGATTTCGGTTTTTTTAATTTCTTTAAAAAATTCATATTATTAACTATTTGTTAATTTTAGTTTTCTAACTTTTTGAATAATACACAAGCATTATGTCCGCCAAAACCGAAAGTATTGCTCATGGCAACTTTAATATCTCGCTTTTGTGGTGTGTTAAAGGTAAAATTTAATTTTGAATCAATTTCATCATCACCTGTAAAATGATTTATAGTTGGCGGTACAATTCCGTGTTTGATGCTTAAAATTGAAGAAATTGCCTCAATAGCACCAGCGGCACCTAATAAATGACCTGTCATTGATTTGGTAGAATTGATATTAATGGAGTACGCATGTTCGCCAAAAACTTTAACTATTGCTTTCGATTCGGCTATGTCGCCTAAACCTGTAGATGTACCATGCATGTTAATAGCATCCACATCTTTTGGTTGTAAACCAGCATCTTTTAAACAATTTTGCATTACAGCTAAAGCACCTAAACCTTCAGGATGTGGCGCTGTAATATGATGTGCGTCTGCGGATAAACCGCCACCAAGTAATTCGGCGTATATTTTTGCTCCACGTGCTTTTGCGTGTTCGTATTCTTCTAAAATTAATGCGCCTGCACCTTCGCCTAAAACAAAACCATCACGATCTTTATCAAAAGGTCTTGATGCTGTTTTTGGGTCGTCATTTCTTGTGGAAAGTGCGTGCATAGAATTAAAACCGCCCATTCCTGCTAAAGTTACTGCTGCTTCAGATCCACCAGTTACAAAAATATCTGCATGACCTAAACGAATATAATTAAAAGCATCTATCATTGCATTTGCAGAAGATGCACATGCAGAAACTGTTGCAAAATTAGGGCCTCGAAAACCATATTTTATAGAAATCTGTCCTGGTGCAATATCTGCAATCATTTTTGGTATAAAAAACGGATTGAATCTTGGTGTTCCATCACCAGCAGCAAAATCTAAAACTTCGTTTTGAAAAGTTTCTATACCACCAATTCCTGCTCCCCAAATCACACCTATTCTACTTAAATCTTCTTTTTCTAAATCTAGTTTAGCATCTAAAATCGCTTCATCGGAAGCAACTATTGCGTATTGTGTAAACTTATCCATTCGCCTTGCTTCTTTACGATGAATAAAATCTGTAACTTCAAAATTTTTGATTTCGCAAGCAAATTGAGTTTTAAATTTTGATGTGTCAAAATAAGTAATTGGTGCAGCACCACTTATTCCTTTTAATAGAGCGTCCCAATATTCTGTAATATTATTACCAATTGGCGTCAATGCTCCTAATCCTGTTACTACTACTCGTTTTAATTTCATATGTCTATACTATTTTTAAATCGGTCATATGCTGTTCGCAAAATAGTTATTATTTTATGTGAGAAATATTTATTATGCTCGTTTTTTTTTAATAAAACCCAAATATAATCAATTATAATTGAATTAAAATAAAAAAAACGAGTACATTCTTAAAAAGAAAGTACTCGTAATTAAATTAGTTTAGTAAAATAAATTACTATTTAGCTCCTTCTATATAAGTAACTGCTTGTCCAACCGTTGCAATATTCTCTGCTTGGTCATCTGGAATTTGGATATCGAATTCTTTTTCGAATTCCATAATTAATTCTACAGTATCTAATGAATCTGCTCCTAAATCGTTTGTAAAGTTTGCTTCTAATGTTACTTCATTGTCGTCAACTCCTAATTTGTCAACGATAATAGCCTTTACTCTTGATGTAATGTCTGACATAATTTTAATTTTAATTTTTAATTACGAGGCAAAAGTAAACAATTAATTTTTAATTTACCATTTACCTCAAATTTATTGAGTACTAAATGATAAAAAAGTGTAATTTTTTGATAATAATTCTCAATTTGTTAATAATAATTCTTTTTTTTGTGAGAGATAATAACTGTCTTAGTTCTATTTATGAAACGTATTGTTGTTTTTGCGTCAGGTTCTGGTACGAACGCTGAAAATATTATTGATTTTTTTCAAAAGAAGAAAACCGCTATTGTTACTCATGTTTTAACTAACAATAAGAATGCCAAAGTAATCGATCGTGCTAACAATCTTAACACTAGTCATTTAATATTTAGTAAAGCGGAATTAAATCAAACGGATAAGATTTTTGAGTTTTTAAAAAAGAATGTAGATTATATTGTCTTAGCTGGTTTTTTATTAAAAATACCTGAAAATATTATTAAAGAATTTTCAGGTAGAATAATAAATATTCATCCTGCGCTACTTCCAAAATTTGGTGGAAAAGGAATGTATGGTATGCATATTCATAAAACAGTTATTCAGAATAAAGAAAAAAAATCAGGAATAACCATTCATTTTGTAAATGAAAATTATGATGAAGGCGCAATTATTTTTCAAAAATCGTTTGATATTGATGAAAATGAAAATGAATTTGATGTTGCTAAAAAAATTGCGGTATTAGAAATGACTAATTTTCCGAAAATTATTGAAGAGGTTATTTTAAATAAAAAGAATTAAGATTTGTTAATGAATTTAATAATTTCTTCCCTTTAGGAAGATAAAGATGGGAAAGAAAAAATATTACGTCGTTTGGGAAGGGGAAAAAAAAGGAATTTTTACTTCATGGAATACTTGTAAAAAGCAAATCACAAATTATGTTGGTGCTAAATACAAATCTTTTAAAACCAAGGAAATGGCAGAAAAAGCCTACAATGGTAATTATGAGGATTTTATTGGTAAAACCATACACGAAACAACGCTTTCTAAAGAAGAATTAGCAAAGATTGGCAAACCAATATTAAATACTATTTCTGTTGATGGCGCATGTAATAATAAAGGTATTTCGGAATATCAAGGTGTTTATACCGATACCAAAACGGAGCTTTTTCATTTAGGACCATTTAAAGGTGGTAGTAATAATTTAATGGAATTTTTAGCATTAGTGCATGGTTTGGCATATTGTAAAAAAAACAATTTAGACTTGGCTATATATTCTGATAGTAGAACAGCAATAAGTTGGGTTTGGCAGAAGAAAATTAAAACTACCATTAAAAAAACTTCAGAAAACAAGCAAATTTTTGAATTGGTAAATAGAGCGATTATCTGGTTAAATAATAATCCCGAAGTAATAAAACATAAAAATATTCTAAAATGGGAAACCAAAGCTTGGGGCGAAATCCCTGCTGATTTTGGTAGAAAATAAGTAAAGACGTCTTGTCAAAACGTCTTTATCTTAATTATTTGCAAGACGTCTTTACTTTAATTTTGTAAAAACTGTTCTTACTTTATTTCTGTTAATCTTAATGTATTTACCATGCCTTTCTCTGCAACTGGCATAGAAGATAATGTAATTACTAAATCATTTCTCTCCACATAACCTTGGTTTAAAGCAATTTCCTCTAAATCTTTAATTGTTTGATCTGTAGATTCTAATCTGTCATAGAAGAATGCTTTTACGCCCCAAAGTAAGTTTAATCTAGATAATATTCTTTTATTGGAAGTATAAGCCAAAATATTGGCATTTGGTCTCCAAGCAGAAATCTGAAATGCAGTATAACCACTATTAGTTAATGTTTGAATTGCAGTTGCTTCTACATCATTTGCCATGTGTGCAGCATGATAGCAAATCGATTTTGTTATATATCTATTAGTACGTATATGTGGCGGTTTTTGTGGAACTGTAATTCTTGGAGAATCTTCCACACCAACAATAATTTTTCGGATTTGATCAATTACTTTTATGGGGTTTTTACCAACCGATGTTTCTCCCGAAAGCATGACTGCATCTGCACCATCCATAATAGAGTTGGCAACATCATTAACTTCTGCTCTTGTAGGAACGGAATTAGTAATCATAGTTTCCATCATTTGTGTGGCAATAATTACTGGTATTCTGGCAGATTTTGCTTTGTCAACTAACATTTTCTGAATTAAAGGCACTTTTTCCATTGGCATTTCTACGCCTAAATCTCCACGAGCAACCATTAAGCCATCGCAAGAACGAATTATAGCATCTATATTTTCAACTGCTTCTGGTTTTTCAATTTTAGCAATAATTGGTATTTTACAATCCGAATTTTCATTAATTAATTTTTCTAATTGTTGTAAATCTTCTGGATTTCTTACAAAGGATAAGGCAATCCAATCCGCTTCAATTTCACAAGCAAAAATAGCGTCTTTAATGTCTTTCTCGGTTAATGCAGGTTGCGAAATATTTGTGTTTGGTAGATTTACTCCTTTTTTAGAATGTAAAATTCCGCCTACTAAAACTTTTGTTTTCACTTCTGAAATACCATCGGTTGAAATTACTTCAAAACATAATTTACCATCATCTACTAAAATTTTTTCGCCAACTTTTACATCGTTTGGAAAATTTTGATAGGTCATGTATGCTTTTTCACAAGAACCTTTACATTTTTCTGTAGTAAAAATAAAAATATTGTCCTTTATAACTTCAAAACCATCACCCATATCACCAACTCGTAATTTAGGACCTTGTAGATCTGCTAAAATAGCAACATTGTGCCCTAATGCTTTATTCATTTTACGAATAGATGCTACAATTTTTTTTACATTTTCATATTCAGCATGCGAAAAATTTATTCTAAATACATTAACTCCTGCGATGCTTAATTTCTCAATCATTTCGTAAGAATCACACGCTGGACCTAATGTTGCTACTATTTTTGTTTTTTTTGTACTTGCCATAATTAAAATATTAAAAAATCTTTTGATCTTAACTCGTTAGGATTCATTTGGTAAGTTGTCATTACTCTATGAATCTCATGAATTTTTTTAGTGATTGCTTGAATTGTAATCTTGTTAAAATTACCTTCTATTTTTAAAAAATAATCGGTATTTTTTTTTTCAGGGATTAATATATAGGTGTTAGAAATTTCTTCAAAAAGATTAAACGATTCTTTAGATACCTCTTTTTCTTCTACTTGTTTGTTGCTAACCAAAGACCAGTAACAAAAATTGTTTATATCATCATAATCGTAATTAGAAAAAGAACCTTCTTTTTTAGTGAATTCAATGTTTTTATTTTTCCTTTTTAATTGAATATTAAAAGTATGATTTAAAAAATAAGCTAAGCGATAATCTTCTAAAACAGAATGAATTCCGATTAGAAAATAATCATGATCTATTTCGCATTCTAACTTATATTTCTTAATTTTTTTCATTTACCAATGCTTCCGTTAAACGGATTTAATGAAACGCTAAAGTAATTATTGTTTTTATATTAAAGGAATTATTTTTGTCAAAAAAAAGTTAAGTTTTGAAAAAAGAGGAGAGTTCGCAAAAATCTTATTATATTTACCAACTTATTCTATAGTCAGAATAAAAAAAATAAAATTAAACTATTATAATTTATATAGAATGAATTACGAAAACGAATTTAAAAAATTTGCAACAAAAAAACATGGTATTAATAGCATGTATTATGATAAAATAGTAAGTAGCGTAACGCCATATATTATTGAAGAACGTCAATTAAACATGACACAAATGGATGTTTTTTCACGTTTAATGATGGACAGAATTATATTTTTAGGTTCAGGAATCGACGATTATGTTGCGAATATTATACAAGCACAATTATTATTTTTAGAAAGTGTAGATGCTAATAAAGATATTTCTATTTATATTAATTCGCCTGGTGGAGGCGTTTATGCAGGATTAGGAATATATGATACTATGCAATTTATCAAACCAGAAATAAATACAATTTGTACTGGTATGGCAGCAAGTATGGGTGCAGTTTTAATGTGTGCAGGAGCAAACGGAAAGCGTTCTGCATTACCACATTCTAGAATAATGATTCATCAACCACTTGGTGGCGCACAAGGTCAAGCAAGTGATATTGAAATTACTGCAAGAGAAATAATGAAATTAAAGCAAGAATTATACGAAATTATAGCAAATCATTCTGGACAAACAATAGAGAAAGTGCATAATGATAGTGATCGTGATTATTGGATGACTGCGGAAGAAGCTAAAAAATATGGTATGATAGATGAAATATTAGTACGTAAATAGTAGACAGTATTCAGTGCTCAGTAAACAAACAGACTGAACACTGTTTACTGAGCGCTGAGAACTGAGAACTGAACACTAAAATAAATGACAAAAAAGAAAGAAATATTAGAATGTTCCTTTTGTGCTAGAAAAAAGGGAGAAACAAATTTATTAATTGCAGGTTTAGATGCGCATATTTGTGATCGATGTATTGAACAAGCTCATGGTATTGTATTAGAAGAAGTGCAATCTGGTGATGTTGAAACTAAAGGTTTGTCGGCTGAATTGGTGTTGAAATTACCAAAAGAAATAAAAACTTTTTTAGATCAATATGTAATCGGACAAGATCAAACTAAAAAAGTGATGTCCGTTGCTGTTTATAATCATTATAAACGTTTATTACAACCAACTAGTAAAAACGATGATGATATAGAGATTGAAAAAAGTAATATCATTATGGTTGGTGAAACAGGAACAGGAAAAACATTAGTTGTAAAGACTATTGCGAAAATGTTAAATGTACCTTTTGCTATAGTTGATGCGACCGTTTTAACTGAGGCAGGTTATGTAGGTGAAGATGTAGAGACCATTTTAACACGTTTATTACAATCTGCGGATTATGATGTAAAAAAAGCAGAAAAAGGAATTGTTTTTATTGATGAAATCGATAAAATTGCTCGTAAAAGTGCAAACCCGTCTATTACTAGAGATGTTTCTGGTGAAGGCGTTCAACAAGCATTATTAAAATTGTTAGAAGGAACCATAGTAAATGTTCCGCCAAAAGGTGGAAGAAAACATCCAGATCAAAAATTCACACAAGTAAATACACAAAACATTTTATTTATTGCTGGCGGTGCTTTTGATGGTATCGAACAAGTTATAGGTAGACGTATGAATATGCAAGCGGTTGGTTATTCGGCCTCTATTTCGGATGACAAAGTAGATACCGAAAACTTACTACAATATGTAATACCTAAAGATTTAAAAGATTTTGGTCTAATTCCAGAAATTATTGGTCGTTTGCCAGTGTTAACATATATGCATCCACTAGATGCAAAAACATTACGTTCGATTTTAACCGAACCTAAAAATTCTATTATTAAGCAATATACTAAATTGTTTGAAATGGATAATATAGAGTTGACATTCGATGAAAAAGCATTACAATATATTGTAACTAAAGCAGTAGAATATAAACTTGGGGCACGTGGTTTACGTTCACTTTGTGAAAACATTCTTACTGATGCTATGTTTGAATTACCTGGAACGGATGTGAAGTTTTTAAAAATTACTGAAAAATATGTAATTGATAAATTGACGGTAACTAAAATGAATAAATTGAAAGCGGTTTCTTAGATTGGAGAATGAAAAACTCTTAGACATATTAAAACAATAGAAATTCATTGAGTTTATACCATTTCTTAAAGATGAATGTGCCAAAAGGTATCAATAAGGTTATTAACAGAACAATTATAGATGGTAAAAAAGATTTAAATATAGCAGATTTAAAATCTGATATAAATTTAATTTGAAAATCATGAAAAAATTATCACTTATATTAATACTAGCAAGTTATTGTTTTAGTAACGCTCAAATTGTTAATATACCTGATCTTAATTTTAAAAATGCCTTGTTAAATCACGAACCTATTATTGATATCAATAATGATGGGGAAATACAATTTAGTGAAGCAGAAAATACGTTAGAGTTATATCTAGAAAATAAAAATATATCTGATTTAGCAGGAATAGAAAGCTTTATAAATTTAACAATATTGTCTTGCCCTAATAATCAATTAAATAATTTAGACGTAAATAACAATATATATTTAATAGAGTTAAATTGTAGTAACAACTTTTTGAACATATTAGAAATAAATAATCACAAAAATTTAATCAAACTAAATTGTAATTCTAATTCTTTATCCACATTGGAGGTAATTAACAATTTAAATTTAACTTATTTGCGTTGTCATTCAAATTTATTAAACATATTAAACGTAAGTAATAATACAAATTTAATTGAATTAAATTGCAGTTTCAACTCCTTAAACACTTTAGATGTTAGTAACAACATTTACCTTAATCGATTATTTTGTAGTTACAACTCCTTGACCTCATTAGATGTCAGTAATAATATCGATTTAATTTGGTTGTATTGTAATTCTAATCTTTTAAATATTTTAAATATCAATAATAATACAAATCTAACCAAATTATATTGTGGGTATAATTCATTGACTACATTGGATTTAAGTAGTAATTCAGATTTTAATTTGCTTCATTGTTACGATAATAACGATTTAGCATATATAAATTTAAAAAACGGAAATAATAATAATTTCATATTATCTGGTGCTTTTCCTTCTATCTTCGAAAACTTACCAAATCTACAAACCGTTTGTGTAGATGAACTAAATACAGATTTAACAAATTTTATACTCACTGAAACTGGTCATGATGTAGAATTTACAATAAATTGTCCAACAGCAAATACTTTAGAAAACACTTTATTAAATTTTACAATCTATCCAATACCAGTAGCAGATGTCATAAACATAAAATCTAAAACTAATATTGCTAAAATTGAAATATTTAGCAATTTAGGACAGTTATTATTATCATATAACCACCAAAACAGTATTGATATTTCAAATCTAAGCCAAGGTTTATACTTTGTAAAAATTACAGATGTAAATGGTGATTTTGGTATTCAAAAAGTGATTAAAAATTAATGACTGAAATAACACAAAATACTAAATATAAGAAATTAATAGAAAGTATTGATTTTTTATATGGTAATGCAAGGCAAAACGTTGCATCTGCTGTTAATATACAAATGTTAAATGCATATTGGTCTATTGGCAGAAATATTGTGGAATTTGAACAAGAAGGAAAACAGAAAGCAACTTATGGTAAACAATTATTAGAAAACTTATCTAAAGATTTAAATTTAAAATACGGCAAGGGATTTAGTAGGAGTAATTTGCATTATATGCGATTGTTTTATATTAAATATCCAATTTGTGAGACGTTGTCTCACAAATTGACTTGGTCACATTATTTTGAACTCTTAAAATTAGAAGATGATTTGGCTAGAACCTTTTATCAAAAGCAATCTGAATTAGAAAACTGGACTGTTAGAGAATTAAAAAGACAAAAAAAAACAGGTTTATATCACAGATTAGCAAGTAAAGACAAAAGAAAGTTATTAGAACTATCTAAAAAAGGTCATATAATTCAATCAGAAAAAGATTTAATAAAAGATCCTTATATTTTTGAATTTCTCGGACTAACAGAGAATAACCAATACTCCGAAAATGATTTAGAAAAAGCCATTATTAATAATTTGCAAAGTTTTTTATTAGAACTTGGTAAAGGATTTGCTTTTATTGGTAGACAACAAAGAATTACACTTAATAACAGACATTATTATGTAGATTTAGTGTTTTATCACATCAAATTAAAGTGCTATGTATTAATTGATTTAAAAATTGGAGAAGTAGTTCATGAGCATATTGGACAAATGAAATTATATTTGGGTTATTATGAAAAAGAAATAAACGATAATACAGATAATAAACCAATAGGTATAATACTCTCACAAGAGAAAGATGATATTATGGTTGAGTATGCAATGCTTAATGACACTTCAAAATTAATAGTTTCAAAATATCAACTATACTTACCGAAAATTGAAGAATTAAAACTTAAAGTTCAAGAAATTATAGATAATTAATCATCAAATTTGTAGAAACTTATAAGCATTAAAATGATTAACAGAACCACCATAGATCAAGTATTTGAAACCGCTCGTGTAGAAGAGGTAATTGGCGAGTTTGTACATTTAAAAAAAGCAGGTTCAAATTTTAAAGGTTTAAGTCCGTTTGTAGACGAAAAATCACCATCATTTATGGTGTCGCCAGTGAAACAAATTTGGAAAGATTTTTCCACTGGTAAAGGAGGAAATGTGATTTCTTTTTTAATGGAACATGAGCATTATTCGTATCCAGAAGCAATTAGATATTTAGCCAAAAAGTATAATATTGAAATTGAAGAAACCGAACAAACCGATGAGCAAAAACAGCAAGCATCGGCAAGAGAAAGCATGTATTTGGTGTCTGAATATGCTAGGGATTATTTTCATAATATCTTATTAAACACGCAAAAAGGAAAAGCAATAGGATATTCCTATTTTAAAGAACGTGGTTTTACCGATGAAATTATTAAGAAATTCGAGTTAGGTTATGCTTTAGATGAATGGTCTGCTTTTACAGATGAAGCATTAAAAAATAAATATAACTTAGAGTTTTTAGAAAAAACAGGTCTTACTATAGTTAAAGAAACCAAACATTTTGATCGATTTAAAGGTCGTGTTTTATTTCCAATTCACTCTATGTCTGGTCGTGTTTTAGGGTTTGGTGGTAGAATTTTAAAGATCAATAAAAAAGCAGCAAAGTATTTAAATTCTCCAGAAAGTGAACTCTATCATAAAAGTAAAATTCTTTACGGAATTTATCACGCAAAACAGGCAATTGCAAAAGAAGATAATTGTTATTTAGTAGAAGGTTATACCGATGTTATTTCTTTTTATCAAAATGGTGTAGAAAATACGGTAGCATCTTCTGGTACCGCATTAACTTCCGATCAAATACGTTTAGTTTCAAGACTAACCAATAATATAACCGTACTTTTTGATGGCGATGCAGCAGGAATTAGAGCATCTATAAGAGGAATTGATTTAATTCTTGAGCAAGGATTAAACGTAAAAGTGGTGGCTTTTCCTGATGGCGAAGATCCAGATAGTTTTGCAAAATCGGTTTCCACTGAAGAATTAAAAACGTATCTAAAAGAAAATTCTCAAGATTTTATTCAGTTTAAAGTCTCTTTATTATTAAAAGATGCTGCAAATGATCCTGTAAAAAAAGCAGGTTTGATTCGTGAAATTGTACAGAGTATTGCTAAAATTCCTTCTGCAATTCAAAGGGAAGTTTATGTACAAGAATGTGCTACTATTATGCAAATTTCCGAAAAGGTATTGTTTTCAGAATTAGCACAAATCAGAAGTAAAAACGAAGATGAACACGCTAAAAGACCACAACAAAAACCTTTAGCACTTGTTAAAGAAGCAAAAGAAAAAGTTGTTGCGGTTAATCAGTTAGTGATTTTAGAAAGACATCTTATAGAAATTTTATTGCTTTATGGAAATAAAGAAGCAGATTTTATAGATTTTGTAGAAGAAAAAAATGAAAAAGATGAATACGAAACTGTAAAGAAAATATTTACTAATAAAGTAGCAAGCGAAGTTTATTTACATTTACAAGATGATGAAATAGCGTTTACTAATGAGACTTTTAAAAGTATTTATTTTGAAATAATTCATCAATTAAATCAAGATAAAAGAGTTTCTATTGAGCACTTTATTAATCATCCAAACCCAAATATTAGTATGACCGTTAGTGATATTTTTATGAATGATGAACAATATGCACTAAGCGATTGGAAGCGTAAAAATATTTATGTAAAAACCAAAGAAAAAATGCTGTCTAAATTAGTAATGGATGCTGTTTATAATATACGTAGAATTTTAATAGATTTAAAAATTACAGATTTAGAACAATCTTATACTACTGAAAACAGAAAAGAAACTTTAGGACTTGTAGTAAACTACAAAGAGTTAAAACGATTAATATTTGATAACCTTGGTAGAATTGCTGGGTAATTTTTTAGGTTTTATTAAATTTAAAAGCACTCACACCGTGACTCAAAGTCACGGTGTGAGTAAAAATAAAACGATTGTGTAACTTCTTTTTCTTTGTGTATCTTTGTGAAATAAACAAATCCAAATGCAAAAAAAACGAGTATTTCTACTAGACGCTTTCGCCTTAATTTTTAGAGGTTATTACGCCTTAATTAAAAACCCAAGAATCAACTCTAAAGGTATGGATACTTCGGCAATTTTAGGTTTTATGAACTCGATGTTAGATGTAATTCGTAGAGAAAAACCCGATTTATTAGCAGTTGCGTTTGACAAAGGTGGTTCGGTTGCGAGAAGAGATGCGTTTCCTGCCTATAAAGCAAATCGTCAAGAAACTCCTGAGGCGATAAAAATTGCAGTGCCATATATTCATAAAATATTAGAAGCAATGCAAATACCAATTGTTGAGGTTGCAGGTTATGAGGCAGATGATTTAATTGGCACATTAGCAAAACAAGCCGAAAAACAAGGTTATGAGATTTTTATGGTTACACCAGATAAAGATTTTGCGCAATTGGTAAGCGAAAATATCTTTATGTACAAGCCTGCTAGAATGGGCAACGGAATCGAAATTTGGGATATAGAAAAAGTAAAAGAAAAATTTGAAATTGATGATCCAATTCAGGTGATAGATTATTTGGGTATGCGTGGTGATGCAGTCGATAATATCCCTGGTTTACCTGGCGTTGGCGATAAAACTGCCAAAAAGTTTTTAAAACAATATGGTTCTATGGAAAATCTGCTTAAAAATACAGCAGATTTAAAAGGGAAAATGAAAGAAAAAGTAGAAGCAAATGCCGATTTAGGATTGCTTTCAAAACAATTGGCAACTATTATGCTCGATTGTCCAGTTGAATTTCATGCAGAAGATTATAAATTAACACAACCAAAATTTAGTGAAGTAAGTGAGATTTTTCAAGAATTAGAATTTCGTAGAATGTGGAATACACTAAATAAGATTTTTGTGAATCCTGCCAGTGCCGAAGGTCAAATTAGAGAAACAGTTAAAAGTGAAAAGTTAAAAGTTAAAAGTGAAAACCCTAGCGGACAATTAGATTTATTTGCTTCACCTTTAAGCGAAAGTATTCCTGAAATACAAGGTTTTAAAACTGCTGAAAATACCGAGCATTTTTACCAAAGTTTGGAAACGCCAATGGCAAGAAAATTATTTATTGGTAAGTTGCTACAACAAAAATCGGTTTGTTTTGATACCGAAACTACAAGTTTAAATACTTTAGAAGCAGCATTAGTAGGTATCTCGTTTTCTTATGAAAAAGGAAAAGGTTATTATATTCCGTTTCCTGAAAACAAAGAGGAGGCACAAGTCATTATTGAAGAATTAAGACCATTTTTTGAAGATGAAACCATCGAAAAAATCGCTCAAAACATAAAATACGACATCAAAGTTTTAGCCAATTATAATATAGATGTAAAAGGTAATTATTTTGATACGATGATTGCACATTATTTGTTACAACCAGATATGCGTCACGGAATGAATGTTTTAGCAGAAACTTACCTAAAATACCAACCGATTTCCATCGAAAAATTAATTGGTAAAAAAGGAAAGAATCAACGCTCAATGAGCGATATAGATATTAAAGAATTAACCGAATATGCAGTGGAAGATGCAGATATTACATTTCAATTAAAACAATTATTTCAAGAAAAATTAAAAGCGAAAAATCTTGAAAAGTTATATACAGAAATTGAAATTCCGTTAGTAAACGTATTAGCAAAAATGGAAATGGAAGGCATTAATTTAGATACAGATTTTCTAAATGGTTTGTCAAAAAAATTAACGGATGATATTGTAACTTTA
>JAMONN010000167.1 GCA_027065775.1 Flavobacteriaceae bacterium | reverse complement strand
AAGGTGCGTTTTTTACTTAATCACGATAACTTTATCTTTATTAAATCGCAACTGTACTCTAAATAAAATATAATACATAACAGGTACGATCACTAAGGTTAAGAATGTTGCGAATATTAATCCGAAAATTACCGTTTTAGAAAGTGGTCCCCAAAACATGACATTTTCCCCACCAATATATGCATGTGCATCGTATTCGGTAAATAAAGTTACAAAGTTAATATTAATACCAAATGCTAAAGGTATTAGTCCTAAAACAGTGGTAATTGCCGTTAAAAGTACTGGTCTTAAACGTACTTTTCCTGCTTCAATAATACTTTCGTAAATTACTTGTTTTGGTAGAAAAGTAGTTTCACCTTTTGATGTATCAATATTTAATTTCGCTTTTTTTCTATCAATAATTAAGTTGACATAATCTATTAAAACTATGGCATTATTTACCACAATTCCTGCAAGTGAAATCACGCCAAGCATAGTCATTAAAACAATAAAGTCCATATTAAAACCAACCAAACCAAGTAATACGCCAATTAAACTTAATAATACAGACAGTGAAATAATTACAGGTGTTACCGCAGAATTAAACTGTGCAACCAAAATCAAAAAGATAGAAATCATTGCAATTAATAAAGCTTTGGTTAAAAAAGCCATCATTTTTTCCATTTCTTCTTGCTCGCCTGTAAATTTGTAATTGTAACCTTTTTTGATTTTGTAGGATTTTAATAAGTGCTTTGTATTTTTTACAACTTCTGATGGATTATAACCTTCCAAAATATTGGTATAAATACTAATAACTCTATTCAAATCTTTTCGCTTTACGGCAGAGAAAGTAGTCGAATTTTCTACAGAAGTTATCGCACTAATTGGCACTTGTTTAATTCTACCACTTGCTTGATCTCTAAAAATTATTTTCTGATTTAAAAGTGCATCTTTATTATATCTAAACTTTTCTTGTAATCTAATATTTATAGGGTAATTATCTTCGCCATCTTTAAACGTAGAAATTTCTTTACCATATAATGCAGTTCGTAAAACATCGGCAATTTGACCAGTTGCCACTCCTAAACGGTTTGCTTTTTGTCGGTCTACTTTTATTAATAATTCTGGTTTACCGATTTCTACATCTAATTTTAAGTCTTCAATACCGCTAATATTTTTAGAATTGATGTATGCTTTTATATCATTTGCAGTTGCAATTAATTCGTTATAGTTATTACCAGAAACTTCAATATTTAATGGCGGACCAGCAGGCGGACCATTTTGATTTTTAGCAACCGTAATATTTACACCAGCAAAACCAGTAAGTAACTCACGCACATCGGTTAAAACTTTAGATGTATTGACATCTTTTCTATCTTGAAACTGTACAAAATCAATAGTAATTCTAGATTTATTTGGCGTATTACCTTGATCGCCTTGTTGTGGATCGCCTGTTCCTTCGCCAACTTGACCAATAACCGATTTTATTAAATAATTGTCGCCATCTTGTTCGTATTGTTTTAAATAGTCTTGTATTTTAATTTCGATGGTATTCGTTAGCGTATTTGTTTTTTCGATATCTGTACCAATAGGAAATTCGGTATACACAAATATTTGTTCAGGATCTGATTCTGGAAAAAAAAGTGTTTTTGGCGGAAACATTCCAACTAAAACAAAAGAAAAAATAAGTAGTAAAAATGTTAATCCAAAAGTTATATAAACTCTTCTACCTCTTAAAGTTGCATGTAATAATTTTTCGTAACCTCTTTCTAAACTTGGTAATAATACATTTTGAAACCATTTTATAATTCGTTTTATAACAAAAGCATACAATAAATTTAAAATTGCAAATGCGATGGCAAGATTACCAATTCCGATAAGGGCTTTTGTCTTAGATTGAAAACCTAAAAATAAAAATATTGCTCCAATAATTAATGCAATAATACTATTTAAAAACACCTTTTTAATAGGCACATCTTTTTCCTTTACTTTCATATACATCGACGTTAATACAGGATTAATCACCAAAGCGACAAACAACGAAGAAGATAATACCATAATTAAAGTAAGCGGAAAATATTTCATAAATTTACCCATAATCCCTGGCCAAAAACCTAACGGAATAAATGCAGCAAGTGTAGTTGCAGTAGAAGCAATAATTGGCCAAGCGACTTCGCCAACACCATATTTTGCAGCATCATAATTAGAGTAACCTTCATCTATATAACGGTAAATATTTTCGACTACAACAATGCCATTATCGACTAGCATACCAAGTGCGAGAACTAAGCCAAAAAGTACCATCATGTTCATAGTAATACCCAAAAGGTTTAAAAACACAAATGATAAAAGCATGGATAACGGAATGGCAATACCTACAAAAAGTGAATTGCGTAAACCTAAGAAAAACATTAAAACGACAACCACCAAAAGAACACCAAAAATAATATTGTTCTCTAGATCGGTTACACTATTAATAGTTTTGTCGGTTTGATCATTTGTTTTAGAAACGATTAATTTTTCAGGGAAAAATTCTTTTTTTGCTTTCGCAATAATTACATCAATTTTTTGGGAAGCAATAATCAGGTTTTCACCACTACGCTTTTTAACATCTAGCATTACTACAGGTCTACTAAATTCACGTGCGTAACTTTGTTTTTCTTGTTCTTTAAACAAAACCGTTGCGATATCTCTTAAATAAACTACTTTTTGATTTTCATTTTTAACAATAATGTTTCCAATATTTTTTGGATTTTTATATTCTCCAATAACACGCACATTTCTTAGCATTCCGTTTTGTTTCACATCGCCACTAGAAAGTGTTATGTTTTCGTTTGCAATGGCGCTTGCTAAATCGTTAAAATTTAATTGAAGCGATTCCATTTTATTTAAATCTACTGCAATTTCTACTTCTTTTTCTTGAATACCACGAATGTCAACTCCTGTAATTTCAGATAGTTTTTCGATTTCATCTTCTAGATATTCGCCATACTTTTTTAGTTGATCTAAAGAAAATTCGCCCGATAAATTTACATTCATGATTGGCATTAATTCTGCCATATTCATTTCTCGCACATCTGGATCTGCTGGTAAATCATTCGGAAAATCTCTATCTGCTTTTGCAGCATCGACTTTATCTTTTACTTTTTGTAATGCTTCTTCTGGTGTAATATCATTGGTAAATTTTACATCAATAGACGAAAAACCTTGTTTGGATGTCGAGGTAATTACATCGACACCAGAAATTTTATTGATTTCTTTTTCAATTGGTCGTGTTACTAATTTTTCCATATCTAAAGCAGAATTCCCAGGATAAATAGTAGTGACAAATATTTCTGGCATAACCACTTCTGGAAAAGATTCGTTTGGCATTGCTTCGTACGAAGTGATTCCTGCAATTAATATAATTACCGTAATTACTAATACAGTTGCTTTATTTTTAATTGCCCAGTTAGATAAGGCATTTTCTTTATGAATCATATTTTGTTACGATTTACTTTGTGTTCTTTGTGATTTCTTTGTGCTCTTTGTGGTTAGTTTTTTAACCGCAAAGTTCACGAAGGTTTCGCAAAGTTCGCAAGGTTTTTATTATTGAATAGTTACTTCTTGCAGATTGCTAATGTTTCTTGAACCTTCATCTATTAAGACATCATTTTCTTTTAAACCTTCTGAGATTAACGAGTTTTCTTCGTAACTACTTTCTACTTTTATTAATCTTTTAGTAACGATATTTAAACTGTCTTTCGATTCTATTACAAATACAAAAGTTTCTCCGTTTTCATCGGTTTGTATTAATTTGTTAGGTATAACAATAGCATTTTTAACCGATAAATCATTTATTTTAATGTCTGCTAATAGGTTTGGTTTTATGACACCCTTTTTATTACTGATGTTAATTCTTACTTTAAAACTTCTGTTTTCAGGATTTATATTATTACCAACTCTAGAGATTTTTGCATTCATTTTTTTTCCTAAAGAAGTAAAATCTAAAATGGCAGTATTCCCTTTTTTGATGGTTCTTAAATAGTTTTCAGAAACATCAGACTCTACATACATATTATTTAAATTAATAAGTTGCGCTAATGGTGTTTGTGCAGATGCTAAATCGCCTTTGGTCGCAATTAAATCATCTATTATACCACTAAATGGTGCTTTTACTCTGTAGTTATTTAATTGTGATTTTAATGTTTTGATATTATTTTCTATCGACTCTTTATTGTTTTTTGCATTTAAAAATTGCATTTCAGAACCTATTTTTTGATCCCAAAGTCTTTTTTGTCTTTCAAAAGTTGTGGTTGCTAAAATTAGACGATTCTCTACTTCACTAATGGAGTTTTTTAATACTGCATTGTCTAACTGAAATAAAGTTTGGCCACTTTTTACAAACTGACCTTCTTTAACATAAACATTAGTTATTAAACCGTTTGCTTGCGGTCTAAGTAGTATGTTTTTATCGGTTTTTGTATTACCTTGTATAGAAATGTAATGTCTGTAATCTATTGGTTGTAATTTAATTACGCTAACGGATGATAATTTTTTAACCGTATCATACTTTGCTAACTTTTCATTGATTTTAATTTCAATTTTAGTTAAACTATCTTTTAGTTTTCCGATTTTTGAGATTTCTAATTTTAAACCTTCTTTAGTATTTGGTAGAGGTTTGTCTTCTTTTTTACAAGATGCTAAAATAATTAGACTTAGTAGGATGATTAATTTGTTTTTCATATTTTTATTTTTAAACATGTATTTTTTTAGATTACTCGATTATTATTGTCACGTTTCATTTGTTTTGGAATCTAAAGGTTTTTCAATAACCGAGAATTTCTTGCGAAAAAGAATTATTTTTTTCATTTTTACTGATTACTGATTACTGATTACTGATTACTGATTACTGATTACTGATTACTGATTACTGATTACTGATTACTGACTGACTACTGACTACTAATTACTGATCAAGTGCGCTTTCTAATTTTACTTTAGTATTAATAATAGCTACAATTGTCTGTAAATAATTTTGTTGTGTGCTATATAATTGATTTTGTGCTGTTGCTAAATTAAAACTAGAACCAATTCCTTCGGCATATTTTATTTGTTCTTTATGTTCAATTCGTTTTGCTAAAGCTAAATTTTCTTTAGTTGTTTTGTAATTATCTATTGCATATTGATAATTGGTTTTTGCTGTTGCAACTGCTAATTTTAGTTTTTGTTCGGTTTCGGTTAAATCAATATTTGATTGTTCTAAAGCAATTTTTGCCTGTTGTGTTTTTGAACGTCTTTTAAAACTACTAAAAACAGGTACATTTAAACTAACGCCAAGTAATGATGTGCCAAACCATTTTTGGTCGCTACTGGTAAAATTAAATTTATCGTTATTAGCATTTACGCCATAATTAAGAAAGGTTGATAACGATGGTAATGCTTTGCTTTTTTCGAATTTCATTAATAATTCATTTGCTTTAACTGAATTTTGAGCAATTTTATAATCAATATGATTATCTAAATTAAAGTCAAAATTATACAATGCTAAATCCGTATTTTTAACAACTAATATTTCTAAGTTTTCGGTTAGTGTTATTGGTTTTTCAATGTCCATACCGATAGTTAATTTCAAAACTTTTTTAGAAATCACTAATAATCTATTTGCTCTATTTAACTGATTTTTAAGTGTTGCGAATGTAATTTTTAGTTGTTCTACATCTTGTTCTTCGGCAAAACCTTCGTTAATTAATTGTTGTGTATCCTGTACATTTTTATTTAAGATTATTAAATTATTTTCTAAAATTGTAATGGATTCATTACTTAAAAGTACATTGCCATAAGCGAAAATGGTTGCTTCTTTAATTGCTTGTTCTGTTTTTATTTTGGCTAATTCAGATATTTTTAAAAACACTTTAGCAGATTCTAATCCAACCAAGTAAGAGCCATCAAAAAGTAATTGCGAAAGCGTTGCCGAAGCATTTATATTTTGTTTGGTACCAAATTGAACCTCAGAAAAAGAACCTTCTGGAGCATTAGAATCAAACATTTGTGCTGGTAATAACAAAACTGTTTGCCTAATAAAATTTTGATAATCTACTGTTGCATTTACTTGTGGTAAACCCATAGTTGTGGTTTCCCACTTTTTCTTTTTAGCCGAGTCAATATTTAATTGGGCGTTTTTTGTAGCGTAACTATTTTCTAAAGCATAGTTTATTGCTTGATCTAAAGTGAATGTTTCTTGCGCACTTAATTTTAGTACACTAAATAATAAAATTATAATAAGACTATTTTTCATTTTTAGTTTCATTATTTAATAATTCGTTTAATTTAATAATTCCTTTTTTGGTTGCCAATGCTCTTATATGATAATCTAAATAAGTAGTAATTAATTCTTTCATGTTGTTTCTTGCCTCAGGGAAAAGGTCTATATCTTTTAAAGACATTAAACCTATAAAGTACATTCTAGAAACAAAATCTAAATTAATTTCTTTTCTATACACACCACTTTGTATGCCGTTTTCTAAATTTTCTTTTACACAACCTTGCATAACTTCAAATTGCATTTTTTGTAGTTTGGAAAATATTTTAGGATAATATTTTTTTAATTGATATTGAGGTGACGTTTTTTCGCCTTTTAAGTTCTCTAATAAAAATTCTTTGATGATAAATAACTCTTCAATCGCATCTTTTTCTAAAGTACAAATATGATCTATACCCGAATTAATTTTATCAAAAACTGCCATAACCGTTGCTTCAACTAGTATGGTTTTTGTTTTATAAAAAGTATAAATTGTTTTTTTTGATATGGTCATTTTCTCCGCAATATCATCCATAGTAACGCTTTTAAATCCGAAATTTAAAAACTCTTCAATTGCTGTATGTAATATTTTTTCTTTCATTTAAGATTGCAAATATACAACAGGAAACTTTGTAAACCAAAAAAGTTTCCAAAGTTTTTTTAAATTAATTTAAAATTAAAAAATTCTTTGACTTATCTTTACAGAAATTTTATTACTTGAATTTAGCAACATACAAAGAAAATTTTCTTAACTATCTTTCGGAAGAAATTACGGTTAAAGAACCAAAAAATTTATACCAACCAATTAGTTATATTTTAAATTTAGGTGGTAAAAGATTACGACCAATTTTAACTTTAATGGCTTGTGAGTTATTTAATGGCAACTACAAAAATGCTTTAAACGCTTCTTTGGCAATCGAGGTTTTTCATAATTTCACATTAATGCATGATGATATTATGGATCATGCAGAACTTAGGCGAGGCAAACAAACGGTTCATAAAAAATGGAATGAAAATACAGGTATTCTTTCAGGAGATGCTATGTTGATTTATGCAAATCAATTATTAGAAAATTATGATGTAAATTTGTATAAAAAATTAATGATAATTTTTAATAAAACTGCTTTAGAAGTTTGCGAAGGTCAGCAATACGATATTGATTTTGAGACTAGAAATGATGTAACTATTACAGAATATATTAAAATGATTAGCTATAAAACAGCAGTTTTGGTTGCTTGTGCTTTAAAAATGGGTGCGCTAATTGCAAATGCTTCTAAAACGGATTGTGAAAATATATACAATTTTGGTTTTAGTTTAGGAATCGCTTTTCAGTTACAAGATGATTATTTAGATACTTTCGGAAATGTAGCAACTTTTGGCAAAAAAATTGGCGGTGATATTTTAGAAAATAAAAAGACTTTTTTATATCTAAAAACCTTAGAATTAGCAAATAAGGAAGATAAAATAGTATTACAAAAATTATTTTCTACTACAGAAGATTCAGTAACTAAAATTGAAAAAGTCACTGCATTTTACAAAAAATATAAAACGGATAATTATATTAAAAATGAAGTAGAAAATTATACGCAATTAGCATACAGAAGTTTAGAAAAAACTACTTTAAGTAATGAGAGTAAAAATGTATTTATTGAATTAGGCGATGGTTTGTTGGATAGAGTTGATTAAAACAATGTGCTTTTAGTTTTTTTTAGATATGAGTTAGATTACAAACTCCATTATTTTCTTATATAACGATTAAATTTACAAACTAGATTGCACTATCTAATAAGACTAAAGTGACCATTCACACTTTTAGGTTGACCGGTATTTGGATCTATATATTCGGCAGTATACCAATAATCACTTGAAGGCATTTGTTTACCGTTAGATGTGCCATCCCAACCATCTCCTCTTGGATCTATTTGTGTTAAGATTTTTCCGAATCTATCAAAAATATATATTTTTGTTTCATCTGGATTTAAACGATTAACTTCTTTAATATTCCAAAAATCATAACGACCATCTCCATTAGGTGTCATATGTAATTGAGAATCTAATAAAACAATTGGTTTGTCAAATTCAACGATAACATCACTACAACCTAAATTATCGGTTATTTGAATAGTATATTCTTCTGAAATAACGTTTTTAAAAACAGGGTTATTAACTTGTTCTATTCTAATCTCTTGTAATCCATCACTACCATTAGAAAGGTTTTCATAATACCTAATTATATAAGTATAATCTCCTGTTCCACCTTCTACATTTATTGTTATTGAATTATCTGTAGCGCTAAAGTCATTTACAAAAACGTTTGTTATTATTGGTAATTCAGTAAGAGTAACTTGAATTATTTGTGGTTCTGAAATGCATCCAGTTGTTGAAGTAGCAATTACATAATAAAGACCTATATCGGTTGTTGGGTCACTTAATATTAAAGTATCATTTTGATCAATAATTGTTTCAACGGTATTTACAGGTACATCATTAGCATCAAACCATTGGTATGTATAATTACTTCCTGGAATATTACTAATTGCAGTAGTTGAAGTACTTGAATTTAATATTGAATTTCCATTTAGATCTACTCCATCTGGGCAAATAAATGCTTCAAAAGGTAAAGTGAATTCTGGTAATCCTATTATTTCTATGGTCATTGTTTCAGTCGAAGCACATTGTCCAACATTTGGAGTAAAAGTATACTCTGTAGTTGTAGTATTATTTATTGCTGGTGACCAAACTCCTGTAATACTATTATCGGATGTTATTGATAAATCATTTAAGGTTTCGCCTATACAAATTGGCGTTACTTGTGTAAATGTTGGTGTTGTAAGTTGCGTACAAGTTGTTGGTAATGTTTCTGTTGTAAATTGAGTTTCTGTACAAGTAATTGAATTTCCTACAGTATTGTATGGTGTAATGGTTACAAAATAAGTTTGATTTTCATTCCAATTACTTGTTGGTGTGTACGTTATACTTGTTCCGTTATCAAAATTATTTAAAATGTTGGTTGCTCCTGCGGTTGTACCAATACTAATGTAATAACCTGTTGCATTTGTTACGGCTGTCCAAGATAAATTTTGAGTGATTAAAACGTTTGTTGCGGTATCTGATGGCGTTGTAAGTTGCGTACAATTTGGTATTGTTGGTAATGTTTCTGTTGTAAATTGAGTTTCTGTACA
>JAMONN010000166.1 GCA_027065775.1 Flavobacteriaceae bacterium | reverse complement strand
TATTGCGGACATAAAACGTGTAGCAAACAAATATTTTAGTAAAGAAAACGCAAGAATTGTAGTAGTTGGTAAGGCAATTGATGTATTGCCAAATTTAGAAAAATTACCTTATCCTATCAATTATTTCGACACACATGGTAATCCAACAGAAAAACCAGAAATGAATAAACCAATTCCTGCTGGCGTAACTTTACAAACTGTTTTAGACAATTTTATTACTGCCATTGGCGGAAAAAATAAGGTTAATGCTGTAAAATCTGTTATGCATAAATCTCAAGGAAGCATGCAAGGACAAACTTTAGACATGACCATGAAATATATGACACCTAATAAAAATGGAATGCAACTAGAAATAGCAGCAATGGGAATGACTATAAGCAAATCTGTATTTAACGGAACAACTGGTTATAGCGAAGCACAAGGACAGAAAAAACCTTTAGAAGGCAATGATTTAGAAGAAGCAAAAAACGGTTCTGCACCTTTTGAAGAATTAGGTATTGTAAAAAATGGTGAATTAATTGGTATTGAAAATATAAACGGAAGCGATGCATATATTGTAAAAACAGGAAAAGATAGCAAATCCTATTTTGATGTTAAAAGCGGTTTAAAAATTCAAGCATCAAAAACCCAAAAAGGACCTGGAGGAAAAGAAATGACACAGGTTTTTGAATTTTCAGATTATAAAGAAGTAAACGGAATTAAATTTCCACACATGATGAAAATGGCAATGGGACCAATGACTTTAGAATTTAAAACTACTGAAATTAAAATTAATGAAGGTGTTACTGATGCCGATTTTGAATAAGTATCTTTAACCAAAATTATTAAAAAATCGTTTACTATTTATTTAGTAAGCGATTTTTTTTATAAAAAAAATCTATTTTAAAATCACTTTACTTTATTTACTAAATAGACACCAAGCAAAATAATTAAACCTGAAAATAATTGCATAATATTAAGGTTTTCACCAAAAATAAAACCCCAAAAAACAGCAACTATCGGAATTAAATAAGTAACCGAAGTCGAAAATATTGGTGTAGAAATTTGTACTAATTTATTAAAAATAGTTTTTGCAATTGCAGTACCAAAAATAGCTAATATACAAATATAGATAAGCGATTCTTTTGTAACAGAATTAAAAGTAAATTCTTCATACTTTAAACTAAAAAATAATACAATTGCAGTAGGAATTATTAATAAAGTAAAATTACCAGTTGTAATGGCAATTGCCTTTACTTCCTGCAAATGTCGTTTAATTATATTTACATTAATTGCATAACCAAGAGAAGCAATTAGAATAAAACTCATATAAAGTACTTTATTTTCACTTGCAATTTCGTTACTGAAATAGATTAATAAAATAGTACCTATTAAACCGATTAAAATACCAAATATTTGTTTTTTCTGAAAGGAATAACCAAAAATTAATGTACCAATAAGTAAGGTGTTTAATGGTGTAAGCGAATTTAGAATAGCAGCAATAGAACTATCCATTTTATTGATGGCATACGCAAACAAAAATGCAGGGAAAAATGTGCCAAGCAGTGCATTTAAACTCAACCAAAACCAATTATTTTTTGTTAAATTTAAGATACTTTTGTAAGCAACTAATAATAAAACAAACCCAGAAATTAATATTCTAAACGCACCAACTTGAATTGGTGTTAACCCTTTTAACGAAAAATTAATTAATATAAAAGAACTTCCCCAAACTAAAGAAAGTAAAATTAAATAGAACCATTTTATATTTTCTCTAAACATTTATACTTTTCGCTTTAATCTTTAACCTATTAGCAATGTAAACACCTAAAAGTATTAAAATACCAGCAACAAATTGCCATAAAGTTACAACTTCACCATCAAAATAACCCCAAATTAATGCTACAACAGGTATAAGATATGTTACAGATGAGGCAAAAATTGCAGAAGAAATATGCACTAACTTATTATACATAACCATAGCTAAAGCAGTACCAATTACCGCTTTAAACAATATATAAACTAAAGAATTTATCTGTATGGAAGAACCATTATATACTTCAAAAAAACCTGCAAAATACAACACGATTACAGATGGCAATAAGGTAATTAAAAATACCGAAGTAGTTATACTAATTGCATTTAAATCTTTTAATTTAGTCATGATTAAATTAGAATTTAAGGCATAACCAACTGATGAGAATATTACCAATAAAGAATAAAAATATTCTCCTGAACCTTTATAAAAACTACCAGTTAAAAAATATACTAATAAACCAACAAAACCTATTACCAAACCTATTACTTGATTTTTAGAAAACTTTATACCGAACATAAAAAAACCTAACCATAAAGTATTTAATGGTGTTAAGGAATTTAATATTGAAGTCATAGAAACGCCAATTTTACCAATAGCAATAGTAAACATAAAGGACGGAATGAAAGTAGAAAATACCGCAATGACAAATAATGCCGAATAATGTTTCTTTTTAATCGTTTTTAAAGACTTAAAACCAAATGGTAAAATTACGATTGCTGAAAAAATCATTATTAAAGCACCAACCTGATAACCATCAAAACTTAGCGTTGCTTTTTTGATCAAAAATAAAGATGTACCCCAAATTATAGATAACGTAACTAAGAATACCCATTTTAAATTTTTATTTTCCATAAAACATATTCGTTAAAGTTTGCAAAAATCGAGTATTTTTTATTTAAAACAAGTAATTTTGCAGTCAAATATTAAAACTTTAACACTATGAACTTTATTAAATTGTGTAGTTTATTTATATGTCTACTTTTTATTACAGTGTCTTGTAATAAAAATTCTTCAAAAAATAATTCAAGTATAACAAATAACAAAGGTATTGCAGCTAATTTTACAAAAAATGAGTTTCATATAAAAGGCATGACTTGTGAAATCGGTTGTGCAAGATTAATTCAATCTAGATTATCTAAAGTAGATGGTATTAAATTTGTGAAAGTTAGTTTTAAAGATAGCTTAGGTATGATTGAATATGATATGAATAAATTAAATTTTAAAAAAATCACCACAGTAGTTAATAATATTGCTGGTGGTGACCTTTATAAAATAACTGATAATAAAGATGTTACAGAATTTACTATGAAATAATTTTGTTAAAATATTTAATGAAATAATCCGATTTCATTAGATTTATTCATACATTTGCGTTTCATATTTACTATTAACTATCTAAAAATTAAAAAAATGAAATTATTTAAAAGTTTAGTTGCAATTATGATAATTGCAATGGTTGTTATTTCTTGTGATTCTAAGAAAAAAGAGAACCCAACAAAAGACAACACAGAAGTTGTATCTAAGGATGCAAAAAAAGCATGTGCAAAAGATTGTAAAAAAGCATGTTGCGCAAAAAAAGAAGCTCACAAATGTGATGACAACTGCAAGAAAAACGGATGTTCATCTCATGGTGACAAAAAAGCATGTGCAAAAGATTGCAAAAAAGCATGTTGTGCAAAAGATCACAAATGTTCTGACGCAAAATGTAGTGCAGACTGTAAAGATGCTAATTGCTTAAAATGTAAAGCAAAACAAGCAGAATGCAAAGTTCATTGTGCTGCTAAGAAAGCAAAATCTGACGTAAAAGATGGTGCTAAAAAAATAGAAGGTGCAGTAAAATCTAAAGTAGAAGGTTTAAAAGCAAACCACTAATACATTAAAAAGTACAAATTTTATAAAACTGTTTTTCATTAATTTGAAAAACAGTTTTTTTTTGTGGAAATATTTAATGAAAATTAGTATATTTATTTAGTGGAACAAATTAACTCACAAAGAAAAATTATTCATGTAGATATGGATGCTTTCTACGCTTCGGTAGAGCAAATGGACAATCCTGAATTAATAGGAAAACCTTTAGCAGTTGGCGGTGGCGGAGAAAGAGGCGTTGTAGCAGCGGCAAGTTATGAGGCGAGAAAATTTGGCGTATATTCTGCAATGAGTGGTTTTTTAGCTAGAAAAAAATGCCCTCATTTAATTTTTGTAAAACCTCGTTTTGAACGTTATTCGGAAATATCAAAACAGATAAAAAAAATATTTAGCGATTATACCGATAAAATAGAACCGTTATCTTTAGACGAAGCATATTTAGACGTAACTACCAACAAAAAAAACATAACTTCTGCTTCCAAAATTGCCAAAGAAATACGATCTAGAATTTATACCGAAGTTGGTCTTACTGCTTCTGCAGGAATTTCAATTAATAAGTTTTTAGCAAAAACAGCTTCGGATATTAATAAACCAAATGGCCAAAAAACAATATTACCAGAAGAAGTAATTCCGTTTCTAGAACAATTACCTATTGAGAAATTTTATGGTATCGGTAAAGTTACTGCAGTAAATATGTATAATCATGGTATTTTTACTGGTTTAGATTTGAAAAATAAATCAAAGGAATATCTAATAAAACACTTTAAAAAATCTGGTGCTTATTACTATCAAATTGTTAGAGGCATTCAACATGGCGAAGTAGTATCTAACAGAATAAGAAAATCCATTGCAGCAGAACACACTTATCTAAACAATTTAACTTCGGAAGTTTTTATGATTGAAAAACTAGAAATAATTGCTCAAGAAATTGAATCTAGATTAATAAAATCAAAAGTTTCTGGTAAAACAATTACCTTAAAAATAAAATATAGCGACTTTACACAACAAACCCGAAGTAAAACATTACCCTATTTTATTAAAGAAAAAGCAGTAGTATTAGAAACAGTAAAAAATCTATTATATCAAGAAAAAATAAAAAAATCTGTACGATTATTAGGTATTTCGGTTACTAATCTAAATATTAACACAAGAAAAAAAGAAAAAATCGTAGATTTACAATTGAAATTTGATTTTAAATTCTAAAGCTCATGAAAAAATATATTACCATAGTAATTTTCTACTTTCTTATGATGAGTTGCAATACAACACAACAAACAACTTCAGATAAAAACAAATTGCCAGAAAATGCTGTTAGGATTGCTAATGACACATTAGAATACGAAATTATTATAATAGATATTGGTTTCGATACGTATTTAGCTTCCATAGCAAAACCAATAAGTTTTCATTCTTTAAGTTTTTTAGAATCTAAAAATAGATATTACGTTACCATTTGGAATCAAAGAGCAAGAGATCTATCACGTTACAATCCGAATATTTACGAAAATATAATTGAGTATGATTCTAGTGAAAATTATGGTCTAGAAGTAAATTACAAATTATATAATTACTTTAAATTTGTAGAATATAAATACCATCAAAAATTTTATTAAATGAAAAAACTTATTCTAATATTCATTCTAACTTTGGTAATAGCTTGTAACAAAAAAGGAAAAACAGTAATTGCAAAAAATAAAATTGTAGAAATGACAAAACAAAATATCTATCCGTTTAAAACAAAAACACTTAACGGCAACGATTTTGATTTTAGTAGTTTAAAAGGTAAAAAAGTTCTTATTGTAAATACTGCATCAAAGTGTGGTTTAACACCACAATACAAAGGTTTGCAAAAAATTTACGATATATATAAAGACAAAGGTTTTACAATTATTGGTTTTCCAGCAAATAATTTTGGACAACAAGAACCTGGCACTAACAAAGATATTAGTGCATTTTGCGAACAAAATTATGGAGTTACTTTTCCGATGATGCAAAAAATATCGGTTAAAGGCGAAGATATGCATTCTATTTATCAGTTTTTAACACAAAAATCTAAAAACGGTTTACAAGATTCTGAAGTTGCATGGAATTTTCAAAAATACCTAATTAATAAAAATGGCGAATTAGAAAAGGTGATTTCACCAAAAACACTGCCAACCGATGAAAAAATTATTAATTGGATTGAAAAATAGTATTAACAACCAATGTCAAAAAAAAGGAAAACATACTATTTGTATTCACGAAAAATTAAATAATAATGATTAAATTAGACATATTAGCCATTGGCGCACATCCAGATGATATTGAATTGGGTTGTGGCGCAACGATTGCCAAAGAAATTTCTTTAGGCAAAAAAGTTGGTGTTTTAGACTTAACTCGTGGCGAATTAGGCACAAGAGGTTCCGCTAAAATTAGAGATGAAGAAGCAGAGAATGCAGCAAAAATTTTAGGACTAACGGTTCGTGAAAATTTAGCATTTGCAGATGGTTTTTTTATTAATAATAAAGAACATCAATTAAAAGTCATTGAAATTATTAGAAAGTACCAACCTGAAATTGTGCTCTGTAATGCTATTGATGATAGGCATATAGACCATTCAAAAGGAAGTGAATTAGTAAGTAATGCTTGTTTTTTAAGTGGTTTACGAAAAATTGAAACTTCTATAAATAATAAAAATCAAGATGCTTGGCGACCAAAACAAGTTTACCACTATATACAATGGAAAAACTTAAAACCAGACTTTGTAGTTGATGTTTCTGGCTATATAGATATTAAATTAAACGCTATAAAAGCATATAGTTCTCAATTTTATGATCCAAAAAGCAACGAACCAACTTCACCAATTACAAGTAAAAATTTTTTAGATAGCGTTACTTACAGGGCGCAAGACCTAGGAAGACTGATTGGCGTAGCGTATGCAGAAGGTTTTACAACCGAAAGATTTGTTGCTGTAAAATCATTAGATAATTTAATTTAATTTTCTGTTGCAGAAATTAAAAAATATTTTACATTTGCACTCGCTGTAAAAAGCAATTTATTGAATTCAATAAATGGTAGTTGTAGCTCAGTTGGTTAGAGCATCGGTTTGTGGTACCGAGGGTCGTGGGTTCGAATCCCATCTTCTACCCCAAAAAAAATTCCTTGTGAAAACTTGGAATTTTTTTTTATTTTAAAATTATACTTCAATTTCTAAACCATCATATGCTAAAAAAACATTGTTTGGTAATTGTTGCTCTACAGTCTCATGAAATCCTAATTGATGACTAATATGCGTTATATATGCTTTTTTAGGATTAATCTCTTTAATGAAATCTAATGCTTTTTCTAAATTAAAATGTGTTGGATGTTCTGCTATTCGTAAAGCATTAATAACTAAAACATTTAGATCCTTAAGTTTCTTTTTCTCTCTTTCTTTTATAAAACTCACATCGGTTAAATAAGCGAACTTATCGAACCGATAACCGAAAATAGATAATTTGCCATGCAATACTTTTATTGGCATAACTTCTAAATTATTTAGAAGAAAAGGACTATTTTTAATAATATTCGGAATTACACTTGGCGCAGAAGGATATTTGTTTTCTGTAGTAAAAATATAATCGAATCGTTTTTTTAAATTTTTTAACACCCGTTTTTTAGCAAACAAAGGTAAATCACCATATTTTTGTGTAAATGGTCTAATATCATCTAAACCTGCTGTATGATCGCTGTGCTCATGTGTATATAAAATCCCTTCGATTTTTGAAATATTTGCATTTAGCATCTGCATTCTAAAATCTGGTCCGCAATCAATCACATAATTTAACGTATCCCAAGAAACAAGTACGGAAGAACGTAATCTTTTATCTTTTGAATCTTTAGATAAACAAACCTCGTTTTCACTACCAATAACTGGTATTCCTTTTGAAGTTCCTGTTCCTAAAAATAGTACTTTCATATCTTATTTATAATGAATCAAAATTAGTTTTAAACTGTAACTATTTCACAAAAATAATATTATTTTAATTAAAAATTAGAACAAATATTTTTACATTTGTAACAATCTAAAAGTTTTATAATAAAACACAAAATTCTTTAGACAAACTAAAACTAAAAAAATGGCTGTTAGCATAAAAGGAGATACTATACTTAAAGATATTCCTTCAATTAAACGTAAAGCGTTACGCATAAATTTAAACGCAAATATCTATGGTACATTTGCCGAAATTGGTGCTGGTCAAGAAACAGTTCGTAATTTTTTTAGATCTGGTGGCGCTTCAGGAACTATAGCAAAAGCAATGAGTGCTTATGATAAAGATTTTTCGGATGCTATTTACGGTATCGAAAAAGATAACCGTTATGTAACTGAACCAAGATTAAAAAAGATGCTTTCTCATGAAATTGATTTAATCGAAGATAGATTAACTCGAGAAAAACATCCTGAAAAACTATTCTTTGCCTATGCAAATACCGTTGCAACTATTGATTTTGCCAAAAAATTTAAAGGTCATGGTTGGGTTGGTGTTAAATTTCAATTAGGACCTTTAGAAAAGTTTAATGAAATTATTTTACATGTAAGATTTAAAGAAACAGACGCAAGATTACAGCAAGAAACTTTAGGTAGATTAGGTGTAAATTTAATTTATGGTGCTTATTATTTAAATGATAATCCGAAAGATTTACTTTCATCATTGTATGATAATATAGATAAAGATCAGATAGAAGTTGACATGATTAATTTTTCTGGTCCGCGGTTTATGTATGTAGACAATAGAATTATGAGTTTGCATTTGGTTAGTAATGGTTTTACAAATGCCGTAATGTTTGGTCAAGATGGTAACAATGTTTTACCAGCACAACAATTATATAAAGCCAATATTTTTACTTTACGTGGTAGTTTTAGACCTGTAACAAAAGTAAATATGGATATGTATGAAAAAAGTATCGAAATATTTTTACAAGATAAAAAGGTAAAACCTGAAAAAACCAAAATTATTTTTGAAATAACGTTGGCGAATTTAATGGCAGATGGCGAATTAAACGAAAGAGATTTTTTAGATCGAGCTGAACTTTTATGTTCATTAGGTCATAATGTGATGATTTCTACTTTTAAAGAATACTATAAATTAGTAGAATATTTTTCGGAATTCACCAAAAAACGTATGGGAATGGCAATGGGAGTTTACAATCTTATTCAGATTTTTGACGAAAAATATTATCGTGATTTAAGTGGCGGAATTCTAGAGGCATTTGGTAAATTATTCTTTAAAGATTTAAAGGTTTATCTATATCCTATTATCGATAAAGAAACTGGTGATTTAATTACTAGTGAAAACCTAAAAGTACATCCTAGAATGAAAGAGTTATACAAGTTCTTTAAGTATAATGGTAAAATTGTAGATATCTCGAATTACAATCCAGATATTTTAAATATTTTTTCTAGAACTGTTTTAAAAATGATTAGTGAAGGTGATAAAGGTTGGGAAGAAATGCTACCAAAGGGTATTGCTGAACAAATAAAAGATAAACGTTTGTTTTCTTATTCTAAAAGTAGGTTTAAATAAACCACTACGAGATAGAATTTTATAGTTTTTTTTTTGCTGACGAAGTCTCTGTTTCGTAGAATTTCGGAATATTGAATTTGTGTAATTCTTGTTGAAATTTTTAGAATCTAAAATGAAATGCACTAAAGCATATAACTTGACTTAAGACCAATAAAAACCTGTAAAAACAAACTTGATTCTTTTAAATCACAACTTCCTTTTTATTTTTCTTTTTAAAGTACTTAAATAAACTACCTATTTTTGAAGAAAGAC
>JAMONN010000165.1 GCA_027065775.1 Flavobacteriaceae bacterium | reverse complement strand
AACCTCCCCAAATTCTATCATTATTGTCAAAATTTGGCAATTCGGAATATGTTGAATTTCCCCAAGTGAAACCTTTATAAAGTTCACCTCGTATGTTTCCGTTAAAACTTTTTAATTGCAATAATTTTTTATCAATTTGCTCTGAAAGTAAATAAATACCCGTATAAATATTATTTAAAAAAAGTTCTGTAAATAAAACATCTGCGCCAGATTTTGCATTTTCTTCATCTTCTAAATAATAAGGTTGATGAATCGACAACCATAATTTATGTGCTATATATGATCTAATTCTAAGTGGTTCATTATATAATGCGTCTAAAACCCAATCATCATCATTCCTCAGGTTACCAAACTGAAAATTTTGAGAATTATCTCCAGTTTCATCCGTCCAAAATTCAAGATCATATGTTTTTTTCGGAAAACTTTGTGAAACTCCACCTCGCAATTCAATACCTATTATCGAATTAACAATTTGTTCATTATCCGAATAAGTATAATTTGCTGAAACTTTTGGTTCATCTTCAATATTATTGGAAGTATTAATACTAATTATTGGCAAACTTGTAAAAAATAAATTATATTCATTTGAGTTTTTAGTAAGTATATATTTTGTTCCAAACCGTAGTGACTTTGGAATTTGTAGAAATTGATAATTTTCACCATTAAAAACAATAGTAATATCAGAATAATTTGACAAGTCATTATAATCAGCAATATTTTTAAATTGACTTACTATTATTAAGTTCGTCTGGTCAATACCATATGTATTTTCATTAATACTAATACTTAGTGTTTGAGCAACAGATATCTGTAATATTAAAAAGAATATTAAAAAATATTTCATAATTTTACTTTTCAGTAAATATACTTATATTTTCAATATGAAAACCTACATCGCACTTTTAAGAGGAATAAATGTTTCCGGGAAAAACAAAATTTTAATGAAAGATTTAAAATTACTACTCGAAGACTTAAAATTTCGTAGATGTTATTACTTATATCCAAAGTGGAAAAATAATGTTGTCTGATGATAGACATAAGACCGCTTCGCTTTAAAGCATAAGACGCAAGATAAATTGCAAAATAGTAATTAATAAAATTGAAATTTAATTTGTCATCTTTAAATTAAGGTTAAATTTGTACTTCAGAAAATAAACAAAAAAAATGTCATTAATAAAATCAATTTCAGGAATTAGAGGAACAATTGGCGGAAAAGTAGGCGGTAACTTAACACCAATAGATATTGTAAAATTTGCTTCGGCTTATGGTTATTTTCTTCTAAAGGAAAATAATCATAAAAAACTGACTGTAGTTATTGGTAGAGATGCTCGAATTTCAGGTAAAATGACAAGTAGTTTAGTCGCAAATACTTTGGTAGGTTTAGGTATAGATATAATAGATTTAGGTCTTTCAACAACACCAACAGTAGAAATTGCTGTACCTTTAGAAAAAGCAGATGGCGGAATTATATTAACCGCTTCGCATAACCCAAAACAATGGAATGCCTTAAAATTATTAAACCAAAAAGGTGAATTTTTAAATGATAAACAAGGCAAGGAAATTTTAAACATTGCAGAAAATGATAGCTATATTTTTGCGGAAGTTGATGATTTAGGAACGTATTCTAAAAAGAAAAACTACATGCAAAAACATGTAGAAGAAGTATTAAAATTAGATTTAGTAGATGTAAATACTATTAAAAACGCGAATTTTAAAGTAGTATTAGATGCTGTTAATTCTACTGGTGGCATTGCAATTCCGTTATTATTAGAGGCATTAAATGTAGAATGTGTAAAACTATATTGTGAACCAAACGGACAATTTCCACACAATCCAGAACCTTTAGCAGAAAATTTAACCGAAATAAGCAAACTAGTAGTTAAAGAAAAAGCAGATTTAGGTATTGTTGTCGATCCAGATGTAGACAGATTAGCTTTAGTTAATGAAGATGGTTCTATGTTTGGTGAAGAATATACTTTAGTCGCTTGTGCAGATTATGTATTATCCAAAACTTCTGGCAATACAGTTTCTAACCTTTCATCATCACGTGCTTTACGGGATGTTACCAATAAACATAATGGCAAATATCAAGCAAGTGCCGTTGGCGAAGTTAATGTGGTACAATTAATGAAAGATTCTAATGCAATTATTGGTGGCGAAGGAAATGGTGGTATCATTTATCCCGCATCACATTATGGCCGTGATTCTCTAGTTGGTGTTGCTTTATTTTTAAGTCATTTAGCACAAACCAAACTATCTTGTAAGGAATTAAGAGATTCTTATCCGTCTTATTTTATGAGTAAGAATAAGATTCAATTAACACCACAAATTAATGTAGAAGAAATTCTAGAAAAAGTACAAGAATTGTATCAAAACGAAAATATTTCGACTATAGATGGTGTGAAAATTGATTTTGCAACCGAATGGGTACATTTAAGAAAGTCTAATACTGAACCAATTATTAGAATTTATACAGAAAGTGATTCCCAAAAAAATGCAGATGATTTGGCACAAAAAATGATAGATCAAATTAGTAAAATAGCGAATATTTAATAAAAATGGTATGTTAATTTTTATTGAAAATGATAAATATCATAAAATAAATTTTTTAAACAATTATTTTTGCAGAAAACATTTTAAAATGAAAAATATATTAATAATATTAAGTTTGTTATTAACCGCACAATTCTCTTTTTCACAAGAAGATAAAAAACCAAAAACATATGATGTTAATGCTAGAAAAGGGCAATTTTTTGCTTCTTGGGGTTGGAACAGAAGTTCTTATTCTACATCCGATATTTCCTTTAAAGGAAATGATTTTGATTTTGAATTAACCAATGTAAAAGCAGATGATAAACCTAAATCTTTTGGTATTCGTTTTTTAGATCCTGGCGGACTAACATTACCACAAACAAATTTAGAAATAGGTTATTTTATAAAAAATAATTATAATATTGTTGCTGGTTATGATCATATGAAATATGTAATGAGAAATGATTATGAAGTTACAATAAATGGAAATATTTCAGTTGGTGATTATAATTTTATCAATAATGGAGGAGAACTTATTTCAGAAAATGTGAATTTTGATGGGAATTATAACCATGATAGTATAAATTTATCTCAAAATTTTATATTATTTGAACATACCGATGGTTTAAATTATATTTTTATAGGTGCCAATAGATTTGATAATCTAAATAAATTATTACATATTAATACTGATAATTTTGAAGTTAATTTAGAAGAAGGAATCGATATTGGCGTATTAATGCCAAAAACAAATACTACCATTTTAGGAAACGAACGCTATGATCAGTTTCATATTTCAGGTTTTGGTATGTCTATAAGTGGCGGTTTAAGTTTAACTTTCTTTAAACGGTTTTTTATCAAAACCGACTTTAAATATGGTTATATTAATATGAATGACATTAGAATAACCAATGATTCCAGTGAAAAAGCAAACCAACATTTTACTTTTGCAGAAACCTCATATACATTTGGTTATCGTTTTAGATTATTTTAATAACATTTATAAAAGTTTTATATACTTTTTGGAAATTATTAAAAAATTTGGGTTATTATTGTTATGTATTTAGATTAAAAAATCTTGCAATGAAAAAAATAATTCCCTTTATCATTTTTTTTGTGATTACTATTAACTTATTTTCCCAAGAAAAATGTAAGAACCTTCAAAAAGGAGCAACACTATATCAATTAATTGAAGACGGTATAGATTTCTCCTTTCAAAAAAATAAATTCCAAAATAAAAACGAACTTGAAGTAGTTACTAAAATTGAATCGGATGCTGTTAATTTTGCACTTAGCTATTTAAAAAAAACTATAAAACAAAAGCCTAATACATTATGTGACTCCGAAGCATTTTTTTATAGTGGCGTTTTAGCAGCAAAATTAAAAAAACAGGATGATGCTATTTCTTTTTTAGAACAATTTTTAGAACAAAATTTAATTAAGAAACATCAGGAATTCAAAACATTTAGAGAAACCCATAAAGGAAAAGCTCATTATATCTTAGCAAAGATATATTATCAAAAAGAAGCATATAAAAAAGCAAATTCTCATATTAAAAATTCAAAAGACTGGTATTCAGGTGCTTATTCACAATTGTTTGACAAAGAAGAATACCTAAGAAGTAAAACACGAATATTAGAATCTAATATTTATTTGAAATTAAAAAAACCACAAACTGCAATTACACATTTGTTTGGTAATATTTTTCATGCCAATCATGCCAATGAATCTAATGAGATGATTGACAAAGCAATAAATATTGTTAAATTTGATTTAAATGTTGATGCCTTTTTATTGAATGTCGACAATGCCATATTAAAATATAAAAAAGACTCTTTTGGGGTTATGACCATTTATAGTATAGAAATATTAGACGAAAAAATAGAGTTGCCGTTTTCATGGTTTAAAAACATAGAAGATGCTGAAATTGAAAATACTATCAAAAAAAATATAGAAAATTCTTTTTTTTACAAAGAAATTTTAAAATTAGTTAAAGAATAATAAAACTAAAGATATTGGAAAAATATTTTAAAAAGTATCGTGATAATATTGTTGGAATAAACCAAACTTTCACAACTCCTTATGGCGAAAAAAAAATAATTTATACCGATTGGACCGCAAGTGGTCGCTTATACAGACCTATTGAAGAAAAAATATTAAATGAATTTGGGCCATTTGTAGCAAACACACATACCGAAACTTCGGTAACAGGTTCTGTAATGACCAAAGCATATCACAAAGCTAGAGAAATTATTAAAAATCATGTTAATGCAAATGAAAATGATATTTTAATAACTGAAGGTAGCGGAATGACAGGCGTTATCAATAAATTACAAAGAATTTTAGGTCTTAGAATTTGTGATACTTTAAAACAATATACCAAAGTTCCAGAAGAATTAAAACCTATTGTATTTATTACGCATATGGAACATCATTCTAATCAAACTACTTGGTTAGAAAGTATTGCAGATGTTGAAATTATTCATCATAATTCTAAAGGATTAGTATGTCTAAGTAATTTCAAAACGCTTTTGGAAAAATACAAAGACCGAAAAATTAAAATAGCCTCGGTAACTGCATGTTCAAATGTCACAGGTATTCAACCTGAAGTATACGAGATTTCCAAATTAATTCATAAATACAATGGCCTCTGTTTTGTCGACTATGCCTGCTCTGCACCTTACGTAGATATTAACATGCATAAAGATGAAAATTGTTATTTTGATGCTATTTTCTTTTCACCTCACAAATTTCTTGGCGGTCCAGCAACTTCTGGAGTGCTAATATTTAATAAGGAATTATATAAAAATACCACACCAGATAATCCTGGTGGCGGAACTGTAAATTGGACTAATCCTTGGGGCGAACATTCTTACATAAATGATATTGAAGTGCGTGAAGATGGTGGAACTCCTGCATTTTTACAAACTATAAAAATAGCATTAG
Organism: Flavobacteriaceae bacterium; assembly: GCA_027065775.1. GTDB lineage: Bacteria > Bacteroidota > Bacteroidia > Flavobacteriales > Flavobacteriaceae > S010-17. Next base: position 29,254 of record JAMONN010000165.1, on the reverse strand, counting down.
CAATTCAGTTAAAAGAAGAGATTGGTGTAAAGAACATTCTAAAAAGAGAGCACGAAATTAATGCTATTGTTTTCAGTAAACTGAATAATATTAGCAATCTACATATTTTAGCAAAAAATCAAACCGAAAGATTAGGTGTATTCTCTTTTTATATTGATGACTTACACTTTAATTTAGGTGTTAAAATTTTAAACGATAGATTTGGTATTCAAACACGTGGCGGTTGTTCTTGTGCGGGTACTTATGGTCATTTTTTACTGCATGTAGATCAACAATCTTCTAATGATTTAATTACTAAAATTGAAGAAGGTTGCCTTATTGACAAACCAGGTTGGATTCGTATGTCTATTCATCCAACAATGACTAATTATGAAGTCGAATTTGTTTGCAATAGCATTATGGAACTTTCACAAAATTTTCAAGATTGGCAAAAAGATTATAATTATAATGATAAATCTAATGAATTTAAACATAAAAATGAATTAAATTTTGAAGATGACTTGATTAAAAGTTGGTTTTAGTAATTAGTGCCTTTTTTAATGTTTGAGTTCTAATAATTCTGCAATTCCATATTAATTTGGCGTATTTATTAAATATAGAAACATAACCCAATTTATATTTACCTAAATAGAATATAGATTTTAAATTGGTATGAAAACTTGTTAAGAAATTAGCTTAATCAAACTTCTTTTCTTTCAACTCAAAATCATTACCTAAGTATACTTTACGCACCATTTCATCTGCTGCTAATTCTTTTGGCGTTCCTTCTTTTAAAATCCCACCTTCAAACATTAAATAGGTTTTATCTGTAATTGCTAAAGTTGCTTGTACATCATGATCGGTTATTAGAATACCAATATTTCTATTTTTAAGATGTGCTACAATAAATTGAATATCATTTACCGCAATCGGGTCGACACCTGCAAAAGGTTCGTCTAACAATATAAATTTTGGATCGGATGCTAAACAACGAGCAATTTCTGTTCTTCTACGTTCGCCACCAGAAAGTAAATCACCACGATTTTTTCTTACATGACCTAAACTAAATTCTTCAATTAGCGATTCTAGTTTTGCTTTTTGCTCTTTTTTAGATAAATCTGTAAATTCTAAAATAGACATAATATTATCTTCTACCGATAATTTTCTAAATATAGATGCTTCTTGCGCTAAATAACCAATGCCTTGTTGTGCTCTTTTATACATCGAATCATTAGTTATCTCTTTATCATCTAAAAATATTTTGCCTTCGTTTGGTTTAACCATTCCGACAATCATATAAAATGATGTGGTTTTTCCTGCACCATTTGGTCCTAACAAACCAATAATTTCACCTTGGTTCACTTCTACCGAAATACCTTTAACCACTTTTCTACTTCCGTATATTTTTACTATATTTTCTGCTCTTAGTTTCATTTTTTTGAATGTTGAATTTTAAATTTTAAATTTTAAATGTTGAATTTTCCAACAATTCTTGTATTTATCATTTAATTCGATATAATGGAATTATTTAATAAGTGCTAAAAATACTACAATTTACCCTTTTGCAAGTGCTGCTTTTTGTTTTTTAACGATTCTTTTAGATATTATTATTCCTAATTCATACAAAAACAGCATTGGTATTGCTACAACTATCTGACTTAAAATATCTGCAGGAGTTAATATTGCCGCTAAAATTAAGATAATTACTAAGGAATATTTTCTGTTTTTTCTTAAAAATTCGGGTGTTACTAAACCTAATTTGGTTAAAAAGTATATAACAATTGGTAATTCGAATAAAAAACCAGCGGAAAGCACTGCTGTTTTTACAATTGTGATGTATGAACCTAATTTAAAATTCCGTTGAATAGTATCGCTTACAGAATAATTTCCGAAAAAATTAATAGTTAATGGTGCTAAAATATAATACCCAAAAAGAATTCCTAAAAAGAATAAAAATGAAGAAAATAAAATAAAACTTTTAGCATGTTTTTGTTCTTCTTTATGTAATGCTGGTTTTAAAAATTTCCAAATTTCATAAACAACATAAGGAAATGCTAAAATAAATCCGAATGTTAAAGACATCCAAATATGCGCAGAGAATTGTTCTGCCATTTTTAAACTTTGTATATTAAACGTAGTTTCTTCTATACATAAACCTTCAGAACCAAATATTTTAGAAATAGAACAAAGCACTTTATAGGTAATAAAATCTGCATCCTGAAAAACAAAAATGATTTTATCAAAAATAAAACCTTTAAAGATAAACGCTACTATTCCAAAAAAAAGTACTACACCAAACGAACGAACTAACAACCAACGTAGTTCTTCTAAATGCTGTAAAAAAGACATGTCTTTTTTTGTTTTACTCATTCTTTATTTTTTTAATATTTTTACAAAAAGAACATTATTAATTGTCTGAATTTTAATAAAATAAATACCTGAAATTAATAAATTTGTATTTATTGAATTTGAAAATTCATTTAAATTCGATTTTACTCCTACTAAATTACCATTTAAATCAAAAAGTGTTAATTCTAATATTTTTTCTTCGGATTTAATTGTAACCTCATTGATAAATGGGTTTGGAAAAACAGCAACCAGATTTTTTAATTCATCATCATTAATTAAAAGACTACTACAGTTAATTTCAGCACCTTTATTTTCAATTAATATTCCATCATCAACATACCAATTTTGCCAAATTCCGCCAGAAGTAGTTTTCCAATCATTTAAATCAAATGTATTTTCGCCATTATTTGTACCGTTAACTTTACAAACACGTATTGCTGTTCCGTTTAAATTCCAAACTAATGGATTATTTTCCGTGCAATTTTCCGGATTAAAATCGGTTAATTCACAATTGGTTTGCAAAAAAAAAGCACTTTCCTCATAAGCAGGATAATCGCCATAAACGCTAGCTATATTATTTTCATCAATACAAACTGCGGTATATTCGTTACAAGCAATTCCTTTTATGGTAACATCTGTATCTACTAAAACTCTTGCTAAAAATACTACATGTCTTCCTTTTCTATTTGGGTCATCGTAGTGCGTATCTGTAATTACATCGGATAAAATATCATTTTCTAAAAAAGGACTATTATCAACCGTTACGCTAGAATTATATGGATTTGCTAACGCTGTCGCAGAAGTAACTGTTCCGTTTTGAGCAGAAAAATAATAACCACCTAAAATTGCCATGCCTGCACTTGTGCCACCAATTGTAATATTTCTATCTTGAATTGCTTCATTTATTAAAGTCTGAATTTGCGTATTTCGCCAATAATTAATATAATTCCATTGATTTCCTCCTGCAAACCAAATTGCTTCTGCTTGCTGTATTTTTTGATGAATATAACTTTCATTAGAAGCCGTTGCATTGTTAAATACAATAGTTTCTACTGAATTTACCGTAATACCTAATTCGGAAAACATATAATCATTATAACCGTTAGAACCACTTGTTCTAAGCACTAAAATATCGCCACCATTTGCTCTTTCTAAAAACCAACGCATTGCTTCATTGTGTTCTGATGCGCCACCCATCATGCAAATTCCGCCTATTGGATTGGTTTCTATATTTGTAGTATTTCCTGTAAAATAAGAGGTGTAATTTTGTCCGAAAACAACGGGACATAATAACGATAATAGGATAATTAATTTATATTTCATTTAAAAATAATTTATAACGACTTCGTTCTTCCACCATCCACAGGTAAATTAACACCATTAATATAACTTGCAGCTTCACTTGCTAAAAAAGCAACAGCATTTGCAATTTCTTCAGGTTTTGCAAATCGTTTCATTGGTACTTGATTTTGCATTATTTGCTCCACTTCTGCAATAGTTTTACCCGATTTACTTGCTTTATTTTCAATAATTTGTTTCAATCTAACTGTTCCTGTTGCTCCAGGAAGTACGTTGTTTACCGTTATACCAAATTGTCCTAATTCATTTGCTAATGTTTTTGACCAACTTGCAACTGCTCCTCTAATAGTATTTGAAACTCCTAAACCATCTAAAGGTTGTTTTACGCTTGTAGAAATCATGTTAATAATTCTACCGTAACCTGCTTTTTTCATACTTGGCACAACTGCTTGTGCTAAAGCATGATTAGATTTTAAATGCTGTGTAAAAGCAGCATCAAATTCAGATAAATCAGCAGAAAAAATTGGTCCGCCTGCAGGTCCGCCAGTATTATTTATTAAAATATGAATGGTATTTATATTTTCTAGATGTTTGGTAACTATTTTACCTAATTTCACAGGATTTCTAAAATCTGCTACTAAATAATGGTGTGATTGATTTCCGTTATTTGGTAATTCTGTAATTACATCTTTTAATTTATCTTCATTACGAGCAATTAATGTAATGTTTGCTCCTAATTGTGCTAATGCGATTGCTGATGCTTTTCCGATGCCTTGTGTGCTTCCGCAAACTAGGGCGTTTTTGTTGTTTAGGTTTATGTTCATCCCATCCTAAATCCTTCCCAAAAGGAAGGACTTTTAAATTTTAGTTAATATTAAATTTATAATTTTCTATACTTTTATTATTCTCATTTTCTTATTAATACTATTTTGTTTAATGCAACATATAGTTTCTTCCCTTAGGGAAGACGGAAGATGGGATTAATATTTAATACACACATTCTTCGGTTCTGTAAAAAATCGTAATGCTTCAAAACCACCTTCACGACCAACTCCAGAATCTTTCACACCACCAAATGGTGTTCTTAAATCTCTTAACATCCAAGTGTTAACCCAAATGATTCCTGCTTCTATTTCTCTGGTTAATTTCATTGTGCGTTTTAAATTGTTTGTCCAAATACTTGCAGACAAACCATATCTAACAGAATTTGCCATTTGTATAACTTCTTCTTCGGTTTCAAAAGGCATTATGGTTACAATTGGTCCGAATATTTCTTCTTGATTTACTTTACAACTATCATTTTGTATTTCTAAAACCGTTGGTTGCATGTAATAACCATTTTCGTATCCTTTTATGGAAACTTTTTCGCCACCACAAAGTAAATTTGCACCTTCTTTTTTTGCTATTTTTACATAACTTAGTACTTTTTCTATATGTGGTTTGGAAACTAGCGCTCCAATTTTCGCATCTTTATCACTTGGATGTGCTACTTTTAGATTTTTAACTGCTTTTACAAAATCGGTTTTAAATTTATTATAAATCGATTTCTCCACAAATATTCTAGAGCCACAAAGACAAATTTGTCCTTGGTTAGAAAACGATGATAACAAAGTTGTTTTTAGCATTTGATCATAATCACAATCCGCAAAAATGATATTAGGATTTTTACCACCTAATTCTAAAGACATTTTTTTAAACATTGGCGCTGCAATTTTGGCAATTGCTGCTCCTGTTTGTGTGCCACCAGTAAATGAAATTGCTTTTATTTCTTTATGCGAAACTATTTCGCTACCAACATGTTGCCCTAAACCATGCACTATATTTAAAACACCTTTTGGCAAACCTGCTTTGGTGCAAATATCTCCTAATAGATATGCTGTCATTGGTGTGACTTCGCTTGGTTTTGCAATTACACAATTACCTGTTGCTAACGCTGGAGCGATTTTCCAAGTGAATAGATATAAAGGTAAATTCCATGGCGAAATACAACCAACCACACCAATTGGGTGACGTAATGTATAATTTATCGCTTCTTTACCTAAAGTTTCATAAGATTCCGACCCAAATTGGGTGATTGCATGTGCAAAAAATCGAAAATTATCTGCTGCTCTTGGTATGTCAATCAGTTTTGCTAGACTTAAAGGTTTACCATTATCTTTAGATTCTGCTTTGGCGAATTTTTCTAAATTTTCTTCTAATAAATCTGCTATTTTTGAAAGAATTTTACTTCTTTCGTCTATACTAGTTTTAGACCAAGATTCAAATGCTTTTTTAGCGGATTCTACTGCTAATTCTACATCTTTTTTACAAGAATTAGGTATTTGACCATAAACTTCACCATTAGATGGATTATAATTATCTAACCATTTATCGTTTAATGGATATATATTTTGACCGTTTATGTAGTTTTTTATTTTAGACACCGATTTGTTTTTTTTTAGACACAGATTTCACAGATTAGCACGGATTATTACTTTTGTGCCTTTTGTGATTAAACGTTATTCATTAATATTCGTTTTAATATTTTCTATTTCTTTTTGAAGTTTAATTACTTTTAAAGAATCTCTTTGTGCTTCTAATTCTTTAATTTTATCTTGGGTAGATTTAGACTTTAAAGTAATTGAATCCGTAGATTTCACAAAACTTGAATCGTTTGCTATTAATACATTTTCAATATTTATATCTTTTAATTCTTCCATAAAATTCATATTATTCTTAAAAAAATCATTGTCCGTTTCACCTTCTTTCCAAACAGTTCCTAATTGCTTTATAATGGTGTTATTCCATTTTTCTGGTGTTTTTACGTCAACCCAAATAACATCTCTATAATCCATATCAATCAACGCTACATCTGGTGTTGCTGAACCATCAAACTTTTTAGAATCTTCTCTTTTTGCAGCTATAGTTGATAGTACAAACATTCTTCGCTTACCAGCAATATCCTTAATATACGGTCTAAATTCCACTGGTTTATTTACCGACCAATCAAATTCTTTTCTCGATTCCATTACTTTTAATGGCATTGCCGATACACCTGCAAAACCTTCTTTTCTCTTTGCATGATCGTAATACATCATGTGTTTATTTCCGTCTGATGGAATAAAAACAGAATAAGATAAACTTGTTCGCTCCTCGCCTATTGGTTCTAAACCAAACCAATGATACAAACCATTATAAGCAGTATTATCTACACCATCAAAATTAAAATCGGTTACAAATGGTTGTTGATTTTGATCGTCTTTTAAGTCTGGTATTTTAACCGAAGTTTTCATATTCCAAGGTAATGGATCACTAAAACCACCTAAAAATTTTAACGATTCTGCCTGTAAACGCGAAACTTTTTCCGATAAGGTATTTTGTCTTTTCAAATAAGGATGATTTTGCATTTCAGTAGCAGAAATATAAGTTCCTTTTCCGAAAAGTAAACGCTCAAAATAATCTGATGCAGAATGTGCGCCATTTTCAATTACCATAACACCACCAAAAGTTGGATATGGAAAAAAGAAACCTTTCCACTTAATTAGACTTACTACTTGTACCCAATCTCCTGAATCATTTTTCATATAAAAAACTTCTTCGGGTTCTAAATTAAAATATTGCCAAGGATTTAATTTCTGAACAACAGCATTATAAGTATTTCTACTAAAAGATAAAGATTCGCCTATGGAAAAAGTAACATTATGTCTATTTTCTCCTGCAAATCTAGGGAAAGCAGTTGAACTTGGCACAGAAAATATTTCTTCGGTATTATCATTTAAACGTTGCCAAGCATACTCCTTTGCTGGTTGAATTGCCATTGTCCAACGATTTGTAGAATCTATTCTTACTAGTTGTGGCGGCGAAATTTCTTCGGTTTCACCAATAGATTCATATGCCATGGTAACAATATTATTATATGGTTGTATTCTTTCGTTTCTTGTAGTTGGTAATTCCTTAATTTCGGTTAAATCTAAATTTTTATAGATATTATACTTTTGCATAAATGCATACATACCAGTTTTTGCTCCTACAAAATATAAAATTCCGAAAAACACCAATAACATTATAAAAGTGAAAATTCTTTTTATGTTACTATCTACTCTTCGAATTCTTCTTAATGTCAATATTATTACAAATAATGATATTAATAGTATAAAAATATACTTACGTACAAATAGTAAATACGGTTGGTAATCATCGCGTAGTATGAATAAAGTGAATACAATTATTAATAATAATAAACTTAAAAATATTTTTTGCTTACTTCCTTTATTCCAGATTCTTTTTAGCATTTTAGTTTGTTTTTCTTATTTACAAAAATAAGCAATTTAAAAATTAAACGATTAAACAATTAAACAATTCTTAATAAACAAATGGCAGCAGTCGATATGTACTTTGTTTATAATCTAAATATTCTTTTCCGAATCGTTCTTCCATAAACGTTTCTTCCATAAATATTTTAAGTAATAGTACTAAGGTTAATAACATAAATATAGAAAGCCGTAGATAAGTAAAGTCGGTTATTATTGCGACACCAATGAAAAGAATAATACCTGAATACATAGGGTTTCGTATAATTTTATAAGGTCCTTTTTTTACGATATTTGCATTATTCTTAACTTCAGGTTGTACGTTAAAGTTACCCATTTTCATAACTAAAACGCCCCAAACAGCCAGTAAGAAACCTATAATTTGTATATAAAATAACCAATGATTCGTTTTAAAAACACCATCAAATGCAAAAAAAGCAAAACAAGAAAATTGAATAATCACTAAAAATAAAGATTTCTTTGACATTTGTTTTTTTCAAAAATACAAATTAACTTCTAAAAAAATTGCAATGCAACTGTACTTATTTTAGTAACTTTGTAATCAAATTAAAATAGCATATTATGAGTTTCAGAATTGAGAAGGATACGATGGGAAATGTGGAAGTACCAAGTGATAAATATTGGGGTGCACAAACGGAAAGGTCTAGAAATAATTTCAAAATTGGCGCAAGTGCATCCATGCCATTAGAATTAGTTTATGGTTTTGCTTACTTAAAAAAAGCGGCAGCTTACACAAATTGCGAACTTGGTATTTTAGATGCTAGTAAAAGAGATTTAATTGGGCAAGTTTGTGATGAAATTATTGCTGGAAAACATGATAATCAGTTTCCGTTAGTTATTTGGCAAACTGGTTCTGGCACACAAAGTAACATGAATGTTAATGAAGTAATTGCTAACAGAGCGCAAGAAATTGCAGGTAGAATAATTGGCGAAGGTGAAAAAATAATTCAACCTAACGATGATGTAAATAAATCGCAATCTTCTAACGATACTTTCCCTACAGGAATGCATATTGCGGCATATAAAATACTGCTAGAGAATACGATACCAAATATAAAAAAATTAAGAAATACTTTAGATGATAAGTCTAATGACTTTATTAATGTAGTTAAAATTGGTAGAACCCATTTAATGGATGCTACGCCATTAACAGTTGGCCAAGAATTTTCTGGTTATGTTTCGCAATTAGATCACGGTCTAAAATCTCTTAATAATTCTTTAAGTCATTTATCCGAATTAGCTTTAGGAGGAACAGCAGTTGGTACTGGTCTAAATACTCCAAAAGGTTACGATGTTTTAGTTGCAAAATACATTGCAGAGTTTACAGGTTTACCATTTATTACTGCAAAAAATAAGTTTGAAGCTTTAGCGGCACATGATGCTATAGTAGAAAGTCATGCAGCACTAAAAATGTTAGCCGTTTCTTTAAATAAAATTGCACATGATATTAGAATTTTAGCATCTGGTCCGCGAAGTGGTATTGGCGAATTAATATTACCAGCAAACGAACCTGGATCTTCTATTATGCCAGGTAAAGTAAATCCTACGCAAGCAGAAGCTTTGACTATGGTTTGCGCACAAGTTATGGGTAATGATGTTGCGATAACCATTGGTGGAATGCAAGGTCATTTTGAATTAAATGTTTTTAAACCTTTAATGGCGGCAAATTTTTTACAATCCGCTAGATTATTAGGCGATGCATGTTTGTCTTTTAATGATAATTGTGCAGAAGGAATTGAAGTAAATACTAAAAAAATAGAAGAATTATTAAACAATTCATTAATGTTAGTTACTGCTTTAAATACAAAAATAGGTTACTACAAAGCTGCCGAAATTGCTAATACAGCACATAAAAACGGCACTACTTTAAAAGAAGAAGCTATTAATTTAGGTTACGTAACTGCCGAACAATATGATGAATGGGTTGTACCACAAGATATGACTGGAACTTTGTAATGTTGAATGTTGAATGTTGAATGTTGAATGTTGAATGTTGAATGTTGAATGTTGAATGTTGAATGTTGAATGTTGAATGTTGAATGTTGAATGTTGAATGTTGAATGTTGAATGTTGAAAATAATTTAAAATTAATAATTCAACATCTAAAATTAAATTTAAAAAAATGAAAAAAGATCACAAATATTTTATGACCGAAGCTGTAAATATGGCTTTAAAAGGAATGAATGCTAATGAAGGTGGACCATTTGGTTGTATTATTGTTAAAGATGGCGAAATTATTGGTCGTGGAAATAACAAGGTAACTTCAAGTAATGATCCAACTGCACATGCAGAAGTTACTGCAATACGCGATGCTTGTAAAAATTTAAACTCTTTTCAGTTAGATGATTGTATTATTTATACAAGTTGTGAACCTTGCCCTATGTGTTTAGGTGCCATTTATTGGGCAAGACCAAAAATGGTGTATTATGGTTCTAACCAAGAAGATGCCGCAGCAATAGGATTTGATGATCAGTTTATTTATGATGAAATTCCGTTGCCATACAATAAAAGACAAATACCTTTTGAACAGTGCGAACACGAAATTGCGCTAATACCATTTAATAAATGGCGAGAAAAAGAAGATAAAACAGAATATTAAGTCATTATAGATTCGAGTTCCTTTGGATTCATACTTTTAATTTTTATTGCTATTTTATCTAATAAATCAATTAATTGATTAGAATTAGATTCTAAAATAACAACTAATTTTTCAACTTTTAGCAAACGCTCTTTTTCTAACTTTGCTATCGTTTTAAAAAAGGAACTTTTTAAAGTAATACTATATAATTTGTATATCTTTAAATAATAATTATGAATAACAACATGTAAAGATTCTACTTGTTTAAATTCATCAAACTCAGTAAATGACTGCCCTTTACCATAGTACCATTCCCCAAAAGTACACATAGTATAGTTTTCAGGATTAGTAAGTTGTGAATTAGTTACATTTCCTTCTAATTGTAAAAATACATAAATATTTTTCATGTAATTTAAATGGTCAGTTTGAGCAGTCTCTAATTCTTCTATTAGTGATTCTTTCGAAACAATATTACTGACTTTAGTAATATTTTCTTTGTTTGTATTTGTTTTATCAATCGTATGGTTAATAATTACTTTTTCAGTCGAAGTTAATTCTTTAGCAGAAGTTAATCCTTTAGCAGGAGTTAATTCTTTAGTTGGAATTAATTCTTTAACATGAACTGGTTCTTCAGTAGAAGTTAATCCTTTAACTGAAATTAATTCTTTAACATGAACTGGTTCTTCAGTAGAAGTTAATTCTTTAACAGGAGTTAATTCTTCAGTAGAAGTTAATCCTTTAGTTGGAGTTAATTCAACATTTATTTTACTATCAACAGTTTTAACATCTATTTTGTGAATTTTATCTTCTTTAATAGAAGGCATATCCGCAGATGATTTATCATTAATCAAACCTTTAGCTATTCTAGCAGATTTCTCTTTTAAAGCAATCATATTTTCAACAGATATCATATTACTAATATCTAGTGCATTGTTGAGGTTCTTTATTTTTCGAGTAGAGTCCATCTCTAATAGTGGTGACTCTTCTTTATTTTCCTTTATTTTGTCCATTTGTTAACTGTTCGTTGATATTGATTTGTCAATATAATAATAAATTTGGGGGTATTTATAAATATTAAATTAACTAATCATCTCGGTTAACTTTTCATTAGACATTTTTTTCAATCTGTCAGACATATCATTCAATATTTCGAATAAAGTTTTAGAATGTTGTTTTAATACTATAGCTAATTTTTCTGCGTTTTCTTGTCTATTAAATTCTGCTTTTTTTAAGCTTTTAAGCAAAGATCCTTTTAGCGGATTTTTATATAAATTATAAATTTTAAGGTATGTATCATGAACTTCTTGATGAATTTCTTCAATTTCATCAAATCTGTCATATTCATTTAATAATTGTCCATGACCGTAATACCATACTCCAAAATCACACATTGTATAATTTACAGGTATTTCTGCATTTGCAGATTGAATATCACCAAGTGCTATTAGTATTTGCACATAAGACATCCATTTTTTATGTCCTATTTTTGCATCTGCAAGTTGTTTTAGAGTCTCTTTTTTAAATTTTATAATATCAACTTCTATCGGATTAGATTCTGTTGATTTTTCGATAGATATTTTTAGATTATCGTCATGCGAATCATCCTTATCATTAAAATTTTCTGAGAGTTTTTCTTTTATGCGTTTTTTTTCTGAAATCAATCGTTCGATTTCGTTTTCTAAATCACTCATTTTTATTGTTAATTTTCTTTTTAGCAAAGCAAAGATACAAAAGAGTTTTTAGTTTTAATATTTTTATTCTAAAATGTTGTATTTAGTGGATTTTGTGGTAAATGGTTGTCCTGCAATAATTCACTTAAAGCGCTTATTTTTAGACTTCTAGATGTCGGTATTGAAAAATTAACATGTTTCAATTTAATTTTTCTATTTGTTGAATTTCCATCAATTTTAATAATTTTTGAGGTATTAATAATGTAAGAATTATGACATCTTAAAAAATATTTAAAATCTTTTAACTGACTTTCGACTTGTTTTAAGGTAATTCTAAGCATTTTATTTACAACAATATTATCCTTATTTAGGTAATGAAAATGACAATAATTATTATCTGAATTTACATATAAAAAATCATTAATATTAATTATTAAGTCTTGCTCTTTTAATGATGTTGTTTTTATTTTAAAAACTCGTTTCTTAACCTTATTAACTTCAATTTTATTGTTTTTTTTAGAAGTTAACTCCAAGAAATACCTCTTATTATCGTTTAACTTTAAAGTAAGAACTACTAATATAGTGGGAAGTAAAGTGATGGCAATCACCATAAACACAATTTCATCATAATTTATACTTTTATAAAGTGGTAGGTTTTCACCTGAACAATGATATATATAATATAGAACAGAAATAGAAAAAACAATAAAAAAGTATAATAAGATTACCTTAATAACATTCCAATTCTTAACAAAAAAAGATATTTTATCCATTAATAAATAGATACAGAAATTGTAAGCAAATGCAATAAAACTATACCCTAAAACAAATATTTTATTATGTTGTAAAAAATCATTTAACCCAAATGGTTTAAAAATCAATAAAAAAGTATATGGTAAAAAACCATAAAATAGTGCCATTAAAAACTTGTGCTTTATTGCATTTTGATATGGTAATTTAATCTTAAAAAAGTCTAACATTTTTTATTGATACCTTAAATTATTAATTTGTTCAACTTCTTGAAATATTGATTTGTTAATCGCAATTTATGCTAAATTATCTAAAATAAACGCAATAGTTTTTTTTGAATTTTTATTTTTCTGGTAAGAATCTGTAATATATTTCGGTTCTCTAGCGTAGTTATTACTAATTAAATATTTAATGCTTTTTGCATATTCAATAGATGTTTTTCCTGTTAAAAGCAAATTAATATTTTTTTCATTCTTATAATAACTGTACACTTTTGACAAACCAGTTAAATACAAGTAATCTTTTGTAAAACCACCACCACGATGTACTCTTAAAGTTATATTAAATGCATTTTCTTTACATAAACTATAATTATTATACAGTAATTTAAAAGTTTGCTTAAATTCATACCCTTTTTCTAAAGAATTAACAGCTATAACTCTAAATGCCAGTCTTTTTAATCGAGATAGCGTAATACTATTAGACATATATTCGCTATAGACCGCTAAACCTTCTTGTGTTTCTACATTGTTAGGAAAACCATGTGAAAATATTTTTAAATCATTTCGCAAACTATTCATAGTTGTAACCATATGAACACCTATTTCATGATTTGTTAAAATATTTACATCTGTTTCTGAAAAAGTGTGATTTGTATTCAACACCAATGTTTTGTCATTACTTAAAACCATTGCAATAGCAGACATTTTATCGGAATGTTTTATCTCATACGAAAAATCGTATTGCTTAGAATATTCTCTAAATAATTTTTCAGTTTCGTGTACATCAAAACGCGGTAAGTTTTTCTCTATATCTATTTCATCTTCAAAATGTAAAATAAATTTAGCATTTTCTACATCTTTTTCTGTTGGTGTACCAAAAGATTTAAGTGAATTATAATAAAACTTTTTTCCTTGACCAATTGTAGTAATACATTCTATTAAACCTGAATATTCGTAAATAATATCTTCGTATAATTTTCTTATTATATCATCCTCAATATCTTCAATTTTTAAAGCAAATAATTCTCTTTGTAATTTAAAAGAATCAAAATCAACTTTTGGATATTTAAAATTTGGGTTTTTTGTGAATTTAGATTGAAAAAAACGTTCTTTTTCTACTTCTATATTTATTGGATTAATATAGTTTAGTAATTCAATTTTTTTTACTAATTGATCTAACTTATTATCAATTTCAAATACTATATTATCAGTTGTAGTCATATTAAATACAAAGAAACGAATTAATTATTTAAAAACCTTTTTGCATGCGCTTTTAATCTTACTATTAATTCTTTTTCTATTGCATTAACAATTTCTGGATACATAATCTGTTCTAATTCATCACAATAAATTTTACTTACTTCTGTAGCTAAAACTAATGTATTCTTAAAATTTGAAGTTATGTAATTTAAAAAATAACCATTTCCTTTAAAAACATCATTTATTAAAGAAGTGCTTTTAATTTTATTTGGAAGTTTAATCTCGGATAATGATTTTCGCCAAGATTCTACAAAATCACCAAATCTATTCATATCTATTTTACCTGCGCCTAAATTAAAAGTTGGCACTTCTCTACTCCAACGTTTCCAATTATAAGAATGCATATCGTAAACAATTACCTTATTGTGTATCTCTTCTAATTTAGAGATTAATGCATTAACTACTTTATAAAAATCCTCATGTTTTTGTAAACTTTGTATTTTTTCACTTTCTTGTAACGGGTTTTTCCACAATTGTTTTCCCCAAGCATCTATATAAATTGCAGATTCAGGCGCTCGATTTAAATCGTATTCAAATCTTGAATCACAACCAGCAATAACTATAGGATGTGATTGAATCATTGTTTTAGTTTCTGGATCTTCTTCAAACCAACGATCATATTCGGTATGCAAACAATTTTTCCAAAGTGATTTTCTAAACTGATGACCATTATGTACTGCACCACAAACATAATGTACATAACTATCAATTTTTAAAGTAAACGAGTAATCATTAGAAACAGCATGAAATGTTTCTTGATTATTTATCTTTTTAATTATTTGATTTATGGATAGTTTTTGCATAGGTTTAACCGCAAAGGTCGCTAAGTTTTTCGCAAAGGTCGCAAAAGTTTATTTAGGTTATAATTCGTTTACTAATAACTTAATACTGCCAACTGATGACTGATTACGCATCATCAACCGTTTTTCTCAATTTTGCTCTACGGTTAAAACCTGCATTTAATTCCATTACTTTTGCCTCTAAAAAGTCTATTATTGGTTCTTGTATTTTTGCTCTATATGCTTTATTCATATAGGTAATTCCGCCTGGACTCATTACATTTACTTCTACTAACATTTCACTAATTACATCTATACCAACAAAATGAAGACCATCTGCAATTAATTTTGGACCAATTTTAGCACACAATTGTTTCTCTTTTGTTGTTAAAGTATGTTTTTCTATAGATCCGCCAGCGCTAACATTTGATCTATGATCTTTTTCGCCAGGTATTCTTTTCATTGAAGCGATTGGCTGACCATTAAGCATTAATATACGAACATCTCCTTTTTCGGCACCTTCAATATATTCTTGTAAAATTACATAATCGCTTCCGCCAATGGCATTTTGAAGATAAAAATCTAATAAAGAATTAATGTTTCCCATTGCTGATTTTTCAATTAAAATAACTCCAGAACCACCAAAACCATTTAACGGTTTTAAAATCATTTTTTCAGAAGTTGATTCTTCAATGGTTTTAATTAAATAGTCTTTATTTTTTGAAACATGTGTTACTGGTATAATTTCATTATTTGGATCATCAAAAACTGCGGTATATAATTTGTTATTTGCTACACGCATTCCGTTTACCGAATTCATAATGAAAACATCTTCTTTTACAGAATCTAAAAAATTTAACATTAACGGATCTAATGGCGGTTCTGCACGCATAAAGATAACGTCGAAACCTGCTAGCGGTAACATTTCTTCTCGAGTTTTAGCCGTTTTATGAAATGTTTTTAAGTTACTCGGCACTTTGTCCATCTTATTAATAATGGTACAAAAAGCGCTTGTTTCACTATTCCTAATAGTTAGATTTGCAGGTGTACAAATAGCAACACCATGACCACGTTTTACACATTCGTGTATTAAACATACACTCGAATCATTTTCAGGAACTTTAATAGTTTCCCAAGGATACATTAAAAAGCAAATATTCATAGGTTTTGGTTAATTGGTTAATTGGTTAATTGGTTAATTGGTTAATTGGTTAATTGGTTAATTGGTTAATTGCAAAAAATTAAACTTTACCTTTATAATCATCATTCCAGTCTTTTACATGGGGTTCTCCTAATTTACCAAATGATTTTGCAATTACCATAGCAACCGCAGCATCACCTGTTACATTAATTGTTGTTCTACACATATCTAAAGGTCTATCAACTGCAAAAATAAGTGCCAAAGCAATTGGCAACATATCTGGCGGAAAACCAATAGCATCTAATACAATTACTAACATTACCATTCCTGCTCCTGGTACTGCGGCAGAACCTATTGATGCTAATAATGCAGTTACAACAATAATTAATTGGTTGCTAAACATTAAACCTTCTGGCCAAAGTACTTGCATACAAAAAACAGCAGCTACTGCTTGATACAAACTTGTACCATCCATATTAATAGTTGCGCCAACTGGTAGTACAAAACTACTCACTTCCTTATCTACGCCAATATGTTCTTCCACTCTTTCCATAGTTACTGGTAAAGTTGCAGCACTACTACTTGTAGAAAATGCTAATAATTGTGCAGGTGATATTTGTTTTAAAAACCATAATGGAGATTTTTTAGTATACGTTGCAACTACTATTAAATAAAACACAATCATTAATAACAAACCTAAAATAACCACAAAAGCATATTTTAATAAGGCTAATAAAATAGTGGCATCTTCAGAATTTACAATTACCGTTGCCAATAATGCAAAAACCGCATAAGGTGCAAAAAGCATTATTAAATCTACTATTTTTAAGACGACTTCATTTAAGGAGTCAAAAAAATCTTTTAACGGTTTTGCTTTTTCTTCAGGTATTAGCAGTAGACTTATTCCTAATAAAATGGTAAAAAATATAACTTGCAGCATATTTTTATTTTCACTCATTGCTTTAAAAGCATTTGAAGGAACCATATCCACAATAAATTGTAATGGTCCTTTTTCTTTATTGTTTTTAAAAGTTGCCATCTTACTATTTACACTAGCATTGTTTGCGTATTTTTCTTTTAATTTTGTAACTGTTTCTTGGTCAATTCCTACTCCTGGTTTAATAATATTTACTAATCCAAGACCAATAGTTATTGCGATAATCGTAGTTATAATATAAATGGAAATAGTTCGCAGACCCATTTTTTTGAATTTTGAAATATCTTTTAAATCCGAAATTCCTTTTATTAGCGATGCCATAATTAAAGGTATTGCTATTAATTTTAGCATGTTTACAAAAATCTTACCTAAAGGTTTAATCCAATCGTTTACAAACCAATCTCCAAAAGAAGTTTTATTCATTACTATTCCGAAAATGATTCCGAAAATCATTCCTATTAAAATTTTCCAATGTAATGCTAAATTCTTCATATATTAAATTATAATTTATTAAGACAGCAATATATAAAAATAAAATTAATATTGGCACGATATTTTCTTTTGAAGAAATGTAATTTATTTGTAAATTGCAAGAAATAATTATTAATCATATTAAAAAGAAAAATTAAAATGGCAGGAATTTTAGATTTATTAAAGGGACCAATGGGAGAAATGTTAATTAGCGGTGCTAGTAAACAATTAGGTTTAGGACAAGACAAAACACAAAGCGCATTAAGTACAGCAATGCCTTTAATATTAGGAGCAATGAAAAATAATGCTTCAACAAGCGACGGTGCATCTGGTTTATTAGGTGCATTAATGGGCGGAAAGCATGATGGTGGAATAATGGATAAATTAAGCGGTATCTTAGGTGGCGATAAAATTGACGATGATGTAATGAAAGATGGTGCAGGGATTTTAGGTCATGTATTTGGTGGTAGAGAAGAAAATGTTGCACAAGCAGTTAGTAAATCAAGTGGTATTGATTTAGGCAGTGCAATGAATATATTAAAAGTTGCAGGACCATTTTTAATGGGTGCTTTAGGTAAGCAAGCAAAATCACAAGGAGTTTCTGATCAAAATGGTTTAGGCGGTTTACTTGGCGGTATGCTTGGTGGCGGTCAAAAAGAACAACAAAGTTTAGTAAATCGTTTATTAGACGCTGATGGCGACGGAAGTATTATTGATGATGTTGCAGGAATGCTTATGGGCGGCGGAAAAAAAGGTGGTCTTGGCGGATTACTAGGTGGTTTATTTGGTAAATAGATTCCTTTTAAAGTTATATAAAACGATTACTTATAATTAAGTAATCGTTTTTTTTTGCATTTAATTTATTTGTCAAAAATAGAAACACCATTTAAATCGGTTGTTAATATTTCACTCATATAATCAAAAAAAGGTCTAATTGCTTTGAAAGAATTATATACTTGTTCTTGAAAATCTTCGGATAACATTTCTTTATTTGTAAATTCTTTTATAAATAAAAATTGTTTCTTTTTAATTAAATCTATTGCTTCATGATTTTTATCAAAACCTCTTGGTGCTGTTTTAAGTTCTTCACCAACAAAATCTCCCCAAATAGTTTTAAATTTTTTATTATTTATTATATCTCTAATTTCAGAAGTATCTAATTCAAATTCTTTTCTAATTCTGTATAAATCTTCTTTACTTGGTCCCCAAAATCCACAACCAATTAATGTTGCATCCGATTTAATTCTTAAATAATATGTACCTCTTAATTTCGCGGTAGCACGCATAAACGAACCTGAAAAATGTAAATTATATGGTGTTTTGTCTTTAGAAAATCGAACATCACGATAGATTCTAAACATTTTAAGTTTATCAATTTTATCGTCTTTTTGTAATTTAGAATTTAGTGCTGCATAAAATTGTTTTATCTCATCTTCTAAATCTTTATATTCCTCTTTATGTTCCTTAAACCATTCGCGATCATTGTTTTTTTCTAATCGTTTTAAAAACTTAATTGCTTTTGGGTTTATTTGATTTGTTGTATTCATAATTTTATATAATATGAGTTTTATTTAACCATATAAGGCATTTAAGTTCATATAAGTTGGCTATAAATAATGTTTGCTGTTTCTCACTGTTTTTTCTAATCGTTTTAAAAACTTAATTGCTTTTGGGTTTATTTGATTTGTTGTATTCATAATTTTATATAATGAGTTTTATTTAACCATATAAGACATTTAAGTTCATATAAGTTGGTACTATGTCGAATTGAGTGGTTAATTAAAGCAAATATAATAGCGACTTACTCATTAGACAGACTTAACTTTGCGACTTAGCGCCTTTGCGAGAAAATAAATTACCCAATATAAATAGCATAGAGTCTTATTTTAAAATTTTCATTTACTATTCATTAATTCTTCTAAATAATGTTCTGTAACTCCAAATTCTTGCTTTAAATCATTTATTTTTTTATCAATCACTGTTGTATCCACTTTTCTGGAAGACTTCTTACCTACTAACATTACGTTTTTTCTAGTATGTTCGTTTGAAATAAATTCAAATATTTTAGTTTGATAATTTTCTTTCTCTAAAAGTAAAGCTCGCATAGTGTCTGTTAACATTTCGTATTGACGCTCTTTAAAAATACCATATTTTAAAATCGGATTATCTTGTTGACTACCTTTTAACTGCTGTCTAATTTGTTTATGACAACATGGCGCTGTTACAATTAAAGTGGCATTAGAAATAATACCTTTATATAATGCATCATCTGTTGCTGTATCACAAGCATGCAAGGCGATTAAGATATCGATGTTTTTTTCTTTATATTCTTCAATTGGTTTGCAAACAAAATGCAGGTTATTAAACTTACATTTTTGAGCAATCTCGTTACAATAATTCACTAATTTTTCTCTTAATTCAATACCTGTAACTGTTACGTCGTGCCCTTTTTTATTTGTTAGATAATCATATAATGCAAAAGTTAAATAACCTTTACCTGAACCCATATCTACAATATTAATTTTATTTGGTAAATCAGAAGTTTTAATTAAATCATCTATGATTTCTAAATATTTATTAATCTGACGATATTTATCGGCCATTTTATGGATAATATTTCCTTCTTTATCACTTATACCTAAATGGAATAAATAATCACTTTTCTCCACTTTTTTAGTTTTTATATTATCATGATGTTCTGGCAATTTATTTTTAAAACTTGGATATTGTTTTTTAATAGTAACCACTTTCTTTTTAGAAATAAAACACTGTGTATCTTCACTTAAGGCAAATAAAGTAGCGAATCTAAAAGCGTTTAAAAGTAAATCTTCTAAAATTTCTTTGGCTTCTTCAAATGAATGGTTTTTAACCTGATCATTAGTTTTATATCTATAAGTAAACTGAAAAAATTGCTCTTCTTTTAAGTAAATGAGTCTTAAATAAACATTTTGCAACTCATTTTGTTTACTTAGAGGTTTGCTTAATGTGAGTTTTACAAAATCATCTTGTTGTAAACTTTGTTCTATTTTTTCGAAAAAGGGTTCAAATTTATTCATTAATTTTGATTTAAGTGTTCCTCTACGATTGTCAAAATTTCATTTGTTTTTTCAAATTGAATATAATGAGAAACGTCATTAAAGGAAATATTTTGTGCTTGTTTAATATCTTTTTTTGTTTGATTAAAATCTTCAATAATATTTTTATTGTCTTTTAAACCTACAAAAAAAGTGATTTTTTTTGTGATGTTTTTATAATTCTTACTGCTTTCTAATAAATCGTCTTCATAATTCTTACGTTCATTAGAAGTCGTATATAGAACTTTTGATTGCGACCAAAGTTGTATTCTTGTTTTTAAAAAACCCGAAGAAATCTCTTCTCCAAAGGCTTTTTTCAAACCTGTTTCGATCATCGGTTTTGCTGCAAATTTAGCAATTAATATTGCTATTCCTTTACCAATAAGTGGCGATGCCAATAATTTATGATCAAAACTATTATTAAATTGATATAATGGTGAGGCAATAACTACAAAAGATTTTATTTTATCATTCTTTTGCGTTGCTAACTTTGTTGCGATACTGCCACCATACGAATGTCCCACTATAACAACATCGCTTAAATTTAATTTATTAATAAAAGTAGTAACAAAATTTGTGTTTTCAGAAAGTGTGTATTTATAATTGTTTGCAGTACTAAACCCGTTTCCTAATCGATCAAAAACGGTAACTCTGTAGTTGTTTTTTAATTTGTTTATTAACGGATTCCAATCTTCAATAGAACCTGGAGTTCCGTGGATTAATAAAACATCTTTACCTTTTCCTTCTTGAATGTATCTAATGTTTTCTCCGTTTATATTGATAATCTTTCCTTGCCAATCATTAGTGAAATTTAAAGCTCCTTTTTTTATTTTGGAAGAATTTAATATTCCAATACCTATAAAAATTAGAAGTAAACTTAAAAGGAAAAATAAAAAATATTTAACTGTTTTTTTCATAAGAATTAAAATGGATTCAACAAAAATAAACTAATTTTGAGTCTAACAAAGTCAAATATTTAATTAAATCGATATTAAAACATTAGTTAAGTAAAAACATGCATATATTCACCGATAAACATTTTAATAGATTTAATTTAGACAAATACTTTATTGGTAAATTAAGTGGCGCAGATTTAAAAGAGTCTAAACCACATCCTGAAATTTTTGAAAATGCTGCCAAATTAGCAAACATTCCTAAAAATAAATGCATTGTAATTGAAGATTCCGATAATGGTATTTTAGCTGCAAACAGAGCAAATATCTACTGTATTGGTTTTAGAAGTGAATTTTCTGAAATGCAAAGTTTAAAAAATGCAGATATGGTAATTAGTGATTTTACAGAGTTAAAAGAAATTTTATAATCTTTGTTTAGTAAAGGTTCAAATATTATAAACTTTTAAATAAAATAGTATTGTTCTGAAAATAAGAACGTAATATTAAACTAGTCATATTTTAAATATGACTAAAAATTTGTTTTTTTTGATTTACATTACAAAAAAAAATCCTTGAAGAAAACTTCAAGGATTTTAAATTTATAAGAATATTAAATTATTTCTTAATCATTTTTTTAACTGCTTTACCATTGTCAGAAGCTAATTCTACAAAGTATAAACCAGAACTAATGTTAGAAACGTTAATTGATTTTTCACCAACTAAACCGTTTAAGTCATACTGTGCAATTAAACGACCATTAACATCATAAATTGAAGCAGTATTTAAAGAAATAGCACTTCTGTTGTTAATTGTAATTTGAGCATCAGCAGTAGTTGGATAAATATTTACTGAAGAAGCTAAAATGTTATCATCTACTGCAGCAACACTATCTGCTACAACTTTAAAATCATCAACTTGCCAAACAAAAGAATCTTGCGCTTTATATCTTAATGCAATATAAACTTGTTGACCATCGTAAGCAGATAAATCAATTATTGTTTCTGTATAATCAATTGGAGACATTAATTCTCCTGCACTTACCAAAGTAAAGTCAGCAACATCTGTATTGCCTGCAGTAGAAACTAAAACTTCAAATCGTTCTAATCCATACTGATCAGTAAGTGATTTTGACCAAAAAGAAACAGAAGAACCTGCTGCGCCTGTTAAATCAATTTGTGGTGAAATAAAATAATCATCATTAAGCAAACTTGTTGCAGCAATAAAGTATAACCCTTTCGCTCCTCCATATGAAGCCCAAACACCATCACTTACATCTGGTGTACCAGCAGAAGCGTTAAAAATAATTCCTGTACCAACATATTCTTCGTTTGCAAAATCAACATCATTAGCACCATAAGTAGCTGACAAATCAACATCAATTTGAGTCCAATCTCCAATGTTTTCGATAATAAAGTCATCGTACGATTCGAAATCATCTTCAAAAATAGTAACTTGTGCTGTTAAAGAAATTGTTGCAAAAGCAACTAATAAAAGTAAAGTTTTTTTCATAATAAATAAATTTAAAAATTAATATATAGTTTAAGTTACAAAGATATAACAATATACTTTAAAAACAACCTACTTTTATTTTAAATTATCTAAAATAAATACAAAAGTTTTTTTTGAGTTTCGAGTTTTAAAATGTGAATCGGTTATATATCGGTTATATAAATAGTTTTTTTTTACGTAACAATATTATATTCTAAAGAGGTTTAATAAAAAAATAAAGTACTCCTTATTATATATCATGATAATTTAATCTTAAAAACTACTCATTTTTATTAATTTTTATGCTCCTTAAGGTATTAATTTGGTTAATTACCTCTTGATAAATTGATTTATCTACCCCTATTTTATAATTACAATTTAAATGCATTTGTTTATCAATAATTTCAATATTATGTTTATTAATTAATCGCATAACAATATTTATATCTTTATATTCAAAAACAATGTCTAATTCTATTTTAACAATTTTTTCTATGATTTTTGCCTTCTCTAAGGAATAATTTGCTGCAAGTTTATATGCCGAAATTAAACCACCAACACCTAATTTTGTACCACCATAATATCTAACTACAACAATTAGAATGTTAGTTAACTCTTTAGATAATATTTGTCCATAAATAGGTTTTCCCGCACTATTATTTGGTTCGCCATCATCGTTTGCTCTGTATGCAATTTTATCAATACCCAATTGCCATGCGTAACACCAATGCCTTGCTTTAGAATGCTCTTTTTTAACTTTATTTATTGCCTCTTTAATTTCATTTCCTGAAATTACAGGAAACGCATAACCAATAAATTTACTGCTTTTCTCTTTGTAAATTTCACCAACAGAAGGTTTTGAAATTGTTAAATAGGTACTTTTTTCTTTTTCCATTTATGAAGATAAAGTTATCAATAAAATTGCAATTATGGAAATTATTATTCCAAAATAATTTAGTCTTGATAGTTTTTCTTTGAATAAAAGCAATCCAACTAATGTGGAAAGCAATACAATACCAACATTATTAATGGTAAATACTGTTGAACTATCCATTTCATTAATAGATAAAGCTTTTAGTAAAAAATAAATAGAAAAATAGTTTGGAACACCTAAAACAATACCTGCCACTATATTTTTAACTGCCAACTTGGTTTGTTTTTTAATTAACTTAAAAATAATTACTATAAATCCAATAATACCTGCTACTAAAAAAATAGAACCTGTATACAAACTAAGTTCATTTTTTGCTACATAGTTTGTTTCAAAATATTTTAATAAAGTATCTAAAATTCCTGAACCAAAAAATAAAAGTATCGGTAAATAAATATAATTTTTATCAAAGTTATTATTTTTCTTTACCGAAGATAAAAAAACGGCAATTAAAGCTAATAAAATACCTATTAATTTTAGGGTTCCAGTTTTTTCATTATATATAATTACACCAAATATTATGGGTATAATTACACTCATTTTACTAGACACGGCAACTACCGAAAATCCCATTTTTTGAATTGTTTTAGCAACTACATTAAATAAAGTAATAAACAAAAAACCTAAAATCAAAATTACAAAAAACCAAGGTTTATTAGGCACATCTGTGATACTAAAATCTGATGTGTTTTGAAATAATGCAACTATAAAAGCAAAAATATAATTAAAAACTATTGCTTGAAATGTATCTACACGATATTTAGAAAATAATTTAAAGATAACAAATATTAACGCATTAATACATATACTTAAAACGATGTAAATCATCTGATTAAATTGTTTTTTAAATGAATAATATCTTCTGCATTTGGATTTATATTCCAACATTTAAAACCTAATTTACTGGCAATATCTGTATTTTCTTTAGTGTCATCTATAAAAAAACATTCATTTGCTATTAAATTTTTATCTCTTAAAACAAATTCGAAAATTTCAGTATCTGGTTTTCTAAGATTAATTTCATGTGTATAGTATACCTTTTCAAAACAATTATAAAAGCGATTATAAAAAGAATTTCCTAATTGGTTTTTAATAAAATCTAAATGCATTTCATTAATATTACTTAATAGAAAGCAACGGTTTTTTTTAGAAAATTTTTCGATGAACTCTAAACGATATAACGGGAAATCTAACAATATTTTATTCCAAGCATTTTTTAATTCTTCTCTAGAAGTTTTGGTGAATTTTGTTTGATAAAAATCAATAAATACTTCCGTAGTAATTAATCCTTTTTCATACAATTGGTTTTTTTCTGACATTTCAGTAGTAAAATCAACTGCTCCTAATTTTTGTAATTCCTTTGCTGTAGCACTTTTATCTAAATTTATAAGAACATCTCCAAAATCAAAAATATAATTTTTAATCATTTTATTTTATTTGAATGGAAATATTATCCGTATAATCTAACTCATAATCGTAATAAAAATCACCCAATTTATAACGAATACCACCTTTAAATTGCACTAAAATTTTCTTGCGAAGCAACATATTCATAATATTATTAAGCAAATCTTTTTTATTGTTTTTAAAAACTTTATCATACGGTATATTAACCGTTAACGGAATTGTAAATGCTTCCTCTTTAGGCACGTCAAAAATTTTGGAGTCTATTGTTGCAATAAAAATACTATCCACAAAAACTTTTATCTTATTTATTTGCAACTTTCCTCCTACACTATTTTTATTTAAAAAGTGTGCATTCGCCTGTATTTCAACTTCTTTTGCTGTACTATGTTTTATTTTTAAACCGTTAATATTTATAAACTCTGGTTTTTCGGTTACTTTACAAGAAAGTATAAAAAATAAACTGACAACTATTAAACTTCTTAATTTCATTCTTAGTAATTTTACATCGCAAAAGTACTAAAACAAATGAATGAAAATATAGAATTTAGAGAGATTATTAAATCAGATAATAAATCTATATCAAAAATTATTAAATCCGTTTTAACGGAATTAAATGCGAACAAAAAAGGCACTGCATTTTATGACAAAGAAACCGATGCAATGTATGAGGCATATCAAACTGAAAAATCGGTTTATTATATAGCATTAATAAATAATGAAATTGTTGGTGGTTGTGGTATTCATCAATTAAAAGGTGCCGAAAACACGATTTGTGAGTTGCAAAAAATGTACATTTTATCGGAAGCAAGAGGTTTAAAAATCGGAGAAACATTATTAAAAAAATGTCTTGTATTTGCTACGAAATATTTTGAAAAATGCTATTTAGAAACTTTTCCGCAAATGAAATCCGCAATTAATTTATATAAAAAAAATGATTTTAAACTAATCACAAAATCTTTAGGAAACACTTCGCACACTGCTTGCAACGTATGGTTTCTTAAAAATTTAAAAATTAATAATAAAGTGACAGTTAAAGAGTTAAAAACAACTTTAAAAATTAAATTAGAAGGTTTATATCCACAAACCGAAATAGATAGTTTCTATGCTATTCTAACGGAATTTTATTTTAATCTAAAACGAGTTGATATTATATTAAATCCTGATTTATTAGTAGACAAAACTAAATTTGAAAACGCAATAATAGATTTAATTAACCAAAAACCGATTCAATATATTATAGAAGAAACCGAATTTTTTGGTTTGCCTTTTTTGGTGGATAAAAACGTCTTAATTCCAAGACCTGAAACAGAAGAATTGGTACAAAAAATTCTAAACGATTATAAATTAAATTCAAAAAAAATTACTCTTTTAGACATTGGCACAGGTTCTGGTTGTATTGCAATTTCATTGGCAAAAAACCTAAAAAATGCAAAAATATCTGCTTTAGATATTTCTGAAAAAGCATTACAAATCGCAAAAAAAAATGCTGTCAATAATAAAGTTACCATAGATTTTATCTTAAACGATATTTTGAATTTAAAATTCAACTCCAAAATTTTGGAAGAAAATTCAAAATTCGACGTTATTGTAAGTAATCCACCATATGTTAGAGATTTGGAAAAACAAGAAATCGCTAAAAATGTTTTAGATAACGAACCACATTTAGCATTATTTGTAAAAGATGATAATCCGTTATTATTCTATGATAAAATTGCTGATTTTGCTTTAAAACACCTAAAAAAAAACGGAAAACTCTATTTTGAAATCAATCAATATTTAGGTGATGAAACTGTTGCTTTATTAATAAAAAAAGGGTTTAAAAATATAATACTTCAAAAAGATATGTATGGAAATAATAGAATGATTTTTTGTGAAATTTAATTTTGGACTATTCTTATTTTGAGTAATACGATGTACTAAACCATTGTATCGCTTTAATTATTATTCCTTTTAATGGTTAAAACTATTGTTTTAAAATCATATGTTAAACAAAGAAGTAATTAAGTGGTCTGTTTTTTTTATAAACGTACGAGAATCTTATATTTTTTGAAAATCAATAATATCATAATCCTGCCCTCGTAATACAGAACCTGTTTGCTTTACTTGAAGTTTATTACCTGTAATTTCTTCAATAATACCATACATTACACCTAGAGTAAATGTAAGTTCTCGTGAAGACCCTTGTTCTTCTCCTGCAGAGCAAACTGTTTCATTAAGATACATACGCAGTAAACTATCATTAATTTGTTCTACTTTAGAAATAGTACATAAGCGAGTTCCTCTATGGCCTAATGCGTCTTTTACTATTGCAGACCATTCATTTAGTGGTTTATCGGTATTAGCTAAATCAAATGCTTTAATAAGATTTCGTCCACGAATACGACCAGCAAGAATTAAATTTGCCCTAGCACCATTAACTCCTAAAACGTCTTCTAGACCTACAACTATAGCTCTTAAACACACTATACTACTAAAATTTCCTAATTTATCACGCATACTAAATTCTTCTTTGTTTATTAAATCTTCCATATTTATAAAATTATATTTTTATTAAATTTAAATTTTTAAGTAATAAATGTAACTTCTCTAGGGTTAAAAATTGGTGTTATTCTTTCAAAAAGAAAAGGAATAAAATTCCTCCTTTCCTAAGACTTGAAACCTACATATATATTTTAAAAAAATTCCCCATAAAACAAATATACAAAAAAAACAGCGATACTGTACTTCTCTAATTTCATTTTCTTTTACCCAAATACTCATTCTTGATTATTGTAATTACGTAAAAAAAAATAGGTACAATGAAAGGATTATATTATTATTATTATTATTGAGTGACACAATGACTTTGAGTCATCGTATCACTTTAACTATTCTTATTTTATTCAAAAAAAAATCACATTTTAAACAAAGGCAATTCTTTCATCATTTTTTTTACTTTTCCCCCTACTTTTTTTAAAACAGATTCATTTTCAAAATCTACAATTACTTCATCTATTAAAGAAACAATCGTTTCCATATCTTTTTCTTTTAAACCTCTAGTAGTAACTGCGGCAGAACCAACACGAATACCAGATGTTATAAAAGGAGATTTATCATCAAAAGGCACCATATTTTTATTAACCGTAATATCTGCTTTAACTAATGCATTTTCTGCTTGTTTACCTGTAATATTTTTATTACGTAAATCAATCAACATCATATGATTATCTGTTCCTCCTGAAATTAATTTATAATCTCTTTTTACAAATGCTTCAGCCATTACTTTTGCATTTTTCTTAACTTGAACTTGATAATGCAAAAATTCATCGGTTAATGCTTCGCCAAAAGCAATCGCTTTAGCAGCAATAATATGCTCTAATGGTCCGCCTTGCATTCCTGGAAAAATAGCGCTATTTAAAATAGAAGACATTTTTTTAAGGTTACCATTTTTTAATTTAAGACCAAACGGATTTTCAAAATCTTTACCCATCATAATCATACCGCCTCTTGGTCCACGTAGTGTTTTATGAGTTGTTGTAGTAACTATATGACAATAAGGCAATGGGTCATTCATAATCCCTTTGGCAATTAAACCTGCAGGATGCGAAATATCTCCCATTAATAATGCACCACATTTATCTGCAATTTTTCTAAAGCGTATAAAATCCATATCTCTACAATAAGCAGATGCTCCAGCAATTATTAACTTTGGTTTACTTTCTAACGCTACTTTTTCTA